>NZ_JBITGS010000005.1:148930-345825 GCF_044457265.1 Streptomyces sp. NPDC050564 | reverse complement strand
GGGGGGGGCCCGCCCCCCCCGGGGGGGGGGGGGGGGGGGGGTTCTTGGGGGGGGGGGGGGGGGGGGGGGGGGGGGGGGGGGGTTTCCCCCCCCCCCCCGCCCCTGCCCGTCACTCGGGGTCTCCGCCCCCAACCCCCATCGGGCTGAACGGCCTTGTCCTCAAACGCCGGAGGGGCTGAAAATCAGCCCCTCCGGCGTTTGACGGGTACGGCGAAGAGGCGAAAAATCCCTGAACGGCCCCCGCTCAGGGAGCCGCCCCCAAGGCCGTCTCCAGAAGCGCCGCTGTCTCGGCATGCCCCGTCTGCTGGTCGTCGGCGGCGAACGGGTGACCTTCCGCGTCGAGGAGCTGGACCTCGACGATGATGCCGTCCTCCGCCGGATAGCGGTGGGTCGCGTACGGGTGACCGGGGCCGTGGGTCCGGGCCAGGCCCGCGCGGAGTTCGGCCTCCACGTCCAGGGACAGCCACCGGCGGGCCTCGGCGAGAGCCTCGGCGACCGCCTGCGCTCGGTACGCGAGAAGGACTCGCACGCACCCCGGCGAACCGCGGTGCGCGGCCGCCACGAGCGGCGGCTCGCCGGTCGGGCCGGGCCGGTTCGGGTCCGCACCGGCCGCGAGGAGGGCCTCCGCCACCTCGGTGTGTCCGCGCCGCAGCGCCCACGTCAGGGCGGTGAAGCCGAACGCCTCCACCGTGTCCGGGCCGGCCCCGGCCGCGAGCAGTGCGCGCACCACCGACGTATGGCCGCCGCAGGCCGCACCGCACAGCGGAGCGTCCGTACCCTGACTGAGCCGGTCGGGGGCTGCGCCGGCCGCCAGCAGCAGTCGTACGATGCCGGGTTGGTCGCTCACAGCGGCCAGATACAGCGCCGTCTGGCCGTCCTCGTCCACCGACTCCGGGCTCACGTCGGAGCGCAGCAGCAGCCCTACGACCGCGTCCTCGTCACCCTCGTACACAGCGGTGAAGAGGCGCGCCGCGGGGTCGTTCGTGCTCATCCTTCGACCCTCGCTCGCGAAGGACGCCTGAGGCAAAGGCTTTTGGGGTGTTCTGTCTCACCTCTTACGCCTCACCTCTCACTCTTCGCCCCTCACATCTCACCGGTCACGTGTCGCACTCCAGCACCGTCCGGCACAGCGCGCAGCGTGCCCGAACCCGGCCGCGCACCGGCACCCTGATCCGCTGGTGGCAGGTCGGGCAGGGGAACGACACACGCAAGGGGCCGCGGGTGTCCGGGGTGAAGGCGTAGGGGACACCGGGGTGGGAGCCGGGGGCGTGGTGGTCCTGGGCGTAGCGGCGGTCCTTCGCGTAGCGGCGGCGGCCTGCCCAGCCGGCGGCGGTCAGCGGGGGCTGCTGTTCGTCGCGGCGGGCCTGCGCCATGCCCTTGGCGTACGCGGTGTACGCCTGCGGGCTGGTGAACCAGATCGCGGGGTCCTCGCCGAAGACGAGGGCACGTTTGGCGAGGACGTAGCCGAACTCCTCGGGAGTGAGGTAGCCGAGCTTCTGCGAGGACGCCGCGTCCTCGCGGTAGGCGTCAAGCAGGAGCCAGCCGGCGCCGAGGTACGTCGCGGCCGTGTCCGTGAGGATCTCGGTGTCGCGGGTGCCGGGGAAGGAGAGGTCGAGGCGGTGCAGATAGACGTGCATCACCTCGTGGGCGAGGGCGGCGCCGATGTCGCGGCGGTGGGTGCGGAAGCGGTCGTTGAGCTCGATGAAGTACTCGGGGCCCGCGGCGAGTTCGACGTTCGCCGCGTGGGTCATCTCACGGAAGCCGATGATCATCCGGGCGTCCGGCAGCCGGTAGTGCCGCACCATCTCGCGGGCCACGCGCTGCGCGCCCAGATGCAGGTCGTCGATGTCGGCGAAGGCCACGTCGGCGGGGGCCACGCTGGTCGCGAAGGTGTGGATGGTGTCGTACGAGAGCCGCTTGTAGAGCGCGGTGATCGACGCCCGCACCATGTCCAGATGCGGGAAGCCGTGCTCGACAGGTCCGCCGTTGGCCACGTCCGCACCCCCTGAAGACGTCAGCACTGGATTCCACTCTAAGCGGGCTTTCTCCCGGCGGCGGGGTGGCCGGGCGCACGGAGCGGTGTCTGGCCGGAATGCGGCTCTTGCCCGGGCTGCGTGGCGGTCCCCATAATCCGCACCAGCTTGGCAGGGGCATGCCATCACAACCTCTCCATGCCCTGCGCCTCGCGTTCAACCCCCCACGAAAGGAAGCGCGTTGAAGTCTCTCAAGAAGTCCAGCTTCATAAGAAGAGCGCTCGCCGTTGCCACGGTCGCGCTCGCCGCGGTGTCTCTGCAGCCGCTGTCCGCCCAGGCCGCGCCCGCGCCCGTCGTCGGCGGGACCCGGGCCGCGCAGGGCGAGTTCCCGTTCATGGTGCGGCTGTCCATGGGCTGTGGCGGCGCCCTCTACACCAAGAGCATCGTTCTGACCGCCGCGCACTGCGTGGACGGCTCGGGCACCAACACCTCCATCACCGCCACCGCCGGCGTCGTCGACCTGCAGAGCAGCAGCGCGATCAAGGTCAAGTCGACCAAGGTGCTCCAGGCGCCCGGCTACAACGGCAAGGGCAAGGACTGGGCCCTGATCAAGCTCGCCAAGCCGATCGAGCAGCCCACCTTGAAGATCGCCACCACCACCGCGTACAACAACGGGAACTTCACCGTCGCCGGCTGGGGCGCCACCCGCGAGGGCGGCGGTCAGCAGCGCTACCTGCGCAAGGCCACCGTACCCTTCGTCGACGACGCCACCTGTCAGCAGGCGTACGGCAGTGACCTCGTCCCCGGTGACGAGATTTGCGCCGGATTCGTCCAGCAGGGCGGCGTCGACACCTGCCAGGGCGACTCCGGCGGGCCCATGTTCCGCAAGGACAACACGGGTGCCTACATCCAGGTCGGGATCGTCAGCTGGGGCCAGGGCTGCGCCGAGCCTGGATACCCGGGCGTGTACAGCGAGGTCTCGACGTTCGCGGCCGACATAGCCCGGGCGGCGTCCGGACTGTGAGGGCCGGGGCCGTCGCCCCGTACGCATGACGGTGCGGGCGCCCGTGACCCCGGTTGCGGGCGCCCCGCTGCGCCGGTCCCATGGAGGGGAGAGCCCGTTTCCGGGTCCCGTTTCCGGGTCCCGAATCGGGAGCCCCTTTCCGGAGCCGTCTCGGGAGCCGGCCTCGGCCCCACCGGCCTGGAGGTACGCGACGACGGCACCAAGCGGCTCCCCGGCCTCCCCGGCAGCGCCTTCGGTTTCGTCGGTCTCACCGAACGCGCCACCGCCCTTGGGGGCACCCTCACGGCCGGCCCCGCACGGGAGGGCGGCCGGCAGGTCCGCGCGTGCTGCCGTACGAGAAGACCGGCCGGCGATGACGCGGCAGCGTACGGCGGTGGAAAGCCCCCCTCGGCTGTGGCGTGCGTCGTGCGCCGGCGGTGGGAGTGCGTTCGGTTGTGGTGCGTGTCCGGCGGTGGGAAGGCCGTTGGCTGTGGTGCGTGACCGGCGGTGGGAAGGCCCTCGGCTGTGGCGTGCGTCGTGCGCCGGCGGTGGGAGTGTGCTCGGCTGTGATGCGTGTCCGGTAGCGGGAGTGCGCTCGGCCGTGGCGTCCGGTGGCGGAAAGGCCCTCGGCTGTGGTGCGTGTCCGACGGAGGGAGTGCGCTCGGCCGTGACGCGTGACCCGTGCCCCGTGCCCCGTGCCGAAAATGCCTTCGGCGGTCGTCCCGGGGCGCTGGCATACTCCGCGCCATGACCACCGAAGAGCACCCCGCCGACCCCACCCAACAGCTGCCCGTCTCCGCATCGTTGGAGGTCGGCGGCAAGGACCGCGCCCTGGAGCGGCGGCTCGACGACGAGCTCACCGCGTTCAACGCGGAAGCCACCGGCGCCGGTGTTCCCGCGCCGCTCTCGGTCCGCGTGACCGACGCCGCGGGCGAACTCGTCGGCGGGCTCACCGCCTGGGTCTGGGGCAGTTGCTGCGCGGTCGACATGCTGTGGGTGCGTGCGGACCAGCGGCACGCGGGCTGGGGGAGCAAGCTGCTCCGGGCGACCGAGGAGGAGGCCGCCCGGCGCGGCTGCGCCGAGATGATCGTCTCGTCGTTCACTTTCCAGGCCCCCGACTTCTACCGCGGGCACGGCTACCGCGAGACGGGCCGCACGGAGGGCATCCCGGGCGGGCATCAGGACGTGCACTTCCACAAGGTGCTGCAGGCGTCGGACCGTTAGACCACCGACCCGTTAGTCCAACTCCTCTCCCTCCTTTGTCCATGGGCACGTTCGCCCCACCCGGCGCAGGCTGACGGCACGGAACCCGCCCCCAGGAGGAGTGACTTGCAGCCCTCAGCCATGCCTTCACACGCCCTGCCCTCGGACTCGTTCGCACCCACCCGCCGCGCCGTCGTCGCGGCGGGCGCCGCGGCCGGAATCGGGGCCGCACTCGGTATGCCGGGTACGGCCTCCGCCGAGGCGGCCGCCTCCGGCGAGGACCTCGTCATCCGCTCCCGCGCCCTCGAGGTCCGCGTCGCCGCCGCCTTCCCGCGGATCGTCTCGTACACCGACCGCGCCACCGGCGCTGTCCTGCACGGTCAGGAGGACGAGGTCACCTCCGTGCTCGTCGACGGCACCGAGCGCACCCCGACGGTCACCGCCACGGCGGGCGACACCGCGGTCGCGTACCGGCTCGCCTTCGACGGCGGCACCACGATCGACGTCGAGATCTCCGTGACGAACCGTCAAGTGGCCTGGCGCGTCACGGAGATCGCGGACACCGCGGCCCTCCCCGTCGGAACGCTCCGCATCCCCGGCCTCGCCCTGCTCTCCGTCCGCAGCGATCAGTCCGGCGCCCAACTCCTGGCCGCCCGCATTCAGTTGGACAAGTCCCGGAGCGGCGACACCCTGCTCACCCCGACCGCCGACAGCCCGACCGACACGGCCACCGGATGCGCGTACGCCGTCGTCGCGCACCACGGACTCGCGGCTGCCGTGGAGACCAACACGGTCTATGACAAGCCCGACGGCACCAGCTCGTGGGAGAACGGCAGGCTGTGGCGGCAGACGGTCCGCAAGGACGGCTACGTCAAGGCGCAGCTCACCCCCGGGCAGTGGACCCACCGCGCGGCGACCGCCACCGACACCGAGCCCCTTCCGTACGCCACGGTCATCGTCACCGGCGACCGCAACGGGGACGGCGTGATCGACTGGCAGGACGCGGCGATCGCCTTCCGCGACATCATGGTCAGCCCGCTCGGCGCCGACGAGACGTATCTGCGTGTCGTCCCGCACATTCCCTTCAACTTCGCCTCGCAGGCCACCAATCCGTTCCTCGCCACCCTCGACAACGTCAAGCGGATCTCCCTGGCGACCGACGGACTGCGGCAGTTCACCCTCCTCAAGGGCTACCAGTCCGAGGGCCACGACTCCGCGCACCCCGACTACGCGGGCAACTACAACGAGCGCGCGGGCGGCCTGGACGACCTCAACACCCTGGTCGGCGAGGGCAGGAAGTGGAACAGCGACTTCGCCGTCCACGTCAACGCCACCGAGTCCTACCCCGTCGCCCACGCCTTCTCCGAGACCCTCGTCGACAAGACCAACGAGCAGTGGGACTGGCTGGACCAGTCCTACCGGATCGACCAGCGCCGCGATCTCGTCTCCGGCGACATCGTGCGTCGCTTCGCGGACCTGCGGGCCGACGCACACCCTGCCCTCAATTCCCTCTACATCGACGTCTTCCGCGAGTCTGGGTGGACCTCCGACCGACTCCAGCGCGCCCTGCGCGACCAGGGTTGGCACGTCACCTCCGAGTGGGGCCACGGCCTGGAGCGCTCCTCTCTGTGGTCGCACTGGGCGACCGAGACGGACTACGGCCCCGACACATCCCGCGGCGTCAACTCACGGCTCGTCCGCTTCATCCGCAACCACCAGAAGGACGTCTTCGCCGACAAGTGGCCCACCTTGCTGGGCATCGCCCGCATGGGCAACTTCGAGGGCTGGACCGGCAAGACCGACTGGACCTACTTCTACGACCTGATCTGGACCCACTCGCTGCCCGCCAAGTACCTCCAGGCGTTCCCGATCAGGACGTGGGGCGAGCACGAGATCACCTTCGAGGGGGCCACGTCCGTCTCCGACGCCGACGGCACCCGTCGCATCACCACCGACGGACGGCTCGTCTACGACGGAGGCTCTTATCTCCTCCCCTGGGACCCCAAGAAGCCCACGAAGCTGTATCACTACAACCCCGCGGGCGGCAGCAGCAGCTGGCGGCTCCCGCGCGCATGGGAGGGACTGTCCCGGGCCGCCCTGTACCGGCTCACCGACCAGGGCCGGGTGTTCCTGACATACGTCCCCGTACGCGCCGGCAGGATCACCCTCGACGCCTCGGCCAAGCAGCCGTACGTCCTCTACCGCACCCGCGTCGCCGACACCCCCGACCCCGCCTGGGGCCAGGCCACTCCGCTCCACGACCCGGGCTTCAACTCCGGCTCCCTGAAGGGCTGGACGGTCAGTGGTCCCGCCTCCGTCGAGCTCAGCGACCTCGGCGACTACGAGCTGGTGATCGCCTCCGGCGGCGCCGCCACCGTCTCCCAGCGGCTCACCCGTCTGAAGCCCGGCCCGTACGCCGCCTCCGTCCAGGTCGAGGTCGGCGAGAGCGCGGACGACACCCGCAAGGCGTCCCTCCACATTCGTACCGCCGACGGTGTCACCGCCGCCAACTGGACCGAGACGTCCACCGCGGGCAACTACGTCGCCGCCGACCGCAAGCACGGCACCCGCTTCCAGCGGCTGTTCACGTACTTCACGGTGCCCGAGGGCGGCGGAGGGGTCGACCTCACCCTGCGCGCCGCCGCCGGGCACGCGCGCGTGCGGTTCGACAACGTAAGGGTCGTGCCGGCACGCCCTACGGCGAAGCAGGGCACCCTCGTCTTCGAGGACTTCGAGAACGTCCCCCAGGGCTGGGGCCCCTTCGTCAAGGGCGACGCGGGCGGCGCCACCGACCCGCGCACCCACATCGCCCAGCGGCACGCGCCGTTCACCCAGCGCGGCTGGAACGGCAAGACGATCGACGACGTCATCGACGGCTCCCAGTCGTTGAAGTCGCGCGGCGAGAACGACGGCCTGGTCTACCGGACCGTGCCGCACACCGTCCGGTTCGAGCCGGGCAGCCGCTACCGGGTCACCTTCCGCTACGAGAACGAGAAGGCCGGGCAGTACTCCTGGATCACCGCCGTCGACCGAGGGGCGACGACGAGCGAGACCGACCGCACCGACCTGCCCGTCGCCACTGAACCGGCCGAAGTGACCTACGAGTTCACCGCGCCCCGGGACGGCGAGGCCTGGGTCGGACTGCGCAAGATCGGGGACGACGGCACGGCGGAGTTCTCCCTGGACTCCTTCGAGGTCACCGAGGTCTCCAGGGTCACCGAGGTCTCCTGAGACGGTGGAGCCTCCTGAAGCTCCAGCACCCACACCTCGTTGACGCCCTCGCGCAGGACAGGACCAGGGACGTACAGCGAGCGCTGTGGACCCACGGACCAGTACCGTCCGAGATTGAATCCGTTGATCCAAACGAACCCCCGGGTCCAGCCCGGGAGTTCGAGGAAGGCGTCCCCGGCGCCGCGCACCTCGACGGTGCCGCGGTACAGGCCGGGGGCGCCGTCCTCGGGGAGTTCCCGGAAAGGGATACGCCCGATGTCGTCCAGGGCGTCGAGACGCAGCCCTCGCGCCCGCACTCCGTGCAGATACTGCCGCTCGTGCAGCACGCCCCCCGTGATGCCCTTCGGCTCGCCGGTGCGCGGCCCGTAGTTGACCCTCCCCAGGGACTCCACCCACAGCTCCACGCGCGCGTGCCCCACGACGGGCTCCTTGAGCTGCGGCTCGTCCTCGGTGAGCACCCCGGCCCGCGCGCCGTCGACGTACGCCACCGCGAGGTCCCGCAGCCCACGCAGGGTCAGCGGATAGGGCTGCCGGGGGCCGGGCACGGTCACCTCGTACTTGACCAGCCCCTGGTCCACGTCCAGTTCCTCGAAGGTCGGCGGCACGGGGTACTCGCCCCCGGGGCCGCCCAGCGTCTCCAGGACGGCGTCCAGGGAGGCCCATTGCCGAAGGCCGGCCGACGCGGACGCCCCGAGGCGCGCGGGCGGCGGCGGTACGTCGGGCAGCGGCCCGTCCGCGTACCCGGCGAGGATCTCCCGGAAGCGCCAGAACTTCTCGGTGGGGCGCCCGAGCTCGTCGATCGGCGCGTCGTAGTCGTAGGAGGTGACGTCCGGCTCCAGCGGGCCCTCGTGCAGATCGCCGCCGCCCCGGTTGGCGCCCGCCCAGCCGGCGAAGTTGGTGCCCCCGTGCGCCATGTAGACGTTGACCGAAGCCCCGCACTCCAGGATCTCCCGCAGCGCGTCCGCCGCGTCCCCCGGATCGCGTACGACGTGATCGGCGCCCCAGTGGTCGAACCAGCCGCACCAGAATTCCATGCACATCAGCGGGCCCTTCGGCCGGTGCCGGCGCAGTGTCTCGAAGGCCACGCGCGCGTGGGAGCCGAAATTGGCGGTCGCCAGGATGCCGGGGATCGAACCGCCGGTGAGCATGTGGTCCTCGGGGCCGTCCGAGGTGAACAGCGGAACGCTCACGCCCTCGGCGCGCAGCAGCTCGGCCAGCCGGCGCAGATACACCTGGTCGGAGCCGTAGCTGCCGTACTCGTTCTCGACCTGCACCATCAGCACCGGGCCGCCACGGTCGATCTGCCGCGGCACGATCTCGCCCAGCAGATGGTGGAACCAGCGCTCCACATGTCCCAGATACTCGGCGTCCCGCGTCCGGATCCGCCCGGTCAGCCAGTGCGGCAGCCCGCCGTTGTCCCACTCGGCGCAGATGTACGGCCCGGGACGCACGATCGCCCACAGCCCGGCCTCACGCGCCGCGTCCAGAAAGCGGCCCAGCTGCCGGACCTCCCGGAAGACGCCGGGGCGAGGCTCGTGGAGATTCCACGGAACGTACGTCTCCACACAGTTGAGCCCCATCGCCCGCAGCATCCCCAGCCGATGCGCCCACTGCTCCTCGTGCACCCGGAAGTAGTGCAGTGCACCGGACAGCAGCCGCACCGGGCGTCCGTCCAGCAGAAAATCCGTGTCCCCCACCGTGAACTCGCTCATGGCCACACGATCACCCCCTGGCGGCGGCCGCGTCCATGGACAAAGATCAGCGCTGATTGGACGCAAGCGACGCGTACGGGCACGCAGTGACGTTCAGGTACGTGTGCAGACACGCCGGAGTCGCCGAGCGGGGCGGGAGAAAAGCGGATGTACCACACCTGGATGCGCTATTTCACCCCCGCACCTGTCCATCACCGGCTCGGCCTCGCCTGCCTCGGCGTCGGCCTCCAGCACGGCGAGCTGCCCGTCGTCGGACCGCGCAACCTCGACCACCACGTCGCCGTCGTGATCAGCGCGGGCAGCGGCTGGTACCGGACCCCCGACGGGCACCGCCACCGAGTCACCGCGCCCGCCCTGATCTGGCTCACCCCCGGCGTACCGCACCACTACGGGCCCGACCCGAGCTGGGACGAGTGCTTCGTCGACTTCACCGGGCCCGCGACAGCGACATACACCGAACTCGGCTACATCGAACCGGACCGGCCCGTCGTGCCCCTCGCCGACGCGGGCGCCGCCCGCGCCGTCGTCGGCCGCATCGCCCGCGCCGCCCGCCGCGGCAACCCCCTCCTCGAGGTCGAGACGGGCGCCGCCGTCCACGAACTCCTTGTCGCCCTGCGCCGCGCCCGCGCCGACCTCGCCCCTGACGGCGACGAGGTCCTGCAGGCCCTCGCCCGCGACGCCTTCCAACCGCTGTCCGTCGCCGAACACGCGGCCCGGCACGGGATGACCCCCGCCGAACTGCGCACCGCCGTCCGCCGCGGCGCCGGATGCAGCCCCAAGGACTACCTCCTCGGTATCCGCCTGGGCCGCGCCAAGGAACTCCTCGCCGCCACCGAGCTCCCGGTCGCCGCCGTCGCCCGCCGCGTCGGCTACGACGATCCCGCCTACTTCTCCCGCCTGTTCACCCGCCGCGTCGGCATGGCGCCCGTCCGCTTCCGCGAGCAGCAGGGCCGAACCGTCCCCGGCGGCTGGAGCAACCGGATACCGGACCCCGACGATCCGCCGATGATCGAGGGGCCGCACGCCACCCAGGGACCCATGATCGAGCCGCTGTAGGCCACGTAGGGTTGGACCCCATGACGACGAGCAACACCAACGAAGCGACCGGCGGCGGAAGCGGCCAGGTCGACCCCGCGGTCCGCGCCGAACTCGCCCGGCTGCGCGACAGCATCGACAACATCGACGCCGCCGTCGTGCACATGCTCGCCGAGCGGTTCAAGTGCACCCAGCAGGTCGGCCACCTCAAGGCCGCACACCAGCTGCCGCCCGCCGACCCGTCCCGAGAGGCCCACCAGATCGCCCGGCTCCGCCGGCTCGCCGAGAACGCCAAGCTGGATCCGGCCTTCGCCGAAAAATTGCTGAATTTCATCATCGCCGAGGTCATCCGCCACCACGAGCGCATCGCGGACGACGCGGGCAACGGTACGGCCGACGCGGGGGAGTGACACCGGGCGGTCGCAGCGTGCATGCTGCGTGAGCACTCTTCGCCGGGCACTCGCCGCCGGCACTTCCCGCCACAACCACGGGCGCACCTCGTGAGTCGGAACGGGCAGAAGCTGGTATGTCCAAACGAGGGGACGTCGGGCCATGCCGTCTGATGCCAAGATCCTCATCGTCGATGATCATGAGGACACGCTGTACGCCCTGGAGAGCGCGCTGGCCCCGCTCGGCTACCAGGTGTCCCGCGCGACCAGCGGCGACGAAGCGCTCAAGGAAGTCCTGCGCGGCCAGGTCGGGCTGCTCCTCCTCGACGTGCGCATGCCCGGCGTCAGCGGCCTGGACGTCGTGCGCTACATGCGGCGCGTGGAGCAGACCCAGCACATCCCCATCATCCTGCTCACCGGCTTCGGCCCGGACGCCGAACTCGCCTCCATCGCCTTCGGCCTCGGCGTCGCCGACCTCGTCATGAAGCCCGTCGACCCCTGGGCGCTGCGCACCAAGGTCCGCTACCTGTACGACACCCACCGGCGCCACCGAGCCCTCGAACGGGAGCTGCGCGAACTGCGCGCCCAGGCCAAGGGGCACATACCGCCCGTCCCCGTCCCCGTCCCCGGCCCAGGCCTGCCGCACCCGGACACCCGTGTCCCCGGCCGCCGCGAGGTCCGCAACAAGAAGCTGGAGCAGGATCGCACCCCGTAGCCGACGCGCGCCTGCCCCCGCGGCCACCGTGGGACATAAAGCTCGTATCGGGCCACCTCTGTGCCCTGTCAGCAGCATCAGGCAGCATGGCCCCATGTCCGTACTGACGCGCGACGAAGCGCAGACCCGTGCCAAGCTCCTCGACGTCCACCACTACGGGATCGAACTCGATCTGACCCGCGGGGACGAGACCTTCGACTCCCTGACCGTCATCCGGTTCACCGTCCGCGCCGACGCGGACACCTTCGTCGAGCTGAAGCCCGCCGAGCTGCGCTCCGTCACCCTCGACGGGCAGCCCCTCGACCCCGAGACCCTCGTCGAGAACCGGCTGCCGCTCAAGGGACTGACCGCGGGCGAGCACGAGCTGCGCGTCGACGTCTCCATGCGCTACTCCCGCACCGGCGAGGGCATGCACCGCTTCACCGACCCCACCGACGGCGAGACCTACCTCTACACCCAGCTGTTCATGGAAGACGTCCAGCGTGTCTTCGCCGCCTTCGACCAGCCCGACCTGAAGGCCGTCTTCGACCTGTCCGTCACCGCCCCCGACGGCTGGACCGTCCTCGCCAACGGCGTCACCGAGCACCTCGGGGAGGGCCGCTGGAAGGCCGCGCCCACCCCGCTGATCTCCACCTACCTGGTCGCCGTCGCCGCGGGACCCTGGCACTCCGTCCGCACCGAACACCGCGGCCTGCCCTTCGGCATCCACTGCCGCCGCTCCCTGGCCCCCCACATGGACGCCGACGCCGACGAGATCCTCGACGTCACCCGCGCCTGCTTCGACCGCTACCACGAGAAGTTCGACGAGCCCTACCCCTTCGACTCCTACGATCAGGCGTTCGTCCCCGAGTTCAACGCCGGCGCCATGGAGAACCCCGGGCTCGTCACCTTCCGCGACGAGTTCATCTACCGCTCCGCCGTCACCGACACCGAGCGGCAGACCCGCGCCATGGTCATCGCCCACGAAATGGCCCACATGTGGTTCGGCGACCTCGTCACCCTGCGCTGGTGGGACGACATCTGGCTGAACGAGTCCTTCGCCGAGTACATGGGCTACCAGACCCTCACCGAAGCCACCCGCTTCACCGACACCTGGACCGACTTCGGCGTCGCCCGCAAGTCCTGGGGCTACGACGCGGACCAGCGCCCCTCCACCCACCCCGTCGCCCCCGACCCGGACGCCGTCCCCGACACCGCGTCCGCCATGCTCAACTTCGACGGTATCTCCTACGCCAAGGGCGCCTCCGCCCTGCGCCAACTGGTGGCCTGGCTCGGCGAGAAGGACTTCCTCGCCGGCATCAACACCCACTTCGCCCGCCACAAGTTCGCCAACGCCACCCTCGCCGACTTCATCGACAACCTCGCCTCCGCCACCGAACGCGATGTGCACGCCTGGGCCGACGCCTGGCTGCGCACCACCGGCGTCGACACCCTCACCCCCACGATCACCGCGGCGGCCGACGGCACCCACACCCTCACGGTGCGGCACGACGGCAGCCGCCCGCACCGCATCGCCGTCGGCCTCTACGACCAGGACCTCACCGGCGAGGGCCGCCTCACCCTGCGCGAGCGCCTCGACGTCGACGTACCGCAGGCCGAGCCGACGGCGATCGGCAAGCGCCCCGCCCTGCTCCTCCTCAACGACGGCGACCTGTCCTACGCGAAGGTCCGCTTCGACCCCGCGTCCTTCGAGACCGTCCACGCGGCCCTCTCCGGCCTGCCCGACCCGCTCACCCGGGCCGTCGTCTGGAATGCCCTGCGCGACGCCGTACGCGACGGCGAACTGCCCGCCATGGCCTACATCGACGCCGCCCGTGCCCACCTCCCGCACGAGACCGACCTCGCTCTCGTCCAGGGCGTCCTGTCCTTCGCGGCCGCCCACATCGCCGACCGCTACCTGGCGCCCGAGGAGCGCCCCGCCGCCCTCGCCACCCTCACCGCCCTGTGCCGCGACCTCATCCGCCGCACCGAGGACGGCTCCCACCCCGGACTGCGCCTCACCGCCGTACGCCACTTCATCGACGTCGCCGCCCACCCCGACACCATCAGTGCCTGGTTCTCCGAAGGCACCGTGCCCGGCGGTCCCGAGCTCGACCCCGAACTGCGCTGGCGCATCCTCGGGCGGCTCGCCGTCCTCGGCGCCGTCGACGACGCCGTCATCGACGCCGAACTCGTCCAGGACCCCAGCGCCACCGGCCAGGAAGGCGCGGCACGCTGCCACGCCGCGCTGCCCGACCCCGAGGCGAAGCGCACGGCATGGGAGGCGATGTTCTCGGCCGACGACCTCTCCAACTACCTCTTCACCGCCACCGCCCAGGGCTTCTGGCAGCCCGAACAGGCCGACCTCGTCCGCGAGTACGTCGAGCGCTACTGGCCCGACGCCGTGGCCGTCGCCGCCCGCCGCGGCCCCGCGATCGCCGAGGCCGCGGGCCGTTGGGCCTTCCCCGTCCACGCCATCTCCGCCGAGACCCTCGCCCTCGGCGAGGCCTGCCTCCGAGACGCCGACCCCATCCCGGCACTGCGCCGCAAGCTCGCCGACCAACTCGACGACCTGAAAAGGGCATTGCGGGTACGCGAGGCGTAGGGTTCCCGCCCACGCCCCCGGGCCCCGCTCAAAGAACTCCCAGTTGCCCGCGCCCCTTCAGGGACGCGGGCAACTGCGCGGCCAGCCTCCACCCACCCTCAGCCGAAAGCTGCACGGGACGGGCAGGGCCGGCGGGGGCGAACAAAACCCACCGCATCCACAGGCGGCCGGCGGTCATCGAACAGCAGGTCTGCGACAACGGGCCCACAGTGGACCCACTCCTTCGGCGCCCCACGTCAATACGAGACGTCAACCCGGCCCGGGCGCAAGACATCTAGCACCTTCGCCGACCCAACACGTTTCCTCCGCACGGCAGTACCCCCTTTTGGGTCGGATCGTTTCCTATACGGGCGCGCAGACCCCAAATGCGTACACCCTTGGATTCCCCGCGCCGCGCGCCCACCGGAGGACCCCCATGAGCACGCCGCCCCTCGCCTCAGGCCCCGAAGGTCCCGGCGCACTGCGGCCGTTGCTCGAGACCGTCCTCGACGCACTCCAAGAGGGCGGCGCCGCCCGCGGAGGACCACTGCCCGCGGGGGGACCCGAGGCGGTGGCACGGCGCGTACGGGACGCGGTCGGCGACGTACTGCCCCGGCAGGGCGGCGAGGACGCCCTGCACATCCTCGTGCGGGCCCTCGCCGAGGGCGCCGCCGACCCCGCAGACCCGCTCTGCGCGGCCCACCTGCACTGCCCACCCCTCGCCGTCGCCACCGCAGCCGACCTCGCCGCCTGCGCCCTCAACCCGTCCCTTGACTCCTGGGACCAGGCGCCGGCCGCCTCGGAGCTGGAGGCCCTCGTCACCAGGGCACTGGCCCACGAGGTGTACGACGCGCAAGGCGCCGCCCTCGTCACCACCGGCGGCACCGAGTCCAACCAGCTCGCCCTCCTCCTCGCCCGCGAAGCCCACGGCGGCGTGCAGCTCGTCTGCGGAGCCAACGCCCACCACTCCCTGCACCGAGCCGCCTGGCTGCTCGGCCTGCCCGACCCCGTCGTCGTCCCCGCCCCTGCAGGAACGATGGACCCGGCCGCCCTCGACGAAGCCCTCACCGAGTTGCACGGCCCGCGCGGCTCCTTCGTCGTAGCCGCCACCGCGGGCACCACCGACGCAGGTCTCATCGACCCGCTGCCCGACATCGCCGACCTGTGCGCCGCCCACGGTGCCCGCCTCCACATCGACGCCGCCTATGGCGGAGGCCTCCTCTTCAGCGACCGGCACCGCGCCCGACTCGACGGGCTCGGCCGCGCCCACACCGTCACCCTCGACCTGCACAAACTCGGCTGGCAGCCCGTCGCCGCCGGACTCCTCGCGGTACGCGATCCCAACGACCTCGCCGTACTGGAACACCGCGCCGACTACCTCAACGCCGACGACGACACCGAGGCAGGCCTCCCCGACCTCCTCGGCCGCTCCCTGCGCACCACCCGCCGCCCCGACATCCTCAAAATCGCCGTCACCCTCAAAACCCTGGGCAGGGACGGCATCGGCGCCCTCGTGGACCAAGTCTGCGCCCGCGCCGGAGAGCTGGCCGACCTGATAGCCGCCCACCCCGGCTTCGAGCTCTACGACCGGCCGGTCATCAGCACCGTCCTGTTCCGGCCCGCGGGGGCCACCGACGACACCATCGCCGCCGTACGCCGCACCCTCCTGCACGAAGGCCGCGCCGTCCTCGGCCGCGCCGCGCTCGACGGCCGCCTCTGGCTCAAAGCCACGCTCCTCAACCCCTACACCCGGCCGGGCGACCTGGCCGCGCTCCTGAAACTGGTGGAAGGACACACACCCCGATGAGCCCGACGCCCACCCCTCCACGCCCCGCCGCCGAAGCACCCCGCGACCTGGTGGGGATCGGCATCGGCCCCTTCAACCTCTCCCTCGCCGCCCTCGCCCACCCCCTCGTCGAACTCGACACCGTCTTCTACGAACAACGCCCCGGCTTCGACTGGCATCCCGGCCTCCTCATCGACGGCGCCACCCTCCAAGTTCCCTTCCTCGCCGACCTGGTGACCCTCGCCGACCCCGTGAACCCGTGGTCGTTCCTCAACTACCTCAAGGCCCGCGAACGCCTCTTCCCCTTCTACTTCGCCGAGCGCTTCCACATCCAGCGCGCCGAATACGACGCCTACTGCCGATGGGTCGCCGACAGCATCCCCGGACTCCACTTCGGCCACCAGGTCGACGCCGTCCGCTGGAACCCCGAACGCGCCCTGTTCGAAGTCGACTTCACCCAGCTCGGCACCGACGGAGAAGCCCAATCCCTCGGCCGCTCCTACACCCGCAACATCGTCCTCGGCGTCGGCACCGCCCCGCACATCCCCGAACCCCTCAAACCCCTCGTCGAAGCCCCGGGCGTGCCCGTCATCCACGCCTCGGACTACCTCAAACACCGCGAGCAGTTCCTCACCGCCGAACACATCACCGTCATCGGCGCGGGGCAGTCCGGCGCCGAAGTCTTCCTCGACCTCCTGCGCAACCGCCCCTCGGGCCGCGAGAAGATCCACTGGCTCGCCCGCACCGAAGCATTCGCACCCATGGAGTACTCCAAGCTCGGCCTGGAACACTTCACCCCCGACTACACGCGCTACTTCCACGCCCTCACCGAACCCGTCCGTGACCGGCTCGTCGCCGCCCAATGGCAGCTCCACAAAGGCATCGACGCGGACACCATCGCCGCCATCCACGACGAGCTCTACCGCCGCACCCTGCACGGCGGCTGGCCCGACGCCGTCCTCACCCCCGCCGTCACCGTCCGCACCGCGGGCCGTGTCGCCACCGCCAAGGTCGAACTCCACCTCGAACACGGCCAGCAGGGCGCCCGCTCCCGGCTCACCACCGACGCCGTCGTCCTCGCCACCGGCTACCGCGAACGCCCCCTCGGTCAGATCCTCGCCGGACTCGACCCCTATCTGCGCCGCGACGGCAGCGAACGCCCCCGTATCGACGACCAGTTCCGCCTGGTCCTCGAACCCTCCGTCGCCGGTCACGTCTACGTCCAGAACGCCGAACTCCACACCCACGGCGTCGGCGCCCCGGACCTCGGCCTCGCTGCCTGGCGCAGCGCCACCATCCTCAACTCCCTCACCGGCAAGGACCCCTACCCGCTGCCCGGCCGAACCGCCTTCACCACCTTCGGACTCGAACCGCGCCCGCAGGTCCCACCCGCACGCCGGACGACCCCGGCCCTCACCTCCCTCGTCGAGGGACGGTAAAACGCCGGCGGGCGCGGAAGACGCCCGTCGGCGACGAGGCCGCCCGGCGTGCGACTCAGCAACCGCTACGGCAACGCGCCCCTGGACATCGCCGGGGCGCGCGTCGCCGGACGGACCGCTCTGGAAACGGACCGCTCTGGAAACGGACCGCTCTGGAAACGGACCGCTCTAGAAGACGGGCGTGCCGTCCCGCGTCAGCTTCCAGTCCACCGAAGCGAACTCCTTCGGGTCGAGCGTGCCCTTCGCGGTCACCCACTCGGAGATCCGCGTACGGATCTCCGTCGACTCAGACCACACCTCGGTGGCCGAAGCGACATGCGGGAAGGCACCGCCGCCATTGGCGCGGTAGTTGTTCACCGCCAGCACGAACTGCTGCGCGTCGTCCAGCGCCGCGCCGTTGTAGGTCAGGTTCTTGATCCGCGAACCTTCCGCCTGCGCGATGTCGATGTCGTACTGAAGACCCGACACGTAGTCGTAGTTGTAGTCCGGGCGGTTGTTCGCGTTCGTCAGCTTCTCCACGTCGATCGTGGCGTCCGCCGCCGTCTGCACGAAGTAGTTCGCCGAGTACTCCAGGTACGCCCGGATCTGCGCCCCCGTCATCACCTTCGCGACCAGTGTGTTGTCGTACACGTACAGGCTCGACAGATCCCGGATCGTCACGTCGCCGGCCGGAATCTCCGACGTACGGGAGAACGGCGACGCCTGCGCGATCACCGGCAGCGACGCGTACGCCGTGCCCGCCAGCGCCGCCTTGACCACGTCCTCCTGCACCTTGGTGATCAGGTCGATGATCGGGGCGTCCTTGTACCGCGCCTCCACCGTCGTCAGCGTCTGGGTCGCCGTACCGACCACCTGGTTGACGTACGCCACGACCACGTCGTGCTCGTCCTTCAACAGCTTGGTGATCTTCGGGTCGTCGGCCACCGAGTTCGAGTTGCGGACCGCCGCCGCCACCGACGCGACCTGCCACTTCCCCTTCTCGAGGACCAACTCGAAGTCGAATACCGACAGCCGCTCCGCGTACGCCAGCGGCTCCGACAGCACGACCGTCCTGCCGGTCGCCGCGTTGGTGACCTTCAGCTCGGGAATCTCCACATGCGCGTGCCCCACGAGAATCGCGTCGATACCCGGCACCTGCTGCGCGACCAGCGCCGCCGAGTTCTCGACGTACGGCAGCTGATCACCGTACGACGAGGTGCCCGACGAGCCGGAGTGCGCCGACACGACCACGACGTCCGCACCCATGGACCGCAGCTTCGGCACCCACTTCGCCGCCTGCTCCTCCAGGCCCGGGAACGTCAACCTGCCCTGGACGTAGGCCTTGTCCCAGATCGCGATCCCCGGGTTCGTCAGACCGAGGACCGCCACCTTCACCGGCGGGGCGCCCGGGACGTGGAACTTCTTGATGAAGTACGGAGGGAACGCCGGCTTCAGCGTCTTCGCGTCCAGCGCGTTCGCGCCCAGCAGCGGGAAGCGACACTGCGACTCGAACTTCCGCAACGTCTCGATGCCGTAGTTGAACTCGTGGTTGCCGAGCGCCGCGGCGTCGAACCCGATCGCGTTCATCGCCTGCGCCATCGGGTGGACGGGACCGCCCTTGGCGGTGATCGGGTCCACCTTCGCGTAGTAGTACGTCAAAGGAGTGCCCTGGATCGTGTCGCCCGCGTCCAGCAGCAGCGTGTTGCAGCGGCCCTTCTCCTTGCGGATCTCGTTCACCAGCGTCGAAATCCGCGCAAGACCCTGCGCGTTGCCCGCCTTGTCCGTGTACTCCGCGTCCTTGAAGTAGTCCCAGTTGAAGACGTGGCCGTGCAGATCCGTCGTGCCCATCACCGTCAGCGAGTACCGCTTCGGGGACTTCTTGCCCCCCGAGACCTCGGCAGCCCGCGCCGCCGGAGCCGCGGCCGCCCCGGCGAGCGCGACCCCCGCACCCGTCACGGCGGACTTCTTCAGGAACTTCCGGCGGTTCAACGGCATCTCTGTGGCTCCTCGGGAAAAGGTCAACGACGCGCGTAGATTCTGGCCCAACAGCCAACCCCGCAACAGGTCCAGGAGGTTTCGATCTGATGACCTGTGAGCGCCACAACCGGCCCTCCCGGTGACAGAGTGGGACGTATGGCCCCCACCGCGGACTCCACCTCACAAGAACCCCAACCCGCCGTCCCCTACGGCACACCCGAATCCCCGCGCATCGCCGTGCGAGGCGAAGCCCACCTCGAAGTCGACCCCGAGATCGCCCGCATCGGCATCACCGTCGAGGCCCACGGCCGGGACCGCCGCGAAGCCCTCGCCGATCTCACCCGCCGCAATGCCGCCGCCCTCGACCTCGTCAAGTCGTACGGCGACGCAGTCGAACGCCTGGAAACCGGCGCCTTCTCCATCAGCCCCGAACTCAGCAGACGCGGCCGCGGCGAACGCGTCCGTACGTACCACGGCCGCGTCCACATCAGCGCCGAACTCACCGACTTCACCGCACTCGGCGAACTCACCTCCGCACTCGCGGACCGCGACCTCACCCGCGTCGACGGCCCCTGGTGGGCCCTGCGCCCCGACTCACCCGCCCACCGCACCGCCAGGCAGCAAGCCGTCCGGGAAGCCCTCCAACGCGCCCGCGAATACGCCGAGGCGCTCGGGACCCACCTCTCCGCCCTCGTCGAACTCGCCGACATCGGCGCCGAAAGCACCCCACCGTATGCGTTCGAAGCCCAGGCCTCCCGCGCCATGCGCACCAGATCCGCCTACGGCGGCGGCCCCATCGAGGACGAAGCCGCCGCCCTCGACCTCGAACCCCAACGCCAACACGTCTACGCCCAGGTCAACGCCCGATTCACGATGGCGCCGCCGCAGTTGTAGAGAAAGTGACGGTCGGTGACCGACTGCTTCTCCTGTGCGGGCTCGCGCAGGTGAATGGATAAATGCGACCGAGGTGTGCCCAAATCCCGTTCTGCTCATCGGAGCGCACCCTCGCACAATTCAACAGTTGTCAATAGCTCTTCACGCAAAGGTTGTTGGGTAGTCACGTCCGACCAATTCTCTACCCGCCGGTAAGGCCTAGGCTCGAACCATGCGCCGAGCAAAAATCGTCTGTACATTGGGCCCCGCCACCGACTCGTACGACCAGATCAAGGCCCTGGTCGAAGCCGGAATGGACGTAGCCCGCTTCAACCTCAGCCACGGCACCTACGCCGAACACGAGGAGCGCTACCACCACGTGCGAAAGGCCTCCGACGAGACCGGCCGCAGCGTCGGAATCCTCGCCGACCTTCAAGGCCCGAAGATCCGACTCGGCCGCTTCAGCGAAGGCCCCGTACTCCTTGAACGCGGAGACACTTTCACCCTCACCGTCGAAGAAGGCGTCGAAGGTGACCGCCAGACCTGCGGAACGACCCACGAAGGGCTCGCGGCCGACGTCACCCCCGGTGAACGCATCCTCGTCGACGACGGCAAAGTCACCCTAGAGGTCACCGCCGTCGACGGCCCCCTCGTCCACACCACCGTCGTCGAAGGCGGCATGGTCTCCGACCACAAGGGCCTCAACCTTCCCGGCGTCGCCGTGTCCGTCCCCGCCCTCTCCGGCAAGGACGAAGCAGACCTCCGCTGGGCCCTCCGCACCGGCTTCGATGTCATCGCACTGTCGTTCGTCAGAAGCGGCAAGGACATCCACGACGTCCACCGCATCATGGACGAAGAAGGCCGCCTCCTCCCCGTGATCGCCAAGGTGGAGAAGCCCCAGGCCGTCGACAACATCGACGACATCGTCGCCTCCTTCGACGGCATCATGGTCGCCCGCGGCGACCTCGGCGTCGAGATGCCCCTGGAACAGGTCCCCATCGTCCAGAAGCGCGCCATCAAGCTCGCCAAGCGCAACGCCAAGCCGGTCATCGTCGCCACCCAGATGCTCGACTCGATGATCGACAACTCCCGCCCCACCCGTGCGGAAGCCTCGGACGTCGCGAACGCGGTCATCGACGGCACGGACGCGGTGATGCTGTCCGGGGAGACCAGCGTCGGCAAATACCCCGTCGAGACGGTCAGGACCATGGCGCGGATCGTGGAGGCGGCGGAGGAGGACATCCTCGCCAAGGGTCTCCCGCCCCTGACCGAACGCAACAAGCCCCGCACCCAGGGCGGCGCCGTCGCCCGAGCCGCCGCCGAAATGGGCGACTTCCTCGGCGCCAAGTTCCTCGTCGCCTTCACCCAGTCCGGCGACACCGTCCGGCGCCTGTCGCGCTACCGTTCGCCCATCCCCCTGCTGGCCTTCACCCCGGCCCAGGCCACCCGCTCCCAGCTCAATCTCACCTGGGGCGTCGAAACGTTCCTCGGCCCCCACGTCGACTCCACCGACGCCATGGTCGACCAGGTCGACGAACTCCTCCTCAATTACGGCCGCTGCCAGAAGGGCGACATCGTCGTCATCACCGCAGGCTCCCCGCCCGGAGTCTCCGGCTCGACGAACCTCGTACGCGTCCACCACATCGGCGAGGACGACAGCCCCAAGTAGGACGACAGTCCCCAGTAGTTCGCAAAGCGGGGCCCTTCTCAAGGAGAGCCCCGCTTGGGCATTCCTACGGCGTGACGGTGTTGAAGTCCGCCGGCGTCACGATCACCGAGAACAACTCGGGGAGCGGCGCCCTGTCGCCGGAGGTCGGAATCGACCGCAGCCCCTACCGGCCAACAGCCGCAACAACTGGGCTTCGGCCGCTCGGCAATGGGCTCCGCGAAAACTCGAGGATTGAGCGGAGTCGCCGCAAAACCGCAGATCGCCATCCCGAATGAATCCCCGAGCCTTCGAAACAGCGGTCGGCACCCCGCCCGATGCCTTCACATACCGCTTCGCCTCCGCGACTGGCGGATGCTCCCACAAATGCGCGGGATTCCCATCGAACCAGCCCAGGTGACGCTGATAAATACCCTTCACGTGATGGCTCGGAGACCCGTAATAACCCCGGTTCGCCCACACCTCGGCAAGCGCCGGAGGCAGCACGAACTCCTCCGCGCTCTCCCACCCGGGCGAGCGGTGACGGGTCATATTGCGGGGTCAGTACTTGGGGCCTACGTGGGTGTCCATGAGGGCGACGGAGGCCTTCTTGGCGACGGAGATGTTGTAGGGGCTCCCGTTGCGGGTGCTGTGGGTCCATTGGATGCCGAGCTTGTCCAAGGTGTCGGTGTAGAGCTGGCGGATGTCGTCGGAGACGTTGGTGAAGAAGTACCGGGGGTACTCGTAGCGCTTGCGCTCACCGCCGACGAGACGGGTCGTCCAGTTGGTGATGCGGCAACCGTCGGAGTGGATGAGCCCGCGGATGAACTCCCACGGGTGGACGTCGACGATGGCTTGCTGCCAGGGAACGAGGTCGATTCGGCGCTCGTGTTTCTTGCCGGGGCCGTGCTGAGGGAAGAGGCAGTGCAGGTGTTTCGAGTAGACCTTCACGTTGCTGCAGCCGGTCCTGCGGACGCGGCACACGGCGTTGTCAGGAAAGACAGCGCGCATGGCTCGCTCGCAGCCGTCCATCAGACCCGACCACGATTCGGTGCAGGTGATCATGAGATTGGGCACGCGGTGCTCGGAGTAGCGGCTGATGTGGCCATCGCCTAGATACAGACCGAGCAGGTAGCTGTACGAAGGTGCGTCCAGGTCGCGTCCGTCGCATCGGGGGCACTTCGGGTCATGCTTCCCTGGACACTCGCCGCGTTTCGCGCGGTCGATGTGCTTCCAGTAGCCAACCGTGCCGAGTGGGACGTTGAGCTTCCGCGCTACGTCTGCGTTCCCGGTACCGCCGCGCAGCAGCGTGAGTGCCTTCTGTCGCACCTCTGTGCCGTGAAAGTTCATGCGAGCACTGTGTGTCACTGACCGTGACCCTGTGCACGAAAAAGCGGATGTTCACGAGAACGCGAACCTCCGCTTCTTCCTGAAGGTGCCCGGTGTGGGATTCGAACCCACATGCCCAAAGGGCACGGCATTTTGAGTGCCGCGAGTCTGACCAGTTCCTCCAACCGGGCAAGTTGTGGAGCTGTCGGGAAGCATACCGGGTGACCAGAGCTCCCTGCAGCTAGGTAGGCTCTTGAGCAGCAGCACTGCCCGGCCCGTAACGAGGAGCCCCCGTGACCGCCCCCGAGTCGCCCCAGCCCGTAGACGCGCCCGACGACGACAAGTCGCACGTGCCTCCGCTGACGACCCGCGTCGTCATCGCTGAGGACGAGGCGCTGATTCGTCTCGACCTCAAAGAGATGCTGGAGGAAGAGGGGTACTCCGTCGTAGGCGAGGCGGGCGACGGTGAGCAGGCCGTCGAGCTGGCCCGGGAGCACAAGCCGGACCTGGTGATCCTCGACGTGAAGATGCCCAAGCTGGACGGGATCTCGGCGGCGGAGAAGATCGCCGAGGAGTCCATCGCCCCCGTTCTCATGCTGACCGCCTTCTCGCAGCGCGACCTCGTCGAGCGTGCGCGCGACGCCGGCGCCATGGCGTACCTCGTGAAGCCGTTCAGCAAGAGTGACGTCGTACCGGCGATCGAGATGGCCGTGTCGCGGTTCACCGAGCTGAAGGCGCTGGAGAAGGAGATCGAGGATCTCACGCAGCGCCTGGAGACGCGGAAGCTGGTCGACCGTGCGAAGTCGGTGCTGCAGACCGAGTACGGGCTGACCGAGCCTGCCGCGTTCCGGTGGATTCAGAAGACTTCCATGGACCGTCGTATGTCCATGCAGCAGGTCGCCGAGGCAGTCATTCAGGACGCCGAGGAGAAGAAGTCCGCGAAGGGCTAGTTCCAGCCCCGCTGCACAGCGAGAGAGGCCCGCGCCCCCCTGACAAGGGCGCGGGCCTCTTCGTATCCCCGGAGTGAACTCAGTCCTCGCCGAGGTACGCCTTTCGTACGGACTCGTCGTGCAGCAGGTCCTGCCCGGTGCCGGAGAGGACGATGTTGCCGACCTCCATGACGTGTCCTTGGTCGGCGAGGGAGAGCGCCGCCTGGGCGTTCTGCTCGACGAGGAGGATGGTCGTGCCGGAGGCCTTGAGTTCGGCGATGGTGGCCATGATCTTCTGCATCATGATCGGCGAGAGGCCCATGGAGGGTTCGTCGAGCATGAGCAGCTTGGGCTGGGACATCAGGGCGCGTCCCATGGCCAGCATCTGCTGTTCGCCGCCCGAGAGGGTTCCTGCCGCTTGCTTACGGCGCTCGCCCAGGATGGGGAAGAGGTCGTACGCGCGCTGGATGTCCTTCTCGATGCCTGCCTTGTCGGAGCGCAGGAACGCGCCGAGTTGGAGGTTTTCGGCGATCGTCAGCCGGGGGAAGATGTGACGTCCCTCGGGGGAGTGGGCGAGGCCCAGGGCGACGATCTTGTGGGCGGGGACTCCGGAGAGGGGTTGGCCGTCGAAGAGGATGCGGCCTCCGCTGGGCTTGAGGAGCCCGGAGAGGGTGCGCAGGGTGGTCGTCTTGCCGGCTCCGTTGGTGCCGATGAGGGTGACGATCTGCCCGGCCTCGACGGTGAAGGAGATGCCCTTGACGGCTTCGATCTTGCCGTAGGCGACCTTGAGGTCTTCGACCTCCAGCAGTGCGGTCACTGGGCGGTTCCTTCCTTGCTGGTGCTGCTCTGCGCGTCGTTGGCGTCGGAGGCTTCCGCGGCCTCGGCGGCTTCGACTTCGGCGACTTCGTCGTCGCCCGGGGCGCCTTCGAACGGTTCACCGAGGTAGGCGGCGATGACGCGTTCGTCGCCCTGGACGACCTCCGAGGTTCCCTCGACGAGCTTTTCGCCCTGGACGAGGCAGGCGACGCGGTCCGACAGGTTGAAGATGAAGCGCATGTCGTGCTCGATGACGAGGACGGCGATGCCCCGGTCGCGGATGGCGAAGACGAGTTCTTCGGTCGCCCGCGTTTCTTGGGGGTTCATGCCGGCGGTGGGTTCGTCGAGGAGCAGGAGGCCGGGCTCGCTGGCCATGGCGCGGGCGATTTCGAGCTTGCGCTGTTCGCCGTAGGGGAGGTTGCGGGAGAGGTGGTCGGCCTTGTGGGCGAGGCCGATGAACTCCAGCAGTTCCATGGCGCGTTCACGCGAGGCTGCCTCCGCCTTGCGGAAGCCCGGGCCGCGGAGCAGGGCCGACCACAGGCCCTCCTTCGTCCTGGTGTGGCGGCCGACGAGCACGTTTTCCAGGACGGTCATGTTGGCGAAGAGCCGGATGTTCTGGAAGGTGCGGGCGATGCCGGCGCTGGTGACCAGGTGCGGCTTGGGCGGGAGGACGGTTCCTTTGTAGGAGACCTTGCCCTCTGTCGGCACGTACAGGCCGGTCAGGCAGTTGAAGAAGGTCGTCTTGCCGGCGCCGTTGGGGCCGATGAGGCCGACGATCTCGCCGGTGTTGACGGTGAGGTCGACGCTGCGTACGGCGGTGAGGCCGCCGAAGCGCATGGTGACGCCGCTGGCTTCGAGGACGGGCGTGGGGGCTGTGGTGGTGGTCATGTGGGTCACGCCCCTGCCTTGGTGACGCCGACGGTGCTGTCGGGCAGGCCTTGTTCGGGGATGTCGAGTTGGCCGGTGTCGTGGAATTCGAGCTGGCGGCGGCGGTTGGCGATGATGCCCTCGGGGCGGAAGCGCATGAGGATCACCAGCGCGAGGCCGAATGCCAGGAGCTGGTACTCCTTGAGGAAGCTGAGCTTCTCGGGGAGGAGGTAGAGCAGCGTGGCGCCGAGGATGGGGCCGTTGACGGTGCCCATGCCGCCGAGGACGACCGCGGCGAGCAGGAAGGCGGAGTTCGGGGGCACGGAGCCGGCGAACTGGTACGGGGCCGGGTTGACGCTGTATCCGACGTGGGCGCTGACCGTACCGGCAAGGCCTGCGAGCGACGCACCCAGCGCGAAGGCGATGAGCTTGACGCGGAAGCCGTTGATGCCCATGGCGGTGGCGGCGGTCTCGTCCTCGCGGATGGCGATCCAGGAGCGGCCGATCCGGGAGTCGGCGGCGCGGTTGAAGACGAGGACGACCAGCGCGGTGATGAGCAGCATCAGCAAGAAGTAGTTCGCGAAGCGGCCGAGGGTGACTCCGCCGACGTCGTGGGTGCTTCCGAAGTTGAACCCGAAGATCTTGAGGTCCGGGATCATGGAGATGCCGTTGGGGCCGTTGGTGAGGTTGGGCCCGGAGGAGCCGTCCATGTTGTTGACGGAGATGCGGAAGATCTCTCCGAAGCCCAGGGTGACGATGGCGAGGTAGTCGCCGCGCAGTCGCAGGGTGGGGGCGCCGATGAGGACGCCGAAGACGAGCGATGCGGCCATACCGGTGAGCATGGCGGCCCAGAAGGGGAACTGGACGCCGGAGAAGCGGGAGAACTCGGAGCCGGAGACGAGGGCCGCGGCGTAGGCGCCGACGCCGAGGAAGGCGACGTATCCGAGGTCGAGGAGTCCGGTGAGGCCGACGACGATGTTGAGGCCGAGGGCGACGGTGGCGACGACGAGGATGTTCACGCCGAGGTTGGCGTTGTGCTCGTTGTTCTCGACGAAGGGGAAGATCGCCGCGGCGAGGAATGCCATGGAGGTGGCGAATCCCTTGTGGCGGGCGTTGAGTTCGGCGAAGCGGTCGAAGAGTCCGGCGGTGAGCAGGGCCCAGGTGCCGAAGATGATCAGGAGCAGGTAGCCGAGGAACGTTTCGCTTGCGTCGGGGTCGACGCCGATGCCGTAGGTGAAGACGATCAGGGCTACGACGGTGGCGCCGGTGATGACGAGGCGCTCGCCCCAGGCGGGGAGCTTGGCGGCCGGGGGGATGTTGTCGGGCTTGCTGACCCAGTCCTTGAAGGTGTCGCCGGGGCTGGGGAGTGCCAGGGCGCCGAGGAGGGCGACCAGGGAGCCGACGGCGGCGATGTAGGCGCCGGGGTCGAGGGCGACGAGGCCCTTGAGGTCGACGGCGATGGCGATGGCGCTGAACCAGCTGACCGCGAACGCGGAGGCGGTGGCGAGGACGACGGGCTGGGTGGCGCCTGCCGGGTTGAGCCAGCCGAGGCCGCGGACGCGCCAGAGGGTGAGCGCGAAGAGCAGGGTGAGGGCGCCGGCGACGAGGTCGAGGATCTGGAGTCCGGCCGGGGAGCCGTAGTAGGTGAGGTCCCCGGGGAAGTCGGACGTGTAGGTCCAGGACATGAAGGTGCTGGCGATGGTGGCGAGGGCGCCGATGGCGATGAGGGCGCGGGCGGCCGTCTGGGGGAGTGCGATCAGTCCGCGCTCTGCCGTGTTCTCGATGGTTGCCATGGTGCTCACGCCCTGTCCGCGACGCGTTCGCCGACCAGGCCTTGTGGCCTGAACAGCAGTACGAGGATGAGGAGGACGAAGGCCCAGACGGAGGACCAGCCGCCGCCGCCGAGCTGCTGCATGCCGGGGATGCCGTCGATGTAGCTGGTGGCCATCGTTTCGGCGAGGCCGAGGACGAGTCCGCCGATCATGGCGCCGTAGATGTTGCCGATGCCGCCGAGGACGGCTGCGGTGAAGGCCTTGAGACCCATCTGGAAGCCCATGTCGTACTTCACCGTGCCGTAGCGCAGGCCGTACGCGACGGCTGCGACGGCGGCGAAGAAGCCGCCGATGGCGAAGGCGATGACGATGATGCGGTTGGTGTCGATGCCCATGAGCTGGGCGGTGTCCGGGTCCTGTGCGGTGGCCTGCATGGCGCGGCCGGTGCGCGAGAGGCGGACGAAGAAGGCGAGGGCGGCCATGCAGATGGGGGCGGCGATGATGACGAAGACGGAGCCGCTCTGGACGCTGACGGAGCCGATGTGCCAGGGACCGAAGGGGAGTTGCGGGAAGTTGATGTCGGTCTTGGCGTCGGGGTACCAGTTGAAGACGGCCTGCTGGAGGGCGAGCGAGAGGCCGATGGCGGTGATCAGTGGTGCGAGGCGTGGTGCTCCGCGAAGTGGTCGGTAGGCGAAGCGTTCCGCCCCGACGGCGATGAGGACGGCGACGAGTCCGCCGCCTATCAGCATCGCTGGAAGGGCTATCCACATGGATGTGCCGTCGGGCAGGACGTAGAGGTAGACCGTGAGTGCGCCGAAGCCGCCGGTCATGAAGATCTCGCCGTGGGCGAAGTTGATGAGCTGGACGATGCCGTACACCATCGTGTAGCCGATGGCGATCAGCCCGTACATCGAGCCGAGGAACAGCCCGTTGGCCAGCTGCTGCGGCAGGGTGTTCACCGCATGGCCTCCATGTGGTGGGGAGAGTTGAGCAGGGCGTATGAAACGGGCCGCGCGGTGACGGGTGGTCTGGCCGCGCGGCCCTTGGGTGGTGCTAGCGGCAGGTGGAGATCAGCCGTTGAAGGTGCCGCTCTTGACGGCCTTCCACTTGCCGTCGACGACCTGGTAGACGGTGAGCTGCTTGTTGGTGGTGTCGCCGTACTGGTCGAAGGAGACCGGGCCGGCGATGCCGTCGAACTTCGTCTTCTGGACCTCGTCCACGATCTTGGCGCGGGCGCCGTCGGGGATCTTGCCGTCCTTCACGACGTTGCCGATGGCCTTGATGATGGCGGTGGCGGCGTCGTAGGAGTAGCCACCGTAGGTGCCGTAGTCGCCCTTGAGGCCGGAGGCCTTGTACTTCTTGATGAACTCGGCGGCGGAGGGCAGGGAGTCGACGGGCTGGCCGACGGAGGTGACGAGGTCGCCTTCGGAGGTCTTGCCGGCGGTCTCGATGTAGGTCGGGGTGAACATGCCGTCACCGCCGAAGAGCGGGATCTTGGCTCCGCCGTCCTTGAGCTGCTTGGTGAGCTTCTCGGACTCGTCGTACTGGCCGCCGTAGTACACGAGGTCGGCCTTGGCGTTCTTGATCTTGGTGACGAGAGCCGAGAAGTCGGTGTCGCCGGTGTTGACGTGGTCCTCGCCCGCGACCTTTCCGCCCGCCTTGGTGAAGCCGGCCTTGAAGAGCTTGGCGAGGCCGGCGCCGTAGGTCTGCTTGTCGTCGACCACGAACACCTTGCGCTTCTTCAGGGTGTTGTAGGCGTAGTCGGCGGCGAAGCCGCCCTGGAGGGCGTCGGTGGTGGCGGTGCGGAAGTACGTCTTGAAGGGACGCGACTTCGAGGTCTGCCAGTTCTTGCCCTGGGTGAGCTCGGGCGCCGTGTTGGACGGCGAGATCTCGACCAGGTTGGCGGTGGCGAAGACCTGCTGCATCTGGGTGGCGACGCCGGAGTTCAGCGGGCCGACGACACCGAGGACCTTGTCGTTCTGGACGAGCTGGGTGGCGTTCTGCTGGCCGGAGGCCGGGATCGCCTTGTCGTCGAGCGCAACGACCTTGAACTTCACGCCGGGAACGGTGTTGTTCTTGTTGGCGTCGTCGACAGCGATCTGGACGCCGCCCTGGATGCCGAGGCCGGTGGCGGAGTTCTGACCGGTCAGCGGCGCGTCCACGCCGATGATGATCTCGGTCTTCTTGCTGCTCTTGCTGTCCCCGCTGTCGTCGCGCGAGCCGCAGGCGGTCAGCGTGAGTGCTCCCGTAGTGAGCACGGAGGTGAGTATGACCAAAGAACGCTGTCGCACGTTGAATCCTCTCCCTGGCGCGGCACCCCAGGGTGGGGGCCGTGAGTCTCGCCGGGCCGTACTGGGTGGTACAGGCCGTGCAGTAGACGCGCCCGGCGGCGCGGTGACTGGCCGTGACTATAAGCGCAGGTAGGGGGAGCTCACAGGAGCCTAAGGAAGGCTGTGACGCTCTTGTTATGCGGGGGATGTCCTGGCGGGAACAGAATGGTCAATTCGGGCATTTCAGGATGCAGTTCGAGGATGTTGCTACCTGTTCGCATCGTGAGAACGCCCTGTTCCGGTTCATGGGGCAGAGCGGGTTCGGCTGTTGTGGCTGTGGGCTGGGGCATTGCGTCACACGCGGCGCGGAGGGTCGTGGGGCGCGAGCATTGCTTCATTACGGCAGAGGTAACCCACTGTTACCGGCGTGTGAGGCCGCGCCAAGTGTCCCGGTCGAGAGAAGTGGGCGCGGGGGAGGCCGTGTTGGGGAAGCAGGCGGCGCGCAGGTCGGTCCACAGGTCGCGCGGGTAGGTGCCGCCAAAGAGAAAGCTCTGCTGCTGCCGTGCGGTCCTGTTGCTGAGGAGCAGGTCGAGGTGGGGGAGGTCGAGGGCGGGCGGCAGGGCGGCGCACTTGTATACGGAGATGCGCACGGTGATCAGGCGGGGAGACCCGGCCTTCACTGTCAGTGGCAGTGGGGGTGTGGTGGTGGCGGCCAACTCGGGTAGTCCGGGGCCGACTTGGTGGACGGTGACGGGACTGCCGCGGGCGACGTCGATCTCGAACCGGTAGGTCGCGGAGGTGGGCCCGCGGCCCTTGTAGTGGAGGGTGGTGACGCCGGCGGGCCAGGGGTAGGGATTCGGGGTGGCCTGGGTGACCGGGCTCGGGTGCAGGGTGAAGAAGGTGCCGGTGGCAGCCGCGGCGACGATCAGGGCCTGCAGGAGGCGACGGCGGGAGCGGGGGAGCGCCGCCCAACGGGTGGTGGCGGGCGCGGATTTCGACCACAGCAGGTCGGTCGGGGAGTCCTCGTGAGGGCCGTCGGTGTCATCGGGGTGGTACGGCTCGACGGGCCCGATGCCGGTCATGCTTCACGCTATGCCGGAGCGTGGGGCTCCGCCAATGCCCGCTCGCGCCCCGGGGCACCGCGCGGCGGGTGCCCCGGCGCTTAGGGAGGCGGGCGAACTCCCGCACCGCGCACCGGGGAGCGGGTGCCCTTCGACGTCAGTGGGTGGGCGCGTCCTTGAGGACGCAGGTCAGGCGGGCGCTGCAGACGCGCTTGCCGTCCTCGTCCGTGATGGCGATCTCGTACGTCGCCGAGGTGCGCCCGCGGTGTACGGGTGTGGCCACGCCGGTGACCAGGCCGGAGCGCACTCCGCGGTGGTGCGTGCAGTTCAGGTCGACGCCCACGGCGATCTTGGAGCTGCCGCCGTGGAGCATGGCGCCGACGGAGCCGATGGTCTCGGCGAGGACGGCGGAGGCGCCTCCGTGCAGCAGGCCGTAGGGCTGGGTGTTGCCCTCCACCGGCATGGTGCCCACGACGCGGTCCGAGGAGGCCTCGACGATCTGCACGCCCATGCGGGCGCCGAGGTGGCCCGCGGAGAACAGCGCGGGCAGGTCGACGCCGAGCGCGGCGTACTCGTCGATGACCTCTTGCGGGAACTTCACGGTGTGCTGCTCGCCCATCGGGCCCGGCTCCGTTCGTCGTGGATCGCTTCGTCGTGGATCACTCTCACTGAGCAAACGCTCAGTCGGTTGCTGATTGTTCCAGACGTACGACGACGGACTTGCTGGCAGGGGTGTTACTGGTGTCGGCGGTCGCGTCCAGCGGGACGAGGACGTTCGTCTCCGGGTAGTAGGCGGCCGCGCAGCCCCGCGCGGTCGGGTAGTGCACGACGCGGAAGCCGGGCGCACGCCGCTCGACGCCGTCCGTCCACTCGCTGACCAGGTCGACGTAGGAGCCGTCCGAGAGCTTCAGCTCACGCGCGTCCTCGGGGTTGACGAGCACGACCCGGCGACCGTTCTTGATCCCCCTGTAGCGGTCGTCCAGGCCGTAGATCGTGGTGTTGTACTGGTCGTGCGAGCGCAGGGTCTGCAGCAGCAGGCGGCCCTCGGGGAGCCTCGGGTATTCGACGGGAGCGGCCGTGAAGTTGGCCTTGCCGGTGGCCGTCGGGAAGCGGCGCTCGTCGCGCGGGGCGTGCGGGAGCGCGAAGCCCCCGGGGTGCGCCACGCGCGCGTTGAAGTCCTCGAAGCCGGGGATCACGCGCGCGATGCGGTCGCGGATGGTCGCGTAGTCCTTCTCGAACTCCTCCCAGGGCGTACGGGATTCGTGCCCGAGGACCCGGCGGGCGAGTCGGCAGACGATGGCCGGCTCGGACAGCAGTTGCCCGCTCGCGGGCTCCAGACGGCCGCGTGAGGCGTGCACCATGCCCATGGAGTCCTCGACGGTCACGAACTGCTCGCCGCTGCCCTGGAGGTCGCGCTCCGTGCGGCCGAGGGTCGGCAGGATCAGGGCACGCGCGCCCGTGATCGCGTGTGAGCGGTTCAGCTTCGTCGACACATGCACGGTGAGGCGGGCGCGGCGCATGGCCGCTTCCGTCACCTCGGTGTCGGGCGACGCGGAGACGAAGTTGCCGCCCATCGCGAAGAAGACCTTCGCCTCGCCGTCGCGCAGGGCGCGGATGGCTCGTACGACGTCGTAGCCGTGCTCGCGGGGCGGTGCGAACCCGAACTCCTTCTCCAGGGCGTCCAGGAAGGCGGGGGCGGGGCGCTCGAAGATGCCCATCGTGCGGTCGCCCTGCACGTTCGAGTGGCCGCGCACCGGGCACACGCCCGCGCCGGGGCGGCCGATGTTGCCGCGCAGCAGCAGGAAGTTGACGACCTCGCGGATCGTCGGCACGGCGTGCTTGTGCTGGGTGAGGCCCATCGCCCAGCACACGATGGTGCGCTCGGAGGCGAGGACCATGCGGAGGGCCTCGTCGATCTTCTCGCGGGTGAGGCCGGTCGCGGTGAGGGTCTCGTCCCAGTCGGCGGCGCGGGCGGCGGCCGCGAACTCCTCGTACCCATGGGTGTGTTCGCCGATGAACTCCTCGTCGACGGCGCCTTCCGTGTCGAGGATGAGCCTGTTCAGCAGGCGGAAGAGGGCCTGGTCGCCGCCGAGGCGGATCTGCAGGAACAGATCGGTGAGGGCGGCGCCCTTGAGCATGCCCTGGGGGGTCTGCGGGTTCTTGAAGCGTTCGAGGCCCGCCTCGGGCAGCGGGTTGACCGTGATGATCTTCGCGCCGTTCGCCTTGGCCTTCTCCAGGGCCGACAGCATGCGCGGGTGGTTCGTGCCGGGGTTCTGCCCGGCGACGATGATCAGGTCCGCCTTGTAGAGATCGTCGAGCAGGACGCTGCCCTTGCCGATGCCGATGGTCTCGGAGAGGGCCGAACCCGAGGACTCGTGGCACATGTTCGAGCAGTCCGGCAGGTTGTTCGTGCCGAGCTCGCGGGCGAACAGCTGGTAAAGGAAGGCGGCCTCGTTGCTCGTGCGCCCGGAGGTGTAGAAGAGGGCCTCGTCGGGGGAACCGAGGCTCTTCAGGTCCTCGGCGACGATGTCGAAGGCGCGCTCCCAGGTGACCGGCTCGTAGTGGTCGGCGCCCTCGGGGAGGTACATGGGGTGTGTGAGGCGGCCCTGCTGGCCCAGCCAGTAGCCGCTGCGGGTCGCGAGGTCGGTCACCGGGTGCGCGGCGAAGAAGTCGGGGGTGACCCGGCGCAGGGTGGCCTCCTCGGCGACCGCCTTCGCGCCGTTCTCACAGAACTCCGCCGTGTGCCGGTGCTCCGGCTCGGGCCAGGCGCAGCCCGGACAGTCGAAGCCGTCCTTCTGGTTGACGCGCAGCAGGGTCAGCGCGGTGCGGCGCACACCCATCTGCTGCTGTGCGATGCGCAGGGTGTGCCCGATGGCGGGCAGCCCGGCTGCGGCGTGCTTCGGCTCGGCGACCTGCGGCGCGTCCTGAACCGGATCGCTTTTCGGCGGCTTGCTGGCCATCGCTGAACCCCTTCGCGTGCACACGTCCCCTGTAGATATTCGATCCTCGCACGCGGCACCGACAACGACGGTGCCCGGTCCCGGGCGGTCCGCACTGTCAGTGCGCCGTGGCAGGATCGGGGGCGTGGCAGAAACAGCATCGAAGAAGACCGAGAAGAAGCCTGGCAGCGGCCGTCCGCGCCTCATGCTCATGGACGGGCACTCGCTGGCGTACCGCGCGTTCTTCGCGCTGCCCGCGGAGAACTTCACCACCGCGACCGGCCAGCCGACGAACGCCATCTATGGTTTCGCGTCGATGCTGGCGAACACGCTGCGCGACGAGGCGCCCACGCATTTCGCGGTGGCGTTCGACGTATCCCGCAAGACATGGCGCTCCGAGGAGTTCACCGAGTACAAGGCGAACAGGTCGAAGACCCCGGACGAGTTCAAGGGGCAGGTCGAGCTGATCGGCGAGCTCCTCGACGCGATGCACGCCCAGCGGTTCGCGGTCGACGGCTTCGAGGCCGACGACATCATCGCGACCCTGGCCACGCAGGCCGAGGCCGAGGGCTTCGAGGTGCTGATCGTCACCGGCGACCGCGACTCCTTCCAGCTGGTCTCCGAGCACACGACGGTGCTGTATCCGACGAAGGGCGTCTCGGAGCTGACCCGGTTCACTCCGGACAAGGTCGTCGAGAAGTACGGGCTGACGCCGGCGCAGTACCCCGACTTCGCGGCGCTGCGCGGCGACCCGTCCGACAACCTGCCGGGCATCCCCGGGGTCGGCGAGAAGACGGCCGCGAAGTGGATCAACCAGTTCGGTTCGTTCGCGGAGCTGGTCGAGCGTGCCGACGAGGTCAAGGGCAAGGCCGGGCAGAATCTGCGCGACCACCTGGAGGCGGTGAAGCTCAATCGCCGTCTCACCGAGATGGTGAAGGACGTGGAGCTGCCCAGGACGGTCGCGGACCTGGAGCGCGCGGCGTACGACCGCAAGGCCGTCGCGATGGTCCTGGACACCCTGGAGATCCGTAACCCGTCGCTGCGCGAGCGGCTCCTCGCCGTCGACCCGGGCACCGAGGAGGCCGAAGGGACGCAGCCTGTCGCCGCGGGCGTCGAGCTCGACGGCACGGTGCTGGGCACGGGCGAGCTGCAGCAATGGCTCGCCGAGCACGGCACGACGGTCCTCGGTCTGGCCACCGTCGACGCGTGGGCGCTGGGCACGGGCTCCGTGGCCGAGGTCGCGCTCGCCGCCGCCGACGGTGCGGCCGCGTGGTTCGACCCGTCGCAGCTGGACGAGGCCGACGATAACGCGTTCGCGAAGTGGCTCGCCGACCCCAAGAAGCCCAAGATCATGCACAACGCCAAGGGCGCGATGCGGGTCTTCGCCGAGCACGGCTGGAGCATCGAGGGCGTGTCCATGGACACCGCGCTCGCCGCCTATCTGGTCAAGCCCGGGCGTCGCTCCTTCGCGCTGGACGCGCTGTCCCTGGAGTACCTCGGTCGGGAGCTGGGGCCCGCCGCCGCGGCCGACGGCCAGCTCGCCTTCGGCACCGACGAGCAGGCCGAGGCCGATGCGCTGATGGCGCAGGCCCGCACGATCCTCGACCTGGGCGAGGCGTTCGGCGAGAAGCTGACGGAGGTCGGCGCGGCCGACCTGCTCCGGGACATGGAACTGCCCACGTCCACGCTGCTGGCCCGCATGGAGCGGCACGGCATCGCGGCGGACAGGACCCACCTGGAGGCCATGGAGCAGATGTTCGCGGGCGCCGTGCAGCAGGCGGTGAAGGAGGCGCACGCGGCCGCAGGGCACGAGTTCAATCTGGGCTCGCCCAAGCAGCTCCAGGAAGTCCTCTTCGGCGAGCTGGCCCTGCCGAAGACGAAGAAGACGAAGACGGGCTACACGACGGACGCGGACGCGCTGGCGTGGCTCGCGACACAGACCGAGAACGACCTGCCGGTGATCATGCTCCGCCACCGCGAGCAGGCGAAGCTGCGTTCCACGGTCGAGGGCCTGATCAAGACGATCGCGGCGGACGGCCGCATCCACACGACGTTCAATCAGACGGTGGCGGCGACCGGCCGCCTCTCCTCCACGGACCCGAACCTGCAGAACATCCCGGTCCGTACGGACGAGGGCCGCGCCATCCGGCGTGGCTTCGTGGTCGGCGAGGGCTTCGAATCCCTCATGACCGCCGACTACAGCCAGATCGAACTGCGCGTCATGGCCCATCTGTCGGAGGACGAGGGCCTGTTGGAGGCGTTCACCTCCGGCGAGGACCTGCACACCACCGTCGCCTCCCAGGTGTTCTCCGTGGAGCGGTCCGCGGTCGACGCGGAGATGCGGCGCAAGATCAAGGCGATGTCGTACGGCTTGGCGTACGGGCTGTCGGCCTTCGGCCTCTCCCAGCAGCTGAACATCGACGCGGGTGAGGCGCGGGCGCTGATGGACACCTACTTCGAGCGCTTCGGAGGCGTACGGGACTATCTGCGCCGCGTGGTCGACGAGGCGAGGGCGACGGGCTACACGGCGACGCTCTTCGGCCGCCGCCGCTACCTGCCGGACCTCAACAGCGACAACCGCCAGCGCCGCGAGGCGGCCGAGCGCATGGCCCTCAACGCCCCGATCCAGGGCACGGCGGCGGACATCGTCAAGATCGCCATGCTGAACGTGGACCGCGCGCTGCGCGAGGCGGGCCTCAAGTCCCGCATGCTCCTCCAGGTCCACGACGAAATCGTCCTGGAGATCGCCCCGGGCGAGCGTGCCAAGGCCGAGGAACTCCTCCGCCATGAGATGGCGTCCGCCGTCGACCTCCGGGCTCCCCTGGACGTGTCCATCGGCTCGGGCGCGGACTGGGAGTCGGCGGCGCACTAGCCTGCGGCGCACCAGCCTCCGGCGGCTGAGCGGCTGGGCGGCTCCCGCCGAGGGGCCTTGTCTGCGGACGGGGAGGCGCTGCCCTGCGGCCCGCGCTTTCAGGGGCCCGGCACCGCACGGTGCCGGGCCCCTGCATGTCCGCCCGCGATGGCGAGAACTCGGCGTTGTTCGGCGAGAGCCTCCACGGCGCTCGGCGGTGCCGAACCGGCCGGAAGCCCTGGGGTCGCCCGCGGGGCGAGCGTCGTCCAGCGGGGCCGGGACAACCGGGCCCCGGCCCCAAAGGCGGCCCGCAGGGCATGCCCCACCTCGGCCCAGCCGGAGCCGAGCCCCCGGCACGCGGGGCCGCCCGCGGGGCAAGCCCCACCCGGGCCGAGCCGGAGAGCGCAGGCCCGCCGTACCCGCCCAACCCCCGGAGGGAACCGTCACCCGCGTGGCCCCCGCAAAGGCGCCCCCCGCCCAGAGGGGCCGTAAGGATGCGGGCATGGGCATACGCACGCTCCACTGCCGCACGGCCATGGCCACCGCCGTCGTCCTCGCGGCCACAGCTGTCGTCTCGGCGCTTCTCGCGCCGACACCCGCGGTCGCCGCGGAAGCCAGCACCGCTCAGGTGCCAGCGGCCTGCCGCTCCACCCGTGACCCCGGCCTCGCCGCCCGGCTGTCCCGCGACATCCATGCGGCGCTGTCGTCCCGCCAGGGCACCGTCTCCGTGGCGGTCAGCGACGACGACACCGGCCTGACCTGCGCCCTCGCGAGCGAACGGCAGTACGACTCGGCGAGCATCGTCAAGGTCGTGATCATGGAGGGCACCCTGCGGCGGGCGGAGGAACTCGGCCGCTCACTCACCGACTGGGAACTGGCCAACATCCGCCCAATGATCATCAGGTCGGACAATACGTCCGCCCGGCGGCTGTGGACCGATCTCGGGCACGCCTACCTCGGTCGCCTCCTCGCCCGCGTCGGGACGTCCGGGACCCTGCTCGGCCCGGACGGCTACTGGGGCCTGACCCGCACCACGGCCGCCGACCAGATGCGGCTGCTGGACGTGCTCACCAATGCCCGCTCGTTCCTGAAGACCCGCGCCTACGGCCTGAAGCTGATGAGCCAGGTCCGCAGCGACCAGCGCTGGGGGGTGCGCGCCGGCATGCCGAAAGGCCTCAAGGCCCAGATGAAGAACGGCTGGCTGCCCCGGGCGACGCACGGCTGGCGGGTGCACAGCGTGGGCGCGTTCACGGGCCCCCACCGCACGTACCGCATCGTCGTCCTGTCGCACGACAACCCGACGATGGCGTACGGGGTCCGCACCATCGAGCGCATCGCGCAGGCCGTGCACCGCGGTCTGAACCCGGGACGCGGCGTGATCCAGAGTGCCACCCCGGAGGGCGTGATCAGCGAGAAGTCGGACGGCTCGGCTCCCTATGAGCCGCTGCCGGGCTGGGACGAGCAGGAGCCGGACGCCACACCCTGACCCCCACGGCGTACAGCCCGAGGCCGAGCACCAGGCCCGCGCCCGCACCGAAGCACAGTGGCGGGATCAACTCCCACGGCTTCGCGCGGGAGCCCCAGTAGGCCCACCAGCGCGAAGCCCGCTGCACCGCGCCCACGAGCGCGCAGCACCCGAGAACGGCAGCCGCCAGCCACCGGTCGGAGGCGGACAGCACCGGCACCCCCACGGGTTCGCCGGAGGACGTCCGGCGCAGCGCGACGACCACGAAGACCGCGATCACGACGGCCGCCACCGCCGAACTCCCGTACTGCGCGTACAAGAACACCGGCGTGCCCCCGACATCCCGCCCCAGCACGGGGAGCAGCCGCACTCCCCATCGGTCGTGATGCGTGAACGCGTCCCACACGACATGCGTCAGCGCGCCGAGCACAGCGGAGCCGTACCACCACAAGGCTGTCGACGTACGCGGGCGTCGGCGTGGCGCCCCGCAGCGCAGCAGCCGTGCCGGACGCCCCTGCCGGGCCGGCGGCAGCAGCGCCACCAGGGGCTCGCGCAGCACCAGCCAGGCACCCACGAGTGCCCACGCGACGAGCACGTCGAAGGTGAACACGCCGGTGAACGAATGCGTGAAGGCGCCGAACTCCATCGCCCCGGGCAGCACACTCGCCGCGTAATAGGTCATGTCGGGAGCGAACGAACCGGCCACGAGAACGGCGGGAACCAGACGGCCACGACCGCTTCCGTCACCGCGCACGGCGGGCAGCACGGCCGCCGCATGGCTGAGAGTGAAGGGCAAGTCGTCCCCCTGCGGCTGATGTCGGGCGGTCATGTCCGCCCCGCTGATCGCTGACGCCCAGTATGAGGGACGTGTGAAAACACCTGAGTAGGCCACGCGGACGCGGCATTCCGCGCAGCATCACACATGGCCAACCGGTGAATACCGGGCGCGAACGGGTGCCCGGGCGACGGAAGTTGTCGTAGGGTCACCTGGGTCACCGTGCCGGGAAGCACGGTCGAACACCAGCAGGAAGCGCACGACGAAGCGCGGAAGCGGTCGTCCACGGGAGGGGTTCACTCAATGGCGGCGCATTTCGGCAGGAGGCTGCGCAAGGGGGCGGCTACCACCGCCGTGGCCGCGGCCGCGGTCGCGGCTCTGTCCGCGTCCCAGGCCCCGGGAGTGACCACCGACGACCACGGCAGACAGACGACCGGCGCCGAAGCCGCACCGGACGCGAGCGGCGACGACACCGCGACCGGCAACTCGCGCTACTACACGGACCTGCCGCCGCTCGACAGCCCGAGCCCGTCACCGACCGTCGGTACGCCCGTTTCCAGGGGTGACGCCGAGGCGGGCATCCCGGCGACCGTCCTCGATGCCTACAAGAAGGCCGCGGCGTCCCTGAGCGAGTCCAAGCCGGGCTGCAACCTGCCCTGGCAACTCCTCGCCGCCATCGGCAAGGTCGAGTCGGGCCAGGCCCGCGGCGGCCGCGTCGACGCGAGCGGCACGACGTACTCGCCGATCCTCGGCCCGGTCCTCAACGGCAATGGTTTCGCGAACATCAGCGACACCGACAACGGCGTGTACGACGGCGACTCCACGCACGACCGCGCGGTGGGGCCGATGCAGTTCATCCCCTCCACCTGGGAGTGGGCGGGCCGCGACGGCAACGGCGACGGCAAGAAGGACCCCAACAACATCTACGACGCGGCCCTCGCGGCCGGCCACTACCTCTGCCGGTTCGACCACGACATGTCGGTCCAGTCGCAGATGAACGCCTCGATTCTCAGCTACAACAACTCGACGGCGTACCTGAACACGGTCCTGTCGTGGCTCGAGTACTACCGCAAGGGCACCCACGAGGTGCCGAACGGCACGGGCACGCTGCCTTCGCACAACAGCGACGACAACTCCGGGGCGAGTCCCCGCCCGACGCCGCCCGCGCCCTCGACGCCGAGCCCGAAGCCGAGCACTCCCAAGCCGGGAGACGGTGGGTCGAGCAGTCCCAGCCCGGACCCGTCCACGCCGTCCACTCCCTCGACGCCGCCGCCGAGTCCGACGCCGCCCACCCCCACCGAGACCGTGGACCACCTGGAGGACGCGGGCACCGGGAAGCTCACGGCGACGGCGGGCGACACGTTCGCCGAGAAGGTCGCCGTACGGACCGAGACCGAGGCCGGCAAGGCGGTGGGGAAGGTCCGGGTGCGGTTCACGATCGTCGGCGACGACACGGACGCCACCTTCACCGGGGGCGAGACCGTCGCCACGGTCGTCACCAACAGCACGGGTACGGCCACCGCGCCCGCGCTCGTCGCCGGCGAGAAGACCGGCGACTTCACGGTGCGCGCCACCGTCGTCGGCCGCGTCATGGCCGGCCTCGACTACGCGGCGACCGTCACCCCGCGCCAGGCCGACACCCTCACCCGCACCAGCGATACCGCGCTGACCTGCGTGCCGGGCGGCGAGTTCGCCGACCAGGTCGAGGTGAAGGCCACCTACAACGGCGCCGTCGCGGACAAGGTCGCGGCCACCGCGACGCTCATCAAGTCGGCGGACGACGCGACCGAGAACGACAAGGGACCGTACTTCAAGGACGCGGACGGCAAGACCGTACGCACCCTCACGGACCTCACCACGGACGCCGACGGTGTGCTCAAGCTCCCGAAGCTGTACGCGGACGACAGCACCGGCACGTTCCTGCTCCGTATCAACACCACGGGCGGCGCGACGCTGACCGTGGAGCTGAAAGTGGCGGCAGCCACCTCGTAGTCCGTACGCGCGTCCAGGGCGCTCCTCCGCTTCCGGGCGGAGGAGCGCCCTTGTCCATGTGTGAAACGTGTTCTCATCTCGGCCCGCCGTTGCTACGGTGCCGGACCTGACGAACTATCAGTTCCTGGCTCTCGGGAGGCCGCATGCGTGCCCTCATCGCCGCCGCGATCGGTCTCGCCGTGGCGCTCGCCCTGGTGCTGACCATCACGGCCATGGGCTCACCGGCCGGAAAGACGTCACCGAAGCCGTTGCTGACCACTGTGCCCGAACATCCGTAGCAAGTGCCCCGCACCCGTACCCCGTGCCCGCACCCCCGTAACTCCCAGGGAGGGACGCCGAGATGCGTCGCAAGGCAAGCCTGATCCTGCTCGCCTTCGCCGTGTTCTTCACGGCGCTGTCCCCACTGCTGCGCTGGTACGCCTTCCCGCGCCTGGCGAAGATCCCCGCCAACCAGTACCAGGACATGGTCCTGGAGGCGAAGGACGCGACTCTCCTCGACTACGGCACCATGAAGGCCAGGAAGGTCCCCAAGGTCACCGTCGTACAGACCCTCAAGGGCAACGTCGAAGCCTCCGAGAAGATCGAGAAGACCGCGGGCCGGGACGTCGTCGTCTGGGACTCGCTCTCCTACATTCAGGGCCCCGACGGCAAGATGGTCTCCAAGATCCCCGAGCGCTACATCTTCGACGCGCACAGCCAGGAACCCGTCCACGCCACGGGCGAGATGGTCGACGGCGACCCCGTCACACGCGAGGGCATCGAGTTCAAGTGGCCCTTCATGACGGAGAAGCGGGACTACGAGTACTTCGACATGCAGACCCGCACCACCCACCCCATCCACTACAAGGGCACCGAGAGCTTCCGCGGAGTCAAGGTCTACTACTTCGAGCAGACCATTCCCTGGACCAAGGTCCACTTCCCCAAGGCCATGCCCGTCAAGGGCATCACCCAGGAGTCGCTCGCCAAGACAGGGACGACCATCTGGTACACGACGGTCCGCAAGTTCTGGGTGGAGCCGGTCACCGGGGCGCCCGTCTACGGCGAGGAGATTCACAAGGAGGAACTGCGCGGCGGGACCCTGCTGGGCGGCCGTGACAAAGTGACCGCCTTCTCCGGGCACGTGAAGATGCGCGAGGACTACATCAAGCACACGGTCGACCTGGTCAAGTCGAACCGCACCCTGGTCCTCCTGATGACCTCGTACCTCCCCTGGGGCTTCCTGCTCCTGGGCGCCGGTCTGCTGTCGGTGTCGTTGTACCTGGAGGCCCGCAGCCGCAGGCCCGGCGATCCGGCGCCGACTCAGGCCGAGGAACCCGAGTCGGTCACCGCCTGAGCCGGGCGTTGGTGTGCCGGGTGGGCTCGGCGGTGGCCGGGTCCTCGGGCCAGGGGTGCTTGGGATAACGCCCGCGCAGTTCGGCCCGCACGGCCTTGTAGCCGTCCCTCCAGAACGAGGCGAGGTCGGCGGTGACGGCGGCGGGCCGTCCTGCGGGGGAGAGCAGATGCACGAGCACCGGCACACCGGCGGCGCGGGGAGTCTCGGCCAGCCCGAACATCTCCTGCAGCTTCACCGCCAGTACGGGACGTTCAGGATCCTGGTAGTCGATCCGGATTCTGGACCCACTCGGCACCTCGATCCGCTCCGGCGCGAGCTCGTCGAGCCGCGCGGCATCGCCGGTGGCCCATGGAAGCAGCCGGCCGAGCCCCTGACCGGCATCGATCCTCCCCAGGTCGGCCCGCCGACGCGCCCGCCCGAGCTCCGGCTCCAACCATTCCTCCACGCGCGCGTGGAGGGCGTCGTCGCGCACGTCGGGCCAAGGAGCACCCAGGTGGTGGTACAGAAAGGCGAGCCGCTGGCGCAGCAGCTCCGCGTCTCGCGTCCACCGCAGCAGCCCGAGCCCCTCCTCCCGCAGTCCCTCCAGAAGAGCCTCTCGTACGAGCCCGGAGTCGGCGTCCTTCATCGGGCGCACTGCCAGCTCCACGGCCCCCAACCGCTCCACCCGCCGCGCAACGACGTCCCCGCCCGCCCAGTGGACCTCGTCGCCCTCGGCATACAGGCTCCCCGCGGCCCGACGCGCCGTCTCCTCGTCGATGGCGGCGCCGAGCCGTACACGCGCGTGCCCGGCGCCCACGGGCCGATCCGCCACCGCCACAGCGAGCCAGGACGCCCCGCGCAGCCCCGAGCCGTCCCCGAGCTCGGCCCGGGTCCCGGAGGCCATCAGATAGGAGCCGCCTTGCGCTCGCGCGACCCGCTCGGGGAAGGCGAGGGCGGCGACGAGACCCACGACGCGGTCGTCCCCGGCACTCGCCCGCCCACCCGTCACGCCGGAGGCGGGCGTGGAAGGCGCGGTGGCCGTCTCGCTGCCGGTTGAGGCGCCGGCCAGCAGGCGCCGGGCCTCCGCACGCCAGCGACCGGCGTAGGCGTCACTCCCACGCCGGGCGGCACGCCACGCCGCGGCGAGGTCGTCGCCGTACTCCCGAGGCGGCTCCTCGCTCAAGAGGGCGACGACCTCGGAGGCCCGCTCCGCACCGACCGAGGGCGCCGCGTCCAGCAGCGCCCGGGCCAGCCGCGGGTGCAACCCGAGCCGGGACATGAGCGCGCCCCGTTCCGTGGCCCGCCCCGCGGAATCCACCGCACCGATGGCCGACAGAACCGAGCGCGCCGCGGCCATCGCCCCACCCGGCGGCGGGTCGAGGAGTGCGAGCCCCGTCGCCTCCGGGTCGCCCCAGCAGGCCGCCTGGAGGGCGAACGCCGTCAGGTCGGCCACCTTGATCTCCGGCGCGGGGAAACGGGCCAGACGCGCGTCCTCGGCCTCCGCCCAGCACCGGTACACCGCTCCCGGCGCCTCACGCCCGGCGCGCCCCGCCCGCTGCCGCCCCGCCGCCTGCGAGGCCCGTACGGTCGTCAGCGCGCTCAGCCCGCGCGCGTGGTCCACCCGCGGCTCCCGCGCGAGCCCGGAGTCGACGACCACCCGTACTCCGGGAACCGTCAGCGATGACTCGGCCACCGCGGTCGCGAGGACCACCCGGCGCCGTACTCCCGGCGACAGCACCGCGTCCTGCACCGGGGCCGGCGCCCGTCCGTGCACCTGAAGCACGTCGATCTCGCCGAGGTCCCCCAGCTGCCCGGCGACCCGCGCGATCTCCCCGACGCCGGGCAGGAAGCACAGCACGTCCCCCTCGCGCTCGGCCAGCGCCCGCCGCACCACCGACGCCACATGCGTCAGCAGCGCCGGGTCCACCCGCATCCCGTGCGGCGGCCGTACCGGGCGTACCGGCGGCGCCCACACCACCTCGACCGGATGGGAGACGCCCTGCGCCTCGACCACCGGCGCGTCGCCCAGTAGCCGGGCCCACCCCTGGGCGTCCGTCGTCGCGGACGCGGCCACCAGTCGCAGCTCGGGGCGGAGAGCGGCCCGTACGTCCAGCAGAAAGGCGGCCACCGTGTCCGCGTCCAGATGTCTCTCATGGCACTCGTCGAGCACGATGACGTCGACGCCCGCCAGCTCCTGGTCCCGCTGGAGCCGCTGCAGCAGGACACCGGTCGTGACGACCTCCACGCGCGCGCGGCGGCCGACGACCCGCTCCCCGCGCACGGTGTAGCCGACGCTCTCGCCCACCTTCTCGCCGAGCAGCCACGCCATCCGCCGCGCGGCGGCCCGGGCGGCGATCCGCCGCGGCTCGGCGACGACGACCCGGCGCAGCGGCCGCCCGTCCTCCAGCAGACCGGCGAGCTCCAGCGGGACGAGGGTCGTCTTGCCGGTGCCGGGCGGCGCCACGAGCACCGCGCTGCCGCCGCCCTCCAGGGCGTCGTTCAGGCCGGGCAGCGCGCCGCGTACGGGCAGCAGGTCCAGGGCGTCGAAACGGATCACGCCCCCAGTCTCGTACGAGCGTCAAACCAGTCCCGTCCGCGCGTCGAAATGCCGTGTCGCGCGCGTGCGGGCCGTCACGCACACGCGCGCGACAAAGAAGAGGGGCCCACGCACGCGTGGGCCCCTCATTCTTTCTTTCTGTGCGTTCAGTCCCGCTCGCAGACGAAGATCGCCGTCCCCGGGATCAGATTCCCGCGCAGCGGGGACCAGCCGCCCCACTCCTGGGTGTTCCAGGCGGGCCACTCCGGCTCGACGAGGTCGACCAGGCGGAACCCGCCGGCCACGACGTCGCGGACGCGGTCACCGATCGTCCTGTGGTGCTCGACGTACATCGCGCGGCCCTCTTCGTCCTGCTCCACATAAGGAGTGCGGTCGAAGTAGGAGGCGGCGACGCTCAGCCCCTCGGGGCCGGGCTCGTCCGGGAACGCCCAGCGGATCGGATGCGTCACCGAGAAGACGAAGCGGCCCCCGGGGCGCAGCACCCGGCATACCTCCCGCAGGACGCGGACCGGGTCGGCCACGAACGGCAGCGCGCCGTAGGCCGAGCACGCGAGGTCGAAGGAGCCGTCGGCGAACGGCAGGGCGCCCGCGTCCGCCTCCACGAGCGGCACGGAACCGCCGATGCGCAGCGCGTGCTGGAGCTGGCGGTGGGAGAGGTCCAGGGCCACCGGACGCGCCCCCTGGCCGGCCAGCCAGCGCGAGCACTGCGCCGCGCCGGCGCCGATCTCCAGGACGTCCTTGCCCTTCAGGTCCTCCGGCGGGCCGAGCAGCTCGGCCTCCACCTCGTCGAGACCCTCGGGTCCCCACACGAAACGGTCGTCTCCGAGGAACGTGCCGTGCTCGATCTGGTACTCGTCCGCGTTCCGGTCCCACCAGCCACGACTGGCGCGGGAACTCTCCGTGACGCCGGCGTCGCGTCGGGTGGCTTCGGGTTCGAAGGGTTCGGGCTCTTGGATGATCGGCTCCCTCGTCGTACTCTTCCGTCCAACCCGTCTCGGGGATGTCACGACAGAGGCGCGCTACGGCCCGCGTGGCCTCATGAGACAGGTCTTGTGCCGGGTATGCGGCGATCCGCCCCGGGTGTGCGCCTTCGCGCATTGACCCTGCCCGGCTGCCCCCGTATGCTACAAGTTGCGCTGCGGGCCTGCGCTCCTCAGACGTAGCAGGCTGCGCTCGCATCTGTATGTATGTCCCCTCGGTTTTCGAGGCGCCACTGGGATGTGTTTGTAAAAACACCGTCCAGGTTGGGCGCTTCCTTGGCTGTCCGGCCTTCTGCAGAGCGAAACGGGCTCCCGGCGTAAGCAGTACCTACGACTCACCGTCCGTACCGGAGCCCTTTCCCACATGACGAGCAGCACCGAGACCACCGCCACCACCCCGCAGGTTGCGGTCAACGACATCGGTAACGAGGAAGCCTTCCTCGCCGCGATCGACGAGACGATCAAGTACTTCAACGACGGCGACATCGTCGACGGCGTCATCGTGAAGGTCGACCGGGACGAGGTCCTGCTCGACATCGGTTACAAGACCGAAGGTGTCATCCCGAGCCGCGAGCTCTCGATCAAGCACGACGTCGACCCGAACGAGGTCGTCGCCGTCGGTGACGAGATCGAAGCCCTTGTTCTCCAGAAGGAGGACAAGGAAGGCCGCCTGATCCTCTCGAAGAAGCGCGCCCAGTACGAGCGCGCCTGGGGCACCATCGAGAAGATCAAGGAAGAGGACGGCATCGTCACCGGTACCGTCATCGAGGTCGTCAAGGGTGGTCTCATCCTCGACATCGGCCTCCGTGGCTTCCTGCCGGCTTCCCTCGTCGAGATGCGCCGTGTCCGCGACCTCCAGCCCTACGTGGGCAAGGAGCTCGAGGCCAAGATCATCGAGCTGGACAAGAACCGCAACAACGTGGTCCTGTCCCGCCGCGCCTGGCTGGAGCAGACCCAGTCCGAGGTTCGCCAGACGTTCCTCACCACCCTGCAGAAGGGTCAGGTCCGCTCCGGCGTCGTGTCCTCGATCGTCAACTTCGGTGCCTTCGTGGACCTGGGTGGCGTCGACGGTCTCGTGCACGTCTCCGAGCTCTCCTGGAAGCACATCGACCACCCCTCCGAGGTTGTCGAGGTCGGCCAGGAAGTCACCGTCGAGGTTCTCGACGTCGACATGGACCGCGAGCGCGTCTCCCTGTCGCTCAAGGCGACGCAGGAAGACCCGTGGCAGCAGTTCGCCCGTACGCACCAGATCGGTCAGGTCGTCCCGGGTAAGGTCACCAAGCTCGTTCCGTTCGGTGCGTTCGTCCGCGTGGACGAGGGCATCGAGGGTCTGGTCCACATCTCCGAGCTGGCCGAGCGCCACGTGGAGATCCCGGAGCAGGTCGTCCAGGTCAACGACGAGATCTTCGTCAAGGTCATCGACATCGACCTCGAGCGCCGCCGCATCAGCCTCTCGCTGAAGCAGGCCAACGAGTCCTTCGGTGCCGACCCGGCCTCGGTCGAGTTCGACCCGACCCTGTACGGCATGGCCGCGTCCTACGACGACCAGGGCAACTACATCTACCCCGAGGGCTTCGACCCCGAGACCAACGACTGGCTCGAGGGCTACGAGACCCAGCGCGAGGCCTGGGAGCACCAGTACGCCGAGGCGCAGCAGCGCTTCGAGCAGCACCAGGCGCAGGTCATCAAGTCCCGCGAGGCCGACGCCCAGGCGGCGGCCGAGGGCGGCGACGCGGGTGCGGCTCCGGCCGCTGCCGGCGGCGGCGGTTCGTACTCCTCGGAGTCGGACGACACCTCCGGCGCCCTGGCGTCGGACGAGGCCCTCGCCGCGCTTCGCGAGAAGCTCGCGGGTGGCCAGAGCTGAACCGTGTAGGTTCCGCTAGGCAGTAGCTGGTCGGTGGGCCGTACCCCTTGTGGGGGTGCGGCCCACCGCTCTTTTGTGTTCACTCCTCGGGTGTGCGGGGGCTGACCGTGCAGCGCCCCGCGCCTCTGCGGGGCGCTCCTTCGGACGACGCTATGGAGTGACCGTGATGTTGGTGAGGCCCTTGCCTCCCGTCACCGTGTTCGTCGCATAAACGGTCGTCTGGCAGCTCGCGCCGTAGTTGGTCACGTTGATCGCGAGCTGTTTGTCGCCGGTCGCGCCCGTCAGGTCCGAGGTGTTGGAGCGGAACACCGTGCCGCAGCCCCAGCCGGACTGCTGGGTGTGGGTCTCGTAGCCGTCGTTCGTCGTGGACGTGCCCTTGTTGTTCTCCACGAGGACGTCGTTGCCCTTCACATCGACCCAGGAGTCGTCGTAGTTGGCGCCGGTGAGGCCGCTGCCGTCGAAGGTGTTGCCGGTGATGCGGGCGCCGGTGGTGCCCTCCTTGATGTCGACGTTCTCCCCGCCCACGTCCGGGCCGATCGTGTTGCCGGTGATCTGGATGCGGTCGCTCTTGTCGGAGGTTCCTCCGGCCGTTCCGACGTACACGCCCTCGCCCATGCCACGGCCGTCGTTGCCGGTGTCGTAGATCTTCGAGTTCTTGATCACGCCGTCCGTGCTGGAGTTGCGGAAGTGGACGCCCTCCATGTCGAGTCCGTGGACGGTGACCGTGTCGACGACGACCCCCTTCGCCGAGTCGATCACGATGCCTTTCTGTCCGCCGGTGATGGTGAGGCCCTGGACCGTCCAGTACGCGGCGCCGTTGAGATGGAGTCCGTAGCCGCCGCTCGCCTTGAGGACGGCCTTCGAGGATCCGGTGAGGGTGATGCGGGAGCCGGAGCTCGCCGCCGTCGACGCCTTGAAGTTGCCCGTGTACGTGCCGTCGGCGAGGTGGATCGTGTCGCCGGGGGATGCCGAGGTGAGTGCGGACTTCAGCTGGGCGGCGGTGGAGACCTCGATGACCTGGGCGGCCTCGGCCGGGGGAGCGGTCAGGGCTGCGCCGACCGTGGCTGCCGTCGCGGCGAGCAGCGGGATGAGGAGCGTGCGCCGGATACGCATGTGGGGGGACCTTCCCGTCGGTTCGCATAGAAGCGTGTTCCTGCACATGAACGTTGGGTGCCTACATGAACGTAAAAGTGCCGCATGCTCGCGTCAAGGTCTGGACCAGTCCGGGTGTGCGGGGAGGGAAACGTGGCAGATACACGAGTAACTCCAGCGCCGTAACAGGTCGTTGCCAGGATCCCCGGGTCATTCAAGATCGTGAGGGGAGCCGAAGTCATGGCAGCACAGCGACGATCCACCGACGCGAGCCGGCGCACCTTTCTCCGCACTGTGGGTCTCACCGGTGGTGCGGGCGCGATGTTCGCCACCATGGGCGCCCTCGGCCTCGCACCCACCGCGCAGGCCGCAGGACGTGAACAGCCCTTCCGTGCACTGAAGTCGAGCGATTTCACACTCACAGGACGCGGCGCCGCCAAGGTCGTCATCGTCGGCGGCGGCATCGCCGGACTCGCGTCCGCGTACGAGCTCGGCAAGGCGGGCTACGACTGTACGGTCCTGGAGGCCAGGGACCGCACCGGCGGCCGCAACTTCACCGTGCGCGGCGGCGATACGACCACCGACCTCTACGGCAATACACAGACGGCCCGCTTCGGCGAGGGCCACTACATGAACGCGGGCCCCGCCCGCCTTCCGCAGTGGATGATCACTCTCGACTACTGCCGCGAACTCGGCGTCCCGATCGAGGTGTTCACGAACACGAACGCGGACGCGTACCTCTACAACGAGTCGACCGGCATGACCAAGCCGATGCGATACCGCACAGCCAAGGCCGATGTCTACGGCTACGTCTCCGAGTTGCTCGCCAAGGCCACCGACAAGGGCGCTCTCGACAAGGAGCTGACCGCCACCGACCAGGAGAAACTCGTCGAGTTCCTCAAGGACTTCGGCGAACTCGGCGACAAGCTGACGTACGAAGGCGGTGAGCGCCGCGGCTACACCACCGTCCCCGCCGCCGCGGGAACCCCCGGTGCGCTCCTCGGTGACATCCCCACCGCCTCCGAGGTCTTCGCCACCGGCGTCGGCCGCTACTTCTCCTTCGAGTTCGGCTTCGACCAGGCGATGCTGATGTTCCAACCGGTGGGCGGCATGGACCGGATACCGAAGGCGCTGACGAAGGCGATCGGGGCCCACCGCGTCCGTACGGGCGCCGTGGTCTCCAAAATCACCGACAAGGGGAGTGGCATCACCGTCACCTACACCCAGGGCGGCCGTACGCAGTCCATCGACGCCGACTACTGCATCGGTGCCCTGCCGCCCAACATCCTCGCCAAGATCCCGCACAACCTCGGCTCCGGAGTGCAGAGCGCCCTGGAGGCGATCACTCCCTCGTCGGCGGCCAAAATCGGTCTCGAGTACCGTTCGCGCTGGTGGGAGCTTGATCACAACATCTACGGCGGTATCACCGAGACCGACCAGGACGTCACCCACATCTGGCACCCCTCCTATGGCTTCCACGGCGAGCGTGGCGTGCTGATCGGCTACTACAACTACGGGGACGACGCCGACTCGTACGCGAAACTCACCCCTGAAGAGCGCGAGAAGCGCGCGGTGGCCGCAGGTGTGAAGATCTACGGCGAGAAGTACCGCACCGAACTCGCGTCCTCCTTCTCGCACCATTGGCGCCAGACACCCCACCTGGAGGCCGCCTGGCACGACACCCCCGGCGGGCCCGACGACGCCCGCTACAAGGCGCTGAACGAGCCCACCGGGCGGGTCTACTTCGCGGGCGACTGGCTCAGTTACACCGACGCCTGGCAGCACGGTGCCTTCACCTCCGCACGCAAGGCGGTCACCGCGCTGCACGCGCGCGTGCTGTCCTCGTAACCCACGCGCGTGCTGTCCTGGTAGCCGTCGGTGGATGCCCGGACAGCCCTCTGCGGATGACTCGGCATCCGTCCGCGGATGTCCTTCCAGCCGCTCGTGGCCGCTGAGAAGTCGGTAAGAGGCGGCGGCGCGGAGCGCGGGCGGGAATGCCCGCGCTCCGCACCACGTTGTGGAGTACGAACACGAGGAGGAGCGGTCACAGTGCTTGATCCGCAGGGTTTGTACGCATGGGAGCCGAAGGGCTTGGCCGTTGTCGACGTGGCGCTCGCCCAGGAGTCGGCAGGTCTTGTCATGCTCTACCACTTCGACGGATACATCGACGCGGGCGAGACCGGCGACCAGATCGTCGACCGGCTGCTCGACTCGCTGCCCCACCAGGTCGTGGCCCGCTTCGACCACGACCGGCTCGTGGACTACCGGGCCCGGCGTCCGCTGCTGACGTTCAAGCGCGACCGCTGGACCCAATACGAAGAGCCCACGCTCGACGTACGCCTCGTGCAGGACGCGACGGGGGCGCCCTTCCTGTTGCTGTCCGGCCCTGAGCCGGACGTGGAGTGGGAGCGCTTCGCCGCCGCCGTGCAGCAGATCGTGGAGCGGCTCGGCGTCCGCCTTTCCGTGAACTTCCACGGCATCCCCATGGGCGTCCCGCACACGCGCCCCGTGGGCCTCACCCCGCACGGCAACCGCACCGAGCTGGTGCCCGGCCACCGCAGCCCCTTCGACGAGGCGCAGGTGCCCGGAAGCGCCGAGTCCCTCGTCGAGTACCGCCTCATGGAGGCCGGACACGACGTCCTGGGCGTCGCCGCGCACGTGCCGCACTACATCGCCCGTTCCCCGTACCCGGACGCCGCGCTGACCGTCCTGGAGTCCATCACGGCCGCGACCGGCCTGGTGCTCCCCGGCATCGCGCACGCGCTGCGTACGGAAGCACACCGCACGCAGACGGAGATCGACCGCCAGATCCAGGAGGGCGACGAAGAGCTCGTCTCCCTCGTCCAGGGCCTCGAGCACCAGTATGACGCCGCGGCGGGCGCCGAGACGCGGGGCAACATGCTCGCGGAACCGGTGGACATCCCCTCGGCGGACGAGATCGGCTTGGAGTTCGAGCGATTCCTGGCGGAGCGCGAGGGCGACGCCTAGCCCTGGTTCAGGGGCTCCCTGTCGAAGGGCCTGTCAGTGGCAGGCCCTAAGCTGCTGGGCATGCTGAAGGTGGGTCTGACCGGTGGTATCGGCGCCGGCAAGAGCGAAGTGTCGCGGCTGCTCGTCGAGCACGGCGCGGTGCTGATCGACGCGGACAGGATCGCGCGGGAGGTCGTCGCGCCCGGAACCGCTGGGCTCGCGGCGGTCGTCGACGCCTTCGGCGAGGACGTGCTCGCACCGGACGGCAGCCTGGACCGGCCCAAGCTGGGCTCGATCGTCTTCGCCGACCCGGAGAAGCTGGCCGTCCTCAATTCGATCGTGCACCCCCTGGTGGGCGCCCGCTCCCGCGAACTCGAAGAAGCCGCCTCCGGAGAGGCCGTCGTCGTACACGACGTGCCCCTGCTCGCCGAGAACGGCCTCGCCCCGCTGTACGACCTCGTGATCGTCGTCGACACAAGCCCCGAAACGCAGCTCGACCGCCTTCTACGGCTGCGCGGCATGACCGAGGACGACGCCCGCGCCCGCATGGCGGCCCAGGCCCCGCGCGAGAAGCGCCTGGAGACCGCGGACATCGTCATCGACAACGACGTACCACTGGAGGAGTTGGAGCGGCGCGTACGGGAGGTATGGGCCGATCTCGTCCGTAGGGCCCACCGGCCCCAGGAATAGCAGCCCCCTGCGGGCGCGTTGAACCCTTGCAGTGAGGGAAGGACTCTGCCGTGCCCGAGACCAGCGGTTCGACCGGACGTACTCCGGAGACGCATGTCATCGACTTCCGCGCCGCCGAGCAACTGCTTGCCGCGCGGGACCCGCGGGGCGCGGTGAAGCTGCTCGACTCAGTCATCGCCGCGCATCCGGAGAACACGGCAGCCCGGCTGCTGCGCGCGCGTGCCTTCTTCGCCGCCGCGCAACTGCGCCCCGCCGAGCTGGAGTTCACGATCGTCCTGGAGCGCGAACCGGACAACGCGTTCGCGCACTTCGCGCTCGCCCGCACCTATGAGCGCCAGCGCCGCCCCGAGCAGGCGAAGCGGCACTTCAGGCTGGCGGCTGCGCTCGACCCGAAGCCGCAGTACCTGGAAGCGGCGCGCTTCGAGACGTGACGCTCGGCTAAGGGTGCCGGTGCCGCCTCGGCCGGTATGGCGGGAGGCGGCTCTCCGGCGGCGAGTAGGGCGGAACGTCGGGGCCCGGCTGGTAGTGCGGCCCCTGGTGGATGTGCCGCAGGATCATGGCCATGTCCACTGTGACGATCAGCCACAGCACGCCGCACGCTGCCGCCCATCCGGGCCGGCCGGCCAGGGCAAACGCGGCCGTCCCGAAGATCGCCCAGATCAGACCCCACAGGCTCAGCCAGAAACGCAGCCGCAGAGCACTGCGCGCTGTCGTCGGTTCACTGCCCGTACGCATCAGGATCACTACTCCTACTGGGAAACGTACTCTTCGTGGTGCACGTTCACCATGGGAGAGCGGTCGGACCGCCGACCGACGGGGGGAGGCGACGGTGCTGCTGGAGGCACTGCGGGCGGACGCGAGGCTCGCGGAGTGGCTGAAGGACCTGGAGAGCGAGGACACGCCCCGGGTGGAAGCGGTGCTTCCGGACGCGGACGAGCTGCCCGACGTCCTGCTCGACCTGACCGTGGCCCACGAGCACATCAATGAACTCGTCGCGCTGCGCGCCCGGTTGGCGGCGGACCCGGAGGCGATGACACTCCTCGCGCGCTGCGTCGGACGCTTCGTACGGGACATGGGGGAGATGGGCAAGGGCTGGGAGCCGCCCGCGTTCCCCGCGTCGACGGGGGCGCTCGGGCGCTGCTTCCATGTGTACGTCTTCATCGCGGCGCTTCCGTATGTGCGCGCCTATCACCAGGAGCGCGGCGTCCCGGAGGACGTGTCCCGGCGCACCCTCGCCGACCTCGGCCGACATGTGGCCGTGCACCACAGACGGGTCGGTTCGCCGGGGTTGCTGTTCCCCTGGTGGATCGCCCTGCACTTCCACGGCGAGCTTTTCCAGCTGGGCCGACTGCAGTTCCAGCGGGCTCGACTGGGCCGGCACACGGGGGGCGCCGTCGCGGCGGCGGGCCTGGGCCTGGGCCCCGGCGATCCCTGCCTGAGCCTGCACATCGCCGACTTCCGCGGCCCCCTGTCGCCCACCGCCTGTGACCGGTCGCTCGCGCTGGCACGGGAGTTCTTCGCCCGCCACTACCCCGACGAGCGCCACGAAGTCGCCGTGTGTCACTCCTGGCTGCTCGACCCGCAGCTCAAGCGGTATCTGTCGGCCGACTCCAACATCGTCCGCTTCCAGGACCGCTTCGAGACCGCGTACGAGGAGAGGACCCCTGACGACGGGGTGCCCGTCGGCTTCGTCTTCGGCGATCCCGAGCTGCCGGTGGACGAACTGCCCCGGCGCAACAGCGTCGAGCGGGCGGTGGGTGACCATCTGCGCGCGGGCGGGCACTGGTACGGCGGACAGGGATGGTTCGCACTGTAGCGCGCCACTCGAACGAGTGAATGAGTGCGAGATGGGAACGGGCCGATGAGGGCGGCCCGTTGGACGGATATGAGGATCGAGAAGCGTCAAGGACACGAGGGAACCGGACCCGGCAGCATCACACCGGACGGCTGCGCGGTCGAGCTCTACGCGCGCCTGCCCATCGGGGGCGAGCCGGACATCATCACCGCGGCGGTGCCCGCGGGCGTGCACATTCTGGAACTGGGCAGCGGGGTCGGACGGATGACCCACCCGCTCCTGGAGCGCGGTTTCACGATCACGGCCGTGGACGAGTCCGCCGAGATGCTGGAGCGGGTGCGCGGAGCGCGCACGATACGCAGCACGATCGAGGACCTCGACCTGGGCGAGACGTTCGACGTCGTCATGCTCGCGTCGTTCCTCGTGCACACCGGGGACCCCGCGGAGCGGCGGGCGTTTCTGCAGACATGCGCGCGCCATGTGGCGGAGGACGGCTGCGTGTTGATCCAGCGCGAGGGGGAGGACTATCACACGAACGTGCCCCGCGAGCGGGTCGACCCCTCCGGCTTCACCCTACGGATCGTGTCGGCCGAGCCGGTGGGCGACGGGGTGAACTCCGTCCACGCGGAGTACGAGTTCCCCGACGCCACGTGGACCCAGACCTTCCGGGCGCGGCCCCTGACGAAGGACGAGTTCGAGGGGGCCCTGGGGGAAGCGGGGCTGAGGGTGGATCGGTACTTGACGAAGGACGGGGTGTGGGTGAGGGCGGTGAAGGGGTGAGCCCCCCAGGTACGGGACGGGCAGGGGCGGAGGGGGCGAAATAAATCCCGTCCCGCGCCGATGAGTTCCGCTCGTCCGCCCGGTCTACCTCTGTGAAAGCAACGGCTACCGCTCACACAGGAGACCCCCCATGTCCGACACCACCGCCCCCGTCACGGCCGTGTCCCCCGCCGCCCCCGCCACCGGCACCCCCCGCGCCCGCCGCGCCCGCATCTCCCTGACCGCCCTGCAGATCGTCCTCGGCCTCTTCTACGCGATCGCGAGCGCGCTGCCCAAGCTGATCGCGCACCCGTCGGCCGTGGAGTCCTTCGACAAGCTCGGCTGGGGCCACACGGGCATGTACATCATCGGCGCACTCGAACTCGCCGGAGGTATCGCCCTGTTGGTCCCGCTGCTGGACTCCGTGGCGGCGGTGGCGCTCAGCGCACTGATGGTCGGCGCGTTCATCGTGAACGTCACCGTCATCCACGGCCCGTACGTGGCGACCCCGCTGATCCTGATTCTGCCGCTCGCCCTGATCGCGTGGGCCCGGCGGAGTCACACCACGGACCTGCTCCGCCTGGTGCGCCGACGGTCGTGACGGCCGTAGGCCGTGCAAGGCGGAGGGCTCCCCCGTATCCATCAGGGGGAGCCCTCGACGTCGTACGGCTGAGGAACCGGCGCCCGGCCGCCCATGCCTCAGGAGCCGGCGGGACCGCCCTCCCGGCCGGCGGGGCGAGACGAGCGGGAGGAGCCGGGCGAGCCGGAGGGCCCGGCAAAACCGGAGGAACCGGAGGCCAGTCCCCGCAAGCGCTCCAGCTCGCGCCGGTCCCGCTTGGTCGGGCGTCCCGCACCCCGGTCGCGGATACCGGCAGGGGCGACGGCCTCGCGCGGGGGAGGCGGCGGGCTGTTGTCGACGTAGCACTCGGCGGCGACGGGTGCACCGACCCGCTTACGGATCACACGCTTTACGACGACGACCCGCTCTCGGCCGTCGTGCCGCACCCGCACCTCGTCCCCGACGCGCACGGCGTACGCGGGCTTGACGCGCTCGCCGTTCACCCGGACATGACCGCCCCGGCAGGCGGTGGCGCCCATCGAGCGGGTCTTGACGAGACGGACGGACCAGATCCAGCTGTCGACGCGCACGCTCTCGCCACCCGCCCGACCGGCGGCCTCGGCGGCGGTCACCGCGTCATCGGAGCCACGCGCACCACCGGCACCCGTGCTCTTCTTCTCCCCGCCAGCACCCTGAGAAGCCATGCCCTCGACTTTAGTCCCCGCGGCCCGGGACGCCGGGTGGATTTTCCCCTCGCGCGATCCACGGCGCGGACCCCGCACGGACCCCGTACGGCCCCGTTCGCCGGCCCGCGGGGCCACGGTGATCATGAACAATTCGAAGATCACCGACATCGTTCCGCACACCATCGAGGCGTCGGAGCCGAGCAGCTCGCCGCGCGGCAAGGGGGTCGCGGAGGGCACGTCCGCCAGCGTCTTCGTGAACATCGTGTGCGTCGTGAACCTGCCGCCGGCCTTCCCCGTCCCCTCCACCCCCGGCCACGACAAATACCTGCGTTTCATCCGGCCGCTCCTCGCGATCCCTCCCTGCTCCCTGCTGCCTGCTGCCCTGCGGTTCGTGGCGGTGGGGGGCGGCGATGGAGTAGTCGTGCCCGTGACTTTCCGGTCGTACGGTGAAGCCATGGACAGCAGGGGCCTGGACGGCAGCGGGCAGGGGGGCAGGGGCGCGGATGGCAACGGTCCGGACGGCAGGGGCCTCGCCGAACTGGACACGCGGATCACCGGGTGCCGGGCCTGTCCGCGGCTCGTCGCATGGCGCGAGGAGGTGGCCCGCACCAAGCGCGCCGCCTTCGCCGACCAGACGTACTGGGGCCGCCCGGTCCCAGGCTTCGGACCGGCCGACGCCTCGCTGCTCATCGTCGGACTCGCACCCGCCGCGCACGGCGGAAACCGGACCGGGCGGATGTTCACGGGGGACCGGTCCGGGGACGTGCTCTACGCGGCGCTTCACGACGTGGGTCTTGCGTCGCAGCCCCGGTCGGTGTCCGCCGACGACGGCCTGGAGCTGTACGGCGTACGCGTCACCTCGCCCGTGCACTGCGCGCCGCCCGCCAACAGGCCGACGCCCGCGGAACGGGACACCTGCCGGCCCTGGCTCGTACGGGAGTTGGAGCTGCTGCGGCCGACGCTGAGGGCGGTGGTGGTGCTCGGGGCCTTCGGGTGGCAGGCCGCGCTGCCCGCGTTTGCCGAGGCGGGCTGGACCGTGCCCAGGCCACGGCCCGCCTTCGCGCACGGAGCCCATGTGTCGCTGGATGGGCTCGAGCTCTTCGGCTGCTTCCACGTCAGCCAGCGGAACACCTTCACCGGGCGACTGACCTCCGCCATGCTGCGGGACGTGCTGAGTACGGCGGCTCGTGCGGCGGGGCTGACGCCCCGGCCGTACGCGGGTTAGCCTCGCCCGATGGGCCCCTATCCGGAGATCGAACCTTACGACCACGGAATGCTCGACGTCGGCGACGGTAACCGCGTGTACTGGGAGGTCTGCGGCAACCCGCGCGGCAAGCCCGCGGTGATGCTGCACGGCGGCCCCGGCTCGGGGTGCGGTGCCTGGTACCGGCGGTACTGCGACCCGGAGGCGTACCGCATCGTCCTGCTCGACCAGCGCGGCGCCGGCCGCTCCACACCCAGCGCGAGCGCGTACGAGACGGACATGAGCGTCAATACGACGGCCCATGTGATCCGGGACCTGGAGCTGCTGCGCGGCCACTTGGGCATCGACCGGTGGCTGGTGTGGGGGGTCTCATGGGGGTCGGCGTTGGGGCTGCGATACGCGCAGACGCATCCGGACGCCGTGTCCGAGCTGGTGCTGACCGGGGTGACCACCGGCTCGAACGCCGAAGTTGCCCTGCTGACCAGGGGACTTGGCCAGATCTTCCCCGAAGCCTTCGAGCGGTTCCTCGCCGAGCTGCCCGAGGACGAGCGGGACGGGAACCTCGCGGCCGCGTACAGCAGGCTGATCGAATCGCCCGACCCCGAGGTGCGGGTCCGGGCGGCGCGGGCCTGGACCGACTGGGAGACCGCGATCGTTCCCGCGCCGCCGCGGTCCGTACAGCGCTACGAGGACCCGGCCTTCCGCATGGGCTTCGCCCGCACGGTCACGCACTACTGGGGCAACGACCATTTCCTGGGGGAGGGCAACGACGAGGGCGTCGTCCTGCGCGATGCACCCCTGCTCAAAGGCATCCCCGGCACGCTGGTCCAGGGCAGCCTCGACTTCGGAAATCTGCTGGGCATCGTCTGGCGCCTCCACCAGGCCTGGCCCGGCAGTGAGTTGACCGTCGTCGACGACGTGGGCCACAACGCGGGGGCTCCGGGGGTGGTGGACGTGCTGGTGGCGGCTACGGACAAGTACGCGGCTCGCTGACGATGGCGCGTAGGTGGCGCCGGCCGACGAAGGCGCGTACGCGGCTCGCTGGAGAGGGCATGAACGCGGCTCGCCGGTGAGCACGTACGCGAACCCGCCGACCGGGACAAGTGCGGGACTCGTCAGGTGAGTTGCGTGTCCCCGAAGAGGTGCCGCACTGTCGATCGGTAGTTGGCCTGGACGTGCGCGAGCGCGTGTGCGCGGGCCCGATCCGGGTCGCCGGACGCGATGGACTCGTACAACTCGCGGTGCTCGGTGAGGAGTTGGGGCCACTCCTCGTTCCTTCGGGTGAGCCAGCGCAGTCGGCCGTCGACCGGCTCCATGACGGAGATCAGCAGGTTGTTGCCCGCCATGGCCAGGATGCGGTCGTGGAAGCGGGTGTTGATGTCGGTGATCGCCTCCGCGTCGTCCGCCTGGGTCGCGGTCGCCGCGCGGTCCAGCAGCTCCTCCAGTTCCGCGAGGGCTTCCGCCGTGGCGCGGGACGCGGCGAGTCCGGCCGCGTAGACCTCGAGGGCCTCGCGCAGTTCGAAGAGTTCCTTGACGTCGGTCGGAGTCAGACGGCGCACAACGGTCCGACGCGGCGTCTCGAAGAGAACGAACCCCTCGGCGACCAGCGCGCGGATCGCCTCGCGGACCGGAACCCGGGAGACCCCGAAACGCTCGGCCAGCTCGCGCTCCACCAGGCGGTCGCCGGGGCGCAGCCGACCCGCGATGATCTCCTGCCGCAGCGCGGCCAGGACGCGCTCACGCACCGCGCCGAGGGGTTCCCGTTCCGCTCCTAGGGGTTCGATCTTCGTCATGGGGCCATCTTCGCCGACTCGGAGGGTGTTTTACGGAGCCGTAACGGCACGGACATCGGTCAGAACGGTTGACGGAGAGACTATGAAGCAGTTTGGTATACCAAACGTGCTCCATAAGGCCGCCCCCCGTCCCCTCGCCATGGAGGCCCCGTGTCCCTCGCCGACAGTGCCGAAGCCACCGGCGCACCAGCGTTCGTCCCCGACCCTCGGCTCACCAACGAAGACCTCGCGCCCGCCGAGAAGCGCAACTGGAAGGTCTTCGACCTCTTCGCCATGTGGATGTCCGACGTCCACAACCTCGGCAACTACACCTTCGCCGCAGGTCTGTTGGTGCTCGGCATGAACGTCTGGCAGATCTTCACGTCGCTGCTCGTCGGCTTCGTGCTCATCTACGGCGGCATGAACCTGATGGGCCGCATAGGACAGCGCACCGGCGTGCCCTTCCCCGTCGTGAGCCGCATCAGCTTCGGCGTCTGGGGTGCCAACATCCCCGCGCTGATCAGGGCGATCATCGCCATCATGTGGTACGGCATCCAGACCTATCTGGCCTCGGTCGCCGTCAACGTCATGCTGCTTGCCGCCTGGCCCGGCCTGGAGTCGTGGACCCACCACTCCTTCCTCGGCCTGGACGCGCTCGGCTGGACGTCCTTCCTCGCGCTGTGGCTGATCCAGGCGATGATCATCAGTCAGGGCATGGAGTCGGTCCGCAAGTTCCAGGACTTCTGCGGTCCGGCCATCTGGCTGGTGATGATCGCGCTGGCCATCTGGGTCCTCGCCAAGGCCGGCTGGAGCATCCCGCTCACCTCGACCCCGCACCCGGTCTCGGCGGGCGAGCAGTGGCGCCAGTGGTTCGGCGCGGTCGGGCTCATCCTCGCCACCTACGGCACGCTGATGCTCAACTTCTGCGACTTCTCACGCTTCGCGCCCAGCTACCAGACGGTCAAGCGCGGCAACTTCTGGGGCCTGCCCATCAACTCCACGGCCTTCGTGATCGTGTCGGTCATCGTCACGGCGGGCTCCATCGAGGCGTTCGGCGAGGCCATCACCGACCCGGCGCTGCTCGTCGCCAAGGTCGGCAACACCTGGATCCTGGTCCTCGGCGCCCTGACCTTCGCCATCGCCACCATGGGCGTCAACATCGTCGCCAACTTCGTCTCCCCGGCGTACGACCTCGCCAACGTCTGGCCGCAGAAGATCACCTTCAAGGTCGGCGGCATGATCAGCACGGTCGCCGCACTGGTCGTGACCCCCTGGAACCTCTTCTCCAACCCCACCGTCGTCAACTACTTCCTCGGCGGCCTCGGCGCCTTCCTGGGACCGCTGTTCGGCGTGATCATGCTCGACTACTACTGGGTCAAGCGCGGCCGTGTCGACGTCGAGCAGCTCTTCAACGCCCAGCCGGGATCGCGGTACTACTACCGCAAGGGCGTCAACCCCAAGGCGCTGTGGGCCTTCCTGCCTTCGGCGGCGGTGGCCGCGGTCCTCGCCCTGGTGAAGGACTTCAGCGACGTGGCCCCGTACTCCTGGTTCATCGGTACGGCGCTGGCAGCCGGACTGTACGTGGTGCTGTGCCGCGCGGAGCGCGCCGCCGAGCCGAATCCCGCTCCCGTTGCCGTGGAGGGCTGAACGTGCGGATCGTCGTCACCAACTGCAATACGACGCAGGAGATGACCGAGGAGATCGTACGAGGTGCCCGGGCCGCCGCAGGCCCGGGCACCACCGTGCTCGGACTCACCCCCGCCTGGGGACCCGAGTCCGCGGAAGGCTGGCTCGACAGCTATCTCTCGGCGGCGGCCGTCCTCGACACCCTGCGGACATACAAGGGTCCGTACGACGCCGTGGTCTTGGCCGGGTTCGGGGAGCACGGGCGCGAGGGCGCACGGGAGTTGGTGGACGTCCCCGTCGTCGACATCACCGAGGCGGCGGCTCACCTCGCGTGCCTCCTCGGCCGCCGGTACGGCGTCGTCACCACGCTGGAGCGATCGTGCGGCCAGATCGAGGACAGCCTGGAGACGGCCGGAGTGGCGCGCAACTGCGCCGCCATCGTGGGCACCGGCCTCGGCGTCCTCGACCTCGGCGACGCGCAACGCACCGAGGAGGCGTTCGTCGCGGCTGCCGAACGTGTGGTGGAGGCCGGAGCCGAAGTGCTCGTCCTCGGCTGCGCGGGGATGACGGGACTGCAGCGGGCGGTGGGGGAGAAGCTGGGACTGCCCGTCGTCGACGGGGTGGCCGCGGCGGTCAGGCTCGCCGAGTCGCTGGTGTCGCTGGGGCTGAGGACGAGTCGGGTGGGGGGTTACGCACGGCCGTTGCCCAAGCGGAGGGCGTGGGGCTCCCCCGGAGCGGGGGGCTCGCGTCCGGCGGGATGATCTTGGGGGCGACCTGGTCGGTCCGGTCGTCTCCGCGCGTCGGGGGCGCGGGCGCGGGCCCGGGCTCGGGCGGGTGCCGGGACTCGGGTCAGGGCTCGGAGGCGTGCAGGGAGCTTGGCTCAGGCCCCGGCATCGGGCTCGGGTCGGGCCCCGGCTTCGGACTCGGGTCGGGCCCCGGCATCGGGCTCGGGTCGGGCCCCGGCATCGGGCTCGGGTCGGGCCCCGGCATCGAATCCGGGTCAGGCCCCGGCATCGGCCTCGGGAACGACGGCGGTCGCTGTGATCTCCACGAGCTGGCCGGTGTACCCGAGGCAGGCCACCCCGATCAGCGTCGACGAGTGCGGGCCGATGCTGAGCCCGGACGCCTCGACGACATCCCAGACAGCGGAGAGCACCGCCGGCTCACTGCCGACGACGTACACGTCCGTCGACACGACGTGCGCCATATCGCTGCCGACCGCCCGCAGTTGCTCGTCGAGATTGGCCAGCACCTGCTCGGCCTGTCGTACGGGATCGCCCTCGCCGACGATCTTCCCGTCGGCGTCGAGCGGCACGGATCCGGCGAGGAACGCCAGCTTGGTCCCGGCCTCGACCACGGACGCATGGGAGTAGACGGGCGGCGCGAAGAGGCTGGGGACGGTGACGCGCTGGATCATCTGGGCTCCTCGGGGTCGGTGGGTTCGGCCCGCCCCGCTCCGGCGCGACCGGCTTCGGTCCACGCCGCCGACGGTGGGCAACCTGCAGATGATGGGCGCGCGGCGCCCCGTACCGCATCCCATTTTCGATCGCTTCCCGCGGCGGAGCCGGCGAGACAGGCGGCGCGGGAAGCGATGTGGGCACGGCGACGGTCCGCGCGCCGGTACGACGGAAACGACTCGACAGACCTGTCACCCCGCCTCCATCCTCACCCATGCGTACCAAACACCGTGGACGTTTCACCGCCGCGGACTTCTAGCCGGGCCACGCCGGACATCCCGGCGGCCCCGCGGAGGTTCGTCATGTCCCGCACCGTCCACCACGTCCGGAGCCGACATCGCGAGACGCCCGCCTACTGGTCATCCGGCCGCCCAGCCCTGTCACCGCCCACACGCTCACCGAACTCTCTCCGGCCGCCCTCGTATCCGGCCAAGCTCCGCACCTCGGCCTCCGAGCGCTGGTACGACACCGCCCGCGCCACTCTCGCGTACGCGAAGGCCAATCACGCCCCGGCCGGCCGCCCCACAGAGGTCGCCGGCGCACTGGCGACAGCCGCCATGCAGTCCGCGCACGCGGTGCTGGCGGCACGGGGGGAGTGGGTGACGAACGAGAAGCGGTTGTTGGAGCGCGCGGAGTTGCGAACCGTCGACCGCATTATTGAGTCTCTGTCCACGGAATCGGGCCCGGATCAGCTGTCCAGCGCCCTCACGGCGGCTCAGTCGCTCTTCGAGTCAAAGGAACTGGGGGAGGCCGCGGGCCGCTGAATGGATGAGCACCCGCACGCAATAATCCTTCGAGTCATGGCCGTTGGCGCTGATACCGTCCTCGACGTGGCGAAACTCAATCAGATCATCGCAGTAGAGAAGGGCATCAAGTCCAAGTCTCATCAGGACCTGACGTCCGCTCACCATGGGCTGCAGAAGCCCGCTTTGCTGGCCGGTATCTCGCGTACCTACCAGCCCAAGGACGAGGAGGGCGAGCAGTTGCCGCCCGAGTCGACTCGGGTGCAGGTGAAGGCCGAGGATGTGTTGCGGGAGACCGCGGCGACGCTTACGCGGCTGTTTGATGTGACCGCCACCAAGGACTGGGCGAACTGCGCGGCGCGGGCCGATGTGAAGGTCGACGGGCGGGTGCTGGTCGCTGACGTTCCTGTGTCTTATCTGCTGTTTCTTGAGAAGCAGCTCACTGATCTCAACACCTTTGTTCGGAAGTTGCCCGTGCTCGACGCCTCCGAGTCGTGGGTGCAGGATCCGTCCACCGATTCCTGGAAGACGGAGCCGGTGCGGACACTCCGTACGAAGAAGGTTCCGCGGAATCACGTGAAGGCCGAGGCCACCGAGAAGCACCCGGCCCAGGTCGAGGTGTACTACGAGGATGTGCCGGTTGGGTACTGGACCACCGTGAAGTTTTCCGGGGCCCTGCCCGCTCGGCGTGTGAACGAACTCCTCGACCGGGTCGAGAAGTTGCAGCAGGCCGTCAAGTTCGCCCGGGAAGAGGCGAATGGCGTCGATGTCGTCGATCAGAGGGTCGGTGACGCCGTGTTCGGCTACCTGTTCGGGTAGCCTCGAAGACTCCCCGGCCACCACGCAATGCGGCCGGGGTGCGCGAGGAGCGCAAGCTGAAGCTGAAGCTTGTCGTGACTGCGCGGTTCCAGTGGAGGTTCGAGTCCTCCCCGCGGCACCCATCTCCCTTGCCGCGGTAGCCCAATCGGAAGAGGCAGGCCGCGATCAATCTCAGACTCTTGCTCCAGACTCAGTATTCGCCGCCGATCGCCGGATCGACCGGGCCCGGGCCCCGGTGCGCCGAAATGCTGGTTCAAGTCCAGTCCGCGCAGCTCGATGCGTGGTGGTCCAAAGGCAGGACGCGGCGACATAACGACTGACCTGGGTTCTCAAGCGTGCCGGCGTGTGAAGTGGGTGGCATCACAGGGTCCGGGGGCCGGCTACGCCCTCGGGCCCGCTCCGCGTTCAGCGGCAATCCGGGCTCGCCCTCGTTCGGCAACTTCAGGGCTCGCCCTCATTCGGCAACCTGAGGGCTCGCCCTCGTTCGGTGGCAATCCGAGCCCGCCCCGTTCCGGAACAATTCGGGCCCGCCCTCGATTGCGTTCATAAAGAACGCGGCTTTCCCGTCAAGTGTCACATCGCGGAAACGCGCAGGTTCCGTTCTCTCCAGCAACACGATCTACCGTAGACACCACCAGAGCCCGGCCGACGTCGCCCGAAGGCACCCCGCACGCCCTCGTCCGACAGGAGCCCCGTGCCACTCACCGGCGTCGCCCTACCGCCGTGGCTCGCCCATGCCTTGCGCGCGCAGCGTGGCCCCGTGCCCTGGAGTGCGGTGGTGCGCGGTGCGCTGGCCGCCGGGCCGCTGCTTCTCGTGGCCGTGCTGAGCGGTCGTACCTCTCTCGGAGTCGTCGCGGCGCTCGGTGCCATGCTCGCCGGGATCAACGACCGGCCGGGGAGCCGGCGGGCTGCCGTCAGAAGGCTCGGGGTGCCCGCCCTCGCGGGGGCCGGTGGGCTGCTCGTCGGGTCGTATGCCGGACTACACGTCGATGCCGTGGCGCTCACCCTCTTGCTCACCGGCCTCGGGCTCCTCGCCGGGGCCGTCAGTGCCATCGGGCCCGTCGCCTCCGGGTCCGGGACGCAGTTGCTCGTCGCCGCGGCCATCGGGGCCGGGATGCCGCTGCCCGAGCCCGGGTGGCAGCGTGCCCTTTTCTTCCTCGGCGGGGCGGGGTGGCTGCTCGCGCTGCGGCTCGCGCTGCCGACGACCGCGGCCGGTACCGGGGATTACCGGTTCGACGGGGAGCGGGAGGCCGTCGGGGCGGTGTACGACGCGATCGCCGCGTTGCTCGAAGCGGCGGGCGGGGCGGACGCGAGCACGCGGCGCGTCGCGCTGACCGCCGCGCTCGATCACGCGCAGGACGCGCTCGCCGGGCCCCGGCTGCGGCGGTACGCCAGTTCCGCCGCCGAGCGGCGACTGCACGCGCAGTACGCCGCCGCGTTGCCGCTCGCCGAGGCCGCGACGGCGCTCGCCTGGGCGGGCGAGGCGGTGCCCGCGCGGGCGGCGGAAGGGCCGCGGCGGCTGGCCGTCGCCGTCCGCACCGGTGCCCACACGGGGCCGGTGCCCGCGCCGGCCCGGTCCGCCCCCGCGCTGCGCGCCCTCGACGACGCGCTGCTGTATGCCGCCGACGCCTTCGACGGGGGCGGCGCCTGGGACGCCCTGCACACCCGGCGTCGTACCGCCGCCTCCCTCGCGCACACCGCGTTCGGTTCCGGAGGACGCGAGTACGGGCTTCGGGTCGCCCTCTGCTTCGGCGCCAGCGCGGCCGTGGCGCAGGCCCTGCACCAGGCCCGCTGGTATGGCAACCACTCGCATTGGTATTGGCTCCCCGCCACCGCCGTCTTCCTCGTCAAGCCCGATCTCGGGCCGCTCGCCTCGCGCGTGCTGTGCCGCGCGGCGGGGACCGTGCTCGGCGCGGTCGTCTTCGCGGGGCTCGCGGCGCTGCTGCCGCGGCCGGCCGGGCTCATCGCGCTGGTGGCGGTGTGTGGCGCCCTGATCCCTGCCGCCACACGGCACTTCGCCGCGCAGACCGCCGTCGTCACCGTCCTGGTGCTCGCGCTCGTCATGGTGGGAGGGGAGCCGCAGGCCTCTTTGAGCCGGATCGGTGAGACGCTGCTGGCCTGCGGGATCGTGCTGCTCGTGGGGCATCTGCCCGCGCTCGGGCAGCGTGGCGGAACGGTACGGGCGCGGCTCGTGCGCGCCACGGATGCCGCGGACGCCTATCTCGCCCATGTGCTGAGCGAGGGCACGACCGAGGACCGGGCCGGCCGCTGGATGCTGCGGCGCGAGGCCTATCGGGCGCTGGCCGAGGCCCGCGCCGCGATCGACCTCGCCGCCGCCGAACTCCCTGCCCTGGCACGGCATGCCGAGGGCACGGGCGAAGTCGCGGCCACCCTCGAACGGCTCGTGGACACGACCACCGCGTGTGCCGTCCAGCTCGACGACACCGGGCGGCTCACAGCCCACCACACCGAGCGGATCGCCGAACTCCTCGACGAGCTCGCCGAGCGACGAGAGCGAGCTGGGCTGATGATGTCCAAGGCGCCCGAGCTCCCCATCGCCATGTGACCGTTACGGCTGGATCCGCACCCACACCGGCGCATGGTCCGACCCCGCCGCCCCACGCCGCTCGCCCGGATCCGCACCGACCGACGGCAGCGTCAGCTGCTCCGTGCCCGGCAGGCCCGTACCCGCGGCGGTGGTGCGGTGGACCAGGCGATGGCTGACCAGGATGTGGTCGATCAGTTCGCGGCGCCCCGAGTTGATGCGGGAGTAGCGCTGCTCGGCCGGGATCAGCGGGGCCACGTCCCACAGGCGCATCGCGTCGCCCGAGTCGGGACGGTCGAACCCGGGCGTGCCGATCTCGGAGCCGGGCGGGCCCAGGAGGATCTGGGTGGTCGCGGCCTGCACCTCGTCGTTGAGGTCGCCGAGCACCGCCACGTCATGGGTGCGGCCCTCGCCGGCCAGGAGGTCGTCGGCCAGCGCGCGCAGCGCCGTGGCCTCTGCGGCCCGCCGGTACAGGGCGTACGCGCCGTAGCGGGCCCGCTCGCCCTCGTCGCGCGGCTGGAAGCGCCCGCCGGGGTACGACAGCAGCTTCGACTTCAGGTGGCAGACGGCCACTCTGAGAGTCATCGCCCGGGTGGATATCTCCACGGCCAGGAAGCCGCGGCCCGCGTGCGACACGGTGGCCCCGGTGTCGTCTGCCTGCACGGGGCGCAGCAGCTCGGGGAAGACGTTCGTGTCGGCCAGTATCCGCGGCACCACTCGGCTGAGGAAGCCGACCCTGATCCCGCGGTCGTCCGGATGGCCGGAGAGCGTGACCTGCCAGTCGCCGTCCAGCATTCCGGCCAGGTCCGCGAGCGCGTCCGGGTCCCCGACCTCCTGCACGCCCAGCAGCGTCGGGTCGAGTTCCGTGATGACGGCGGCCAGGGCGGCGAGCTTGGTCTCGTACGCGGCCTTGTCCTTCGGTCCGAAGGGGCCGCCGGGCCGGTACAGGTTCTCCAGGTTCCAGGTGCCGAGGAGCATGCCGGCTCCTTCCAGAAGGCGGGTCGGTGACTCAGAAGGTGCGCTTCGTGAGGCCAGGGTGCTCGCGCAAACGGCCCGGCGACAGGGCTGGGACGGGATGCGCGGTTCACCTCCCCCCGCGGCACGACCCCGTCGTACGGTGACGCAATGACGCAGCCTCCCGCTGACCTCATCATCACCGGATGCACCGTCCTCGTGCACGACGATCACGAGGAGATCGGGTTCGTCGAGGACGCCTCGATCGTCGTACGAGGTGGGGCCATCGAGGCGATCGTCGACGACGTACGAGACCTGGACGCCGTCGAGCGCATCGACGCCCGCGGTCAGGTGGCGAGCCCGCGGCCTGCTCGCGCTTCCGGTGACGTACTGACGTACCTGACGTACCTGACGTACCGAGAAAAATCTCGGCGATAAGCCGATGAGTTCTGCTTCTGCGGCCGGTCACCACACAGAAGGCACTGTCTCCGTAGGAGGAGCACATGACGCTTCCGCAGATCGTCTCGCGTGAGGAGTGGCGCGCCGCGCGCGAGGAACTGTTGGCCAAGGAGAAGGCCGCCACGCGCGCGCGTGACGCGCTGAGCGCGGAGCGGCGCGGGCTGCCGATGGTCGAGATAGACGAGGAGTACGTGTTCGAGGGCGGCGACGGGAAGGCGACGCTGCTCGACCTCTTCCGCGGGCGGCACCAACTCGTCGTCTACCACTTCATGTTCGCGCCCGAATGGGACGCCGGCTGCCGCAGCTGCTCGGCGTTCCTCGACCAGATAGGGCACCTCGCGCATCTGTGGGCCCGCGGGACCGAGTTCGCCTCCGTGTCCCGGGCGCCGCACACGAAAATCCTGCCCTTCAAGGCACGCATGGGCTGGACGGTGCCCTGGTACTCGTCGTACGACAGCGACTTCAACTACGACTTCCAGGTGTCCTTCAAGGGGAGCGACGATGGTGGCGGGGGCTGCGGCGAGCCCTACGAGCGTCCGGGCGTCAGCTGTTTCCTGCGGGACCGCGACCGCGTCTTCCACACCTACTCCACGTACGAACGTGGCCTCGACGGGCTCGGCTCCACGACCAGCTTCCTCGACCTCACCGCACTCGGACGGCAGGAGGAGTGGGAGCTGCCCAAGGGGCGCGCGTCGGCGCTGGGGGCGCCCGCGGGCAGCGAGCGGATCCGGTACCACGACGAGTACGAGGACTGACACGGCGGGTAACCGGAGCTGAGAGTTCCCTCACTGCGAACCCGTGGCCAAGTGTCGACTACGTCTCAGTACCGTCACGTGGCGAGCCGTTCACCCCATGGAGGGCGTTTAACTCTATGAGAACAGCGCTACATGGAGGTGCAGGGTGAACGGGCGAACGGTGCTGGAGCGCTTTCCCGCCGGTGGGCCGCGCGGGTCGTGGCCCGCGGAGGAGTTCGCACAGGCGCGCCGCCAGGAGGGCCAGGCCGCTGAGGTCGTCATGGACCTCTCCACGGACGCGTTCCTGGTGGTCGTACGAGGTGTCGACGTCGTCGAGTGACACTCGGGCGAACGATCGGGTGAGAGGCGGGCGAACGGTCGGATGAGACGCGGGGTACTGCCGAGCGACACGGGGTGCGCATCGCCGAACGAGGTCAACTCGCCTTCGGCGCGGGCGGATGCGTCGCGAACTGCTCCGCCTGCAGCGAGTACAGCTCCGCGTAGATTCCACCCGTGGCCAGGAGCTCGTCCGGACTCCCGGATTCCACGAGGCGGCCCTGGTCGAGGACATGCACGAGATCGGCGTGGCGCACGGACGCCAGCCGGTGTGTGATGAGGATGACCGTCTGGCCGGTGCCCGCGAGCGCCCTGATCTTCTCGAAGACCTCCAGCTCGGCCCGGGCGTCGAGCGCCGCCGTCGGCTCGTCCACGATCAAGATGGCGCCGCGCCGGTACGCGGCCCGTGCGATGCCCAGGCGCTGCCACTGCCCGCCCGACAGCTCGTGCCCGCCGCTGAAGCCGCGGGCGAGAAGGGTGTCCAGGCCACGCGGCAGATCCGCCACGACGTCCTCCGCGCCGGCCTCGGTGACCGACGAGGCAAGGCGTTCGTCCGTCAGCGGGGCGGAGGTGCGGCCGACCGCGACATTCACGCGCGCCGTGAACGGCCACCGCTTGAAGTCCTGGGCCACCATCGCGATGCGCTCCGCGAGTTGATGCCGGTCCGCGGTCGCCGCGTCGACGTCGTCCCACAGGATCCGGCCGCGTTCGGGCGCGTAGAGGCCTGCGAGCAGCTTCACCAGAGTCGTCTTGCCCGAGCCGTTCTCGCCGACCAGCGCCACGATCTTGCCGAGTGGCACGCTGAGGGTGACGTCCGCGAGCGCGGGCCTGGTCGAGGTGCCTGGGTAGGTGAACGTGACGTTCTCGAAGCGGATTTCACTCGGGTCGACGGGGAGCGGATCGCCGCCCACCGGGATCGCGCGCTCGGCGGCCTCGACATACAGGCGCTGCAGGTCGCCGACGAACAGGGCTTCCTCGTGCAGGGAGTTGACCTCCAGGACGAGCGTGTCGAGGCTCGCGGAGCCGGTGCGGATCGCGATCACAGCCGTACCGGCGACGGAGAGCGCCATCGCGCCGGCCAGCAGCAGCCCGCCGAGGGTTGCATACGTCGCCACGGTGGCAAGTCCCGTCCAGGCGGCGGCCATCAGACCGGTGCGGGCGGAGAGCCGGGCCAGCCGGGCCTGTTCCGCCTCGGCGGTCTCCGACATCGAGCGGAAGTGGCGCAGCAGGAAAGGCCCGACGCCGTGCACGCGGATCTCCGGCGCCGCGGCGGGCTCGGTGAGCAGACTACTGATCAGGTGCCCGGCGCGGGCGTGCTGCACCCAGGTGTGGAACGACTCGTAGCGGCGCCGCGCGATCGTCAGCGCGCTCCAGGCGCTCGGCAGCGTCATCGTGACGAGCAGCGGCAGCAGCGCGGGGTGCAGCACCGTCAGGACGCCCGCCGCCGCGCACAGCGAGATCATCGCGTTCACGACACGGGTGGCGATGGTGATCATGCGCCGGGCGGACTGGGCGCCGTACTGCGCCGTGTCGAGCAGTTTGTGGAAGGCGTCGTCCTCGATCGCGGCCAGCTCCACGGCCGCCGCCCGCTCCAGGTACAGCTCGGTCGCCACCCGCTCCACCTTCGGCTCCAGGCGTCCGGTGGCGTACGTCGAAGCGGCCCGCAGCATCGCACCGACCAGCATCACGGCAGCGACGGTGACCAGCGCGGGGAGCGCGCCGCGTAACCGGTCCTCGACCGGACCGCTCGTCATCAGCCGCCCGAGCACGCTGTTGACCGCCAGCAGGCTGACAGCCTGGGCTCCGCCGCGGGCCAGCTCGGAGACCAACACGACACGGGCGGCGCGCGGGTCCGCCTTCCAGGCGAGGCGGAAACTGGACGCGAGCAGCGACGGCAGCCGGGTCACCATCGCGCGGAAGTTCAACTCCAGGAGGCGTCGGCGTGTTGGGACCAGCCCATGTCGTAGCGGAGCGGGCCGCCGAAGAGCAGGTGTTCCGAATCGGACGGGGGTGGCCTGTCGTCGCCGCGCTTCTTCTTCCCCGCCGATTTTCGTGCGGTCTTCCCCACCGTTGGCCTCCCCCAGGAATGGACGAACGGTCCATTCCCCAGGAACGCGGCGCTCCACGCGTGGTGGCCGTGGGGTTTTGCGGCGACCGGCGCACCGACGGGCGCACTTCGGGCACTCCTGTGGCGCCTGTGGCCCCGCCCCCGACCGGCGGCCCTACGCGCTGATCGGACGCGACCAAGCGGGTGTGGTCCCGGTGATCCGGCACAGGGCCAGGTAGAGGGGGATCGGCGGGGTGTACGGGAGCGTGCCGTCCGGTTTGTGGATGAGCCCGGGCGCGTCGGGCGCGTCCGGTACGACCGCCCCCGTGGCGTAGCGCGCGGGCGCCGGCCACTCCAGCGCGACGTCGGAGTCGGAGGGCACGATCCACCACCAGCGTGCCCCGTCGGCGTAGACACAGCCCACACGGGGCAGCCGCGGCAGCAGGAGCGATCCGAGCCGGGCGGGCACCGACACCGCGTCGCAGCCCAGCGGCACAGTCATGCCCTCCGGTACGAGGAGACGCCTCAGCGGCCCCGGCATCCGCTGCCCGCGCTTCAGACGGACCAGCGTGTCGAGGCTCAGGACCTGCGCTCCAGGCCCCGCCGCCGACGTACCCCTCACACCCTCCCCCAATCTCGGCCCCGCTCGGCCGGGGGGACCCCTGCGGTCCCCGTTCCCCAGAACGCCTCCGTCCCGGCGCCCCGGCCGTCGGCCGGTGGTTTCTTCGCACTCCAGCCCAGGTCGGACCGTACTTCGGTGTCCCTCGCGCTCCAGCCCGGGGCGCACCGTATTTCGTTGTGCGTGGCGCTCCAGCTCCAGCCCAGGTCGGACCGTATTTCGGTGTCCGTCGCGCACCAGCCCAGGTCCGAACGGGCTCCGGTGTCCGAGTCGGACCCGTCCGTGGTGCGCTCCAGCTCCGCCCAGACCAGCAGTCCGGGCCCGGTGTCCTGGGCCCCCCAGGCCCTGGACACGGCCGCGACGAGGAGCAATCCCCTCCCGTGCTCCTCCTCGGGCCGCTGCGGCGAGGGGTGCGGCTCACCCGGAGCGCATCCCTCGTCACGTATGGCTATCCGTACTACGTCGTCGCGGTCGTGCAGCTCGCACACGACGTGCTCGCCGGCGGCGTGCACGATCGCGTTGGTGACCAGCTCGGAGATGACGAGGGCCGCCGTGTCGCAGGTGTCCTCGCACACCGCCCAGTGGGACAGCCGGGCACGCGCCAGACGTCTTGCCTGAGCGACGGATCCCGGGTGTGCGGCCAACTCGAAGCGGAACCGGCGCTCGGCGGCCGCGCCGGGGCGGAGCCCTGCGGTGGCACGGAGGCCGATCCGGTCTTCGGCGGCGTCTGTTCCTAACGGCGCGGACGGAGTCACGCTTGCCACTATCGCCCCGCCGTGAACACTTGGCAAGTGTCACTCTGAAAAATGCAGAGTGCCGTGTGACTCGGTCAGGGCGCGTGGCACACTGCTCGCAACAGCACGTCGAGCGGCGCCAGTTGGGACAGTCGAAAGAGACCCCGAACGGCGCCGCCCGGGCTGTCCGGACTCAGTGGAGGTGGGACGTGAGCGAACCGCGGTCCGCGCCGACGGTCGGTCAGGTCGTCCTCGGCCGGCGCCTGCTGGACCTGCGGGAACGCGCGGGTCTCAAGCGTGAGGAGGCCGCGCGCATCCTGCGTGTCGCGCCCGCCACGGTCCGCCGTATGGAGATGGCCGAGGTCTCTCTCAAAATCCCCTACCTCCAACTGCTGTTGAAGTCGTACGGCGTCAGCGACGAGGAGGCCGAGGCCTTCGTCCAACTCGCCGAGGAGGCCAACAAGCCCGGCTGGTGGCAGCGGTTCCACGACATCCTGCCGGACTGGTTCTCGATGCACGTGAGTCTGGAGGGCGCGGCCGCGCTCATCCGCTCGTACGAGCCCCACTTCGTGCCCGGACTGCTGCAGACCGAGGACTACGCCCGCGGCGTCCTGAAGGCGGGCGCCATCGGCCAGACCAGACCCGAGGACATCGAGCGGCATGTGGCGCTGCGCATGCAACGCCAGGATCTGCTCACTCGTGAGGGCGCACCCCGGATCTGGGCCGTGATGGACGAGACGGCCCTGCGCCGCCCCGTCGGCGGTCCCGAGGTGATGCGCGCCCAGATCGACAAGCTGCTCCAGGCCACGAAGCTGCCCAATGTGACGCTGCAGGTGATCCCGTTCTCCTCGGGTCCGCACCCTGGCACGTACGGGCCCTTCGTGCTGTTCCGCTTTGCCATGCCGGAACTCCCGGACATGGTCTACAGCGAGTACCTGACCGGCGCCGTCTACCTGGACGCGCGCTCGGAGGTGGCGACCCACCTCGAGGTCATGGACCGCATGGCGGCTCAGGCCGCCACAGCACATCGCACGAAGGAGATCCTCCGGGATCTCCGCAAGGAGCTGTGAATGGAACGCATCAAGCCGCGGATACGCAATGTGCGTATCTACAACGGAATGCCTGCTCGCGACCTGGGCAACGAGGGCTGGCACAAGCCGTGGAGCGGCGGAAACGGCGGCAACTGCCTGGAGGCGATGAAGCTCGAAGACGGGCGTATAGCGGTCCGCCAGTCGGCGGACCCGGACGGACCCGCCCTCATCTACACACCGGGCGAGATCACCGCCTTCATCCAGGGCGCGAAGGCGGGAGAGGCGGACTTCCTTCTCTCCTGACCCACTTGCGCATCATTTTTCCCAATTCCCTTATTTGGCAGTGACTTGAATACTTACCGCAGTGATTCGAATACTTGCCGCGGCACGGACTTACGGAGACGGTCATGACCGGCCAGCCCCCCATCGAGATCGACACGAGCAAGCCGCATCCGGCGCGGATGTACGACTGGTATCTCGGCGGCAAGGACAACTATCCCGTCGACGAGGAGATGGGGCGGCAGATGCTCGCCCTCGATCCGAGGGTGCCGGTGATGGCACGGGTCAACCGCGCGTTCATGCACCGTGCCACTCGCTGGCTGGCCCAGAACGGCGTACGGCAGTTCCTGGACATCGGCACCGGGATCCCGACCGAGCCCAACCTGCACCAGGTCGCCCAGCGCATCGCGCCCGACGCACGCATCGTGTACTGCGACAACGACCCGATCGTGCTGGCCCACGCGGCGGCCCTGCTGCGCAGCACGCCCGAGGGGGCGACCGAGTACCTGCAGGCCGACGTGCGCGACCCGGACGCCATCGTCGACGGGGCGAAGAAGGTCCTGAACTTCAGCCGGCCGGTGGCGCTCTCCCTCGTCGCGCTGCTGCACTTCGTCTCCGACGAGGACGGCGCGCGCACCCTGGTCGACCGGCTGCTGGCCGAACTCCCCTCCGGCAGCTGTCTGATGATGACCCACGCCACAGCCGACTTCACACCGGAGGAGTCGGCAGCCGCCATCGAGAAGCTCAAGGCGGTCGGCGTCACCCTGGCGCTGCGCTCCCGCGAGGAGTTCGCCCGCTTCTTCGACGGCCTCGAGCTGGTCGAGCCGGGCGTCCAGGTGCCTCATCAGTGGCACCCCGAGCTGGGCGAGCCGGTTCCCGGGCAGGACGACGGGGTCGTTCCCGGGTACGGGGCGGTGGGTCGCAAGGCCTGACCGGTCAGAACCAGGACCACGTGCGTCGGGGCGTCCACCAGGCCGCTCACGGCCACGGCCGGGAGCGGCGGCTGCTCCGCGCGGCCCGGACCGAGGCTCGGCCCGTAGTGGATCTGCTCGATCGACGGCGGTCCTACCGCGAGATGGCTGCCGAGCTTGGCCCGGTCGAGCGGCACGGACGTCGAGTCCCGGCAGCCCTCCCAGAGTTGGCGCGCGGCGAGGACCCGCCGCCGATCCGTCATGTCCTTGCCGCGCATGTCGATCCGGACGGGTACGGAGGTCGCCTCGTCGTCGTTCTCGTGCTCGTCACGGGTGCGGGTGAGTTCGGCGAGCCCGCCCGCGAGCGCGGTGAGCAGAACGGCACCGACCACGCCGACGGCGACCAGGCGGGCGGTCCGGCCCGGTCGCGGCGGGCTCCGAAGGGCGGCAGATCGTCGAGGTCGACCCGGCCGGATCGGGCGCGCGCTCGACCGACGTGAGACGGTCAGCCCGGTGGAAGCACCCCGCACAGCGCGTCGAGAGCCGCCCCGTAGGCATGCTCCGCGGGCGTCGCATAGCCGACCACCAACCCGTCCGGCGCGGCCATCACCGCCGCCGGGTGCCGGAACTCGGCGAGCCCGTCGAGCGCTACGCCCTGCCACACCGCGGCCTTGACCGCCGACTGCTCGGTCCCCGGCGGCAGCCGCAGCACCGCGTGCAGCCCGGCCGCGATCCCGGTCACCTCGACGTGCGGTGCCCGCGCGGCGAGCGCGGCGACGAGCCGGTCCCGTCGCCCCCGGTACCGCTGCCGCATGCGCCGCACGTGGCGGTCGTACGACCCGGAGACGATGAAGTCCGCGAGCGACAGCTGGTCCAACACACCGGCCCAGGCTTCCCGTTCGCCCTTGACGGCGATTACGGCGTCGACGTACCGCTCCGGAAGGACCATCCAGCCCAGCCGCAGCGCAGGCGACAGGCTTTTGCTGACCGAACCGATGTGGATGACCCGCTCGGGGTCGAGGCCCTGTACGGCGCCGACGGGCTTGCGGTCGTAGCGGAACTCCCCGTCGTAGTCGTCCTCCAGAATCACCCCGCCACGCGCGCGTGCCCAGTCGATCACCGCGGCGCGCCGCTCGGCATGCAGCGGACCACCGGTCGGGAACTGGTGTGCGGGCGTGAGAAGTACGACCCGCTCCCTGCCCAACCCGGCCACCTGGGCGCCGTCTTCGTCCAGGGGCAGCGGTGCGGTCCGTACGGACGCGGCGGCCAGCAACTCGCGGTGGAAGCCGAGGCCGTACGACTCGACAGCCAGCGGGCCCCGCAGGACGGCGGGGAAGAGCAGTCGCAAGGCGTGTGCGAAGCCGGAGCAGATCACGATCCGTCCGGGCTCCGTACGTACACCACGCGCGCGTGCCAAGTACTCGGTGAGCGCCTCGCGCAGTTCGATCCGTCCCGCCGGATCGCCGGGTCCGAAGGCCTCGTTGGGCGCCTGCTGGAGGGCCCGGCGGTACGACGTGAGCCAGGCGGCGCGCGGGAACGAGGCAGCGTCCGGGGTGCCCTGCCGCAGGTCGTGCCGGGGTCCACGCGCGCGTGGCGGCGCCTTTTTGGGTACGCGCGCGGGGGCGCCCGGCGGCGCGGCGCGCTCGGCGACCCGTGTGCCCGAGCCCTGCCGGGCGGTCAGCCAGCCCTCTGCGACGAGTTCGGCGTACGCGTCGGCGACGGTGTTGCGCGCGACGCCCAGGTCGGCGGCGAGCGAACGGTACGGCGGCAGCCGGGTGCCCGGCGCGAGCCGGCCGCTGCGTACGGCCTCGCGCAGTGCCCGGATCAGCGCGGCCCGCCGCGCGCCCGAACCCGACAGCTCCAGGTGCAGGTCGGCGCCGATGCGTTCCGCGTAATTGACCCATGATTCCGCCACAGAAATGCACCCTACAGCCGGTCTTTCCGGCCCGTAGATTCATGGTCATGACGACGAACACGATGCACACGACGGCCGGTGCCTCCTCCACCTCCTCCGCTGCTGCGAGCGTGGCGCCCGTGGCCGAAAACCCCCGCCTCGACTTCGCGAAGTCCGCCCCGAAGGTCTTCCGGGCCCTCATCGGCTTCGACGCGGCGGCCCGCCAGGGGCTCGACCCTGCCCTCGTCGAACTGATCCAGATCCGCGCCTCGCACCTCAACCACTGCGCCTACTGCCTCCACATGCACACCAACGACGCCCGCAAGGCCGGCGAGAGCGAGGACCGGCTGCACATGGTCGCGGTGTGGCGCGAGGCCCGGCACTTCTTCACGACCCGGGAGCAGGCGGCCCTCGCGCTGACAGAGGCGGTCACGCGTGTCGCCGACGCGGGCGTGCCCGACGACGTGTATGCGCAGGCCGCCGCGGTCTTCGACGATCAGGAACTGGCTCACGTCCTGGCCCTGATCTTCACGATCAACACGTGGAACCGTGTGGCGCTGTCGACGGCCAAGGTGGCGGGCACGGACGAGCGCTAGACCACACCGGGCGCGGAGGATCTCCGACCGGGACCGATGGGGCTATTGGGGCTGGTGGGGTGGTAACTCCGTTCCGTCGCAACGGCGAGGATCACGACGGCCCGGTTCGGCGGTGCCGAACCGGGCCTCATTGCGCGACGTTGGGTGGCATTCAGTGGCACTCGGTGGCGGGATTCCTAGACCTTCATGGGGCGGTCGTAGGGCCCGATCGGCGCCGGCAGGCGAGACACTCCCGAAAGGAAGCGATCCACCGCGGCGGCCACCGCGCGGCCCTCGGCGATGGCCCAGACGATCAGGGACTGCCCGCGGGCCGCGTCCCCGGCGGCGTACACCCCGGGGACGTTGGTCATGAAGTCCGCGTCGCGGGTGATCGTGCCGCGCGGTTCGAGGGCGAGGCCGAGCTGGTCGATCAGGCCGTCGTGGCGGTCAGGGCCCGAGAAGCCGAGGGCGAGCAGCACGAGGTCGGCGGGCAGGGTTCGCCCGGAGCCGGGGACCGGGCGCCGCCGCTCGTCGACCTCGACGAGGTGCAGTGAGCGCACATGCCCGTCCGCGTCCCCGGTGAAATGGAGCGTGGACGCCGCGAAGAGCCGGGCGTCCGCGTCCGCCGCGGGCGCCGTCCCCAGCACGCCGGCCTCCTCGTGTGCGGCCGAGAGTCGATAGATCTTCGGGTACGTCGGCCACGGCTCGACGTCCTCGTCGCGCTCCGCCTCCGGCTGGGCATAGATGTCCAGTTGGGTCACGGATGCCGCGCGCTCCCGTACGGCCGTCCCCAGGCAGTCGGCGCCGGTGTCACCGCCGCCTACGATCACGACGTGCCTGCCGGCCGCGGACAGCGGCGAGACCTCCAGATCCCCCTCGCACACCCGGTCGGCCAGCGGCAGATATTCCATCGCCTGATGGATGCCCGCCAACTCCCGCCCAGGTACGTCGAGTTCACGCCACGCCGTGGCGCCAACGGCGAGTATGACCGCGTCGTAGCGTGCCTTGAGGTCGGCGGCGCGGATGTCCGTGCCGATGGCCGTCGACGTACGGAACTTCGTTCCCTCCGCCCGCATTTGCTCGAGCCGCCGGTCCAGGTGCCGCTTCTCCATCTTGAACGCGGGGATCCCGTACCGCAGCAGCCCGCCGATCCGGTCGGCCCGCTCGTACACCGCGACGGTGTGTCCGGCCCGCGTCAGCTGCTGGGCCGCGGCGAGCCCGGTGGGTCCCGACCCGATCACCGCGACGGTCCGTCCGGAGAGCCGGTCCGGCGGCCGCGGTGACGTGAAACCGTCCTCCCAGGCGCGGTCCGCGATGGCCACCTCGACGTTCTTGATGGTGACCGCGGGCTGGTTGATCGCGAGCACACAGCCTGCCTCGCAGGGTGCGGGACACAACCGCCCGGTGAACTCGGGGAAATTGTTCGTGGCGTGCAGCCGGTCGCTCGCCGCCCGCCAGTCGTCCCGCGAGACGAGGTCGTTCCACTCGGGGATCAGATTGCCCAGTGGACAGGCGTCGTGGCAGAAGGGGATCCCGCAGTCCATGCAGCGATCGGCCTGTCTGTTGATGATCGGCAGCAGCGCCCGGGGGACGTACACCTCGTTCCAGTCCCGTACGCGTTCCTCGACGGGCCGGCGCGGGTACTCCTCGCGTGGTGTGGTCATGAATCCCTTGGGATCGGCCATGGCCGTCTCCCTTGCGTACGCGACGGGCACGAGGCCGCGCGGCCGTCGGGCGCCAACGCCCACGACCGTCGGTCGACACTCCTTTCACGCCACGATACGTCGCCTCCGTGGGCGTCGCCGCTCAGCTGAGGGGTCGCTTCCGGGGGCTGCTCGTCGCGCGTGCGCCGCCGTCGTCGTCGGCGGGGTCTGCTCGTCGCGCATGCGCCGCCGTCTTCCGCGGGGATTGCTCGTCGCGTATGCGCCGCCCTCGGATGCGTCGCGCATGCGCCGCCCTCGGGTGAGGCCGGCGTGCGCCCCGGGTTTTCCAGCGCCGCGCCCTCGGGGCGGTCGTGTGCCTCAGGTGAGGGCGAGCGTGTACGAGATCGCCGCACCGGCCGACGCGATCGTGCGGACATGGTTCCACGTCGTCCACTCGCGCACGTACGTACGCCAGTAGACGGCGGTCTCCGGTGTCCCGGGGTCCATCTTGAGCAATGCCTCGTTGCGCGGCACGTTCGCGACGACCGTCACCCCGAACGACCCGAACAGATACAGCGCGCTACCCAGCAGCAGTTCCACCGCCCCGTCGTCCGGCAACAGCACGAACGTCACCACGGCAAGCACGGCGCACAGCCCCGCCGAGCCGACGAACACCAGCATGAACGCCGGGCGCAACGCGGCGACATTGATCGCGTTCATCGCGGCGACCCCCTGCGCGGGCGGCAACTCGGCGAGCCCCCTCATCACGAACGTCGAGAACCCGCAGAACACCCCGGCCACCAGCCCGCAGCCGAGCACCCCCAGCAACGTCAGCACGAAATACGGCCCATCGATCATGACAACCCCCGCATCGATCCCCGAGATCAAAGATCCTGCACGGCGCACTACCGTCACCACAAGTGAAATCTCGTACGGGGACAGTGACCATGGTCGAGGGACGCGGGCGCATGCGCGAGCGTCCAGGCGACGTGTCCGGACGATGCCGACCCGGCATGACCGGGCAATGCCGACATGGTGCGGCCGGGCGATGCCGACCCCGGCGTGGCCCCGCGCTGCCGCCGCTGCAGGTCGGCGCTGTCGGCGCGGCCGAGCGATTGAAGCGGCCGAGGCGGGCGGTTGAAGCGGTCGAAGCCGTCGACGGTGCCCGGTCACGTCGGCGCACGCCCGGCGTGCCACCCCCGCAGAGTGGCGTCCACCGTCCCGGTGATCCGCCGCCGCGCCTCGTGCCGCGGCACACCGCTCATCAGCATCTGGTCGTACGCAGTGTCCGTGTGTCGTACGGAGGCACGGACCGCCGCGGTCACCGCGGCCTCGGACAGCGCCCGACCAGCGGCACTGCGCCCGACCCGCCCGCTGCCGCGCACCGAGGCGTGTGCGGCGATCGCCCGTGCCCGGTCGGCCGGGCAACCGGGAAACAGCCGGCGTATCTCCCGCGCGAACGCGTCCGTGAACCGCAGATCCTCCGCCGCCCGCCGCCGCGCGTCCCGCACTCTGCGTCGCCGCCGCGCCTCCGCGTCCGCCAGGCACCGTTCCTCGGCCCGGGCGAGCGCCGCCTCCTCGACGAGGACGCCCTGCCGCTCGTATCGGCTCCGCCGCCGGTTGAACCGCACCACCACGGCCGACAGCGCACTGCCCTCCCTCGACCTCCGCGTCAGCGCCGTGTCACCGCGCGGCAGGAACACCAGATGCCCGAGATCCGCGCAGTCCAGACACCGCGGCAGCCCCTCCTCCAGCACCAGCAGCGCCAGCGGCCCGGTCCGGCACTCGGCACAGTGCCGCTTCTTGAGCGGCTGGATGACGAGAAGTCCGGTGCGGTGTGGGGGAGTTGCGATCGGTGCCATACGCGGTTCATTCCCCCGTCCGCCCCGGGGATCTACGCCTCTGGTGAGCCGGGTGCGTCAGCAATGCTCGGGAGCAGTCCTCCGGCTGCGTCGGCCGTCGTCGGGAACCGTCCTCCAGGTGCGTCAGCCGTCGTCGGGAGCCGTCCTCCAGGGCGGTTGGCTGCGCGCCTCCTGAGCTCCTGCCGCCCGCCACCCCCACGAGAACGCCTTGTGATCGCGGCATCATGGGCCTGTGCGACTCGAAGCGATCACCTGGGAACGGCTCGGCGACCTCCTTGCCGAGCGTCTGCTGGACCTGAAACCGGACGACGGCAGCCCCTGGCCGCGCATCGCCTTCGACGGAGCGCCGGCCGCCCGCCCCGGCGATCTCGCGCACCGGGTCTCGGAGGCGCTGCGCATACGCGGCCGGTCCTCTCTCGTGGTCGGTACGGAGGACTTCCTGCGCCCCGCGTCGCTCCGGCTCGAATACGGCCACCGGGACGTCGAGGCCTATTACGACGGCTGGGTGGACACCGGCGCCCTCTGGCGCGAGGTCTTCGGCCCCCTCGAAGCGGGCGGCAACGGCCGCGTCCTGCCCGACCTCTGGGACCCGGCCACCGACCGGGCCACCCGCAGCTCCTACGTTCAACTCCCGCCCGGCGGTCTCCTGTTGCTGCACGGCCCCCTCCTTCTGCGCCACTGGTTCCCCTTCGACCTCAGCGTCCACGTGCTCCTGTCCCCGGGTGCCCTCCGTCGTCGTACCCCCGAGGCCGAGCACTGGACACTCCCCGCCTTCGAGCGCTACGAGGCCGAGGTGGACCCGGGCGGCACGGCCGACGTCCTGGTTCGCGCCGACGATCCGCGCCACCCGGCGTGGAACGGCTGATCGAAAGTGGCGTCCCCCAGGGGCTTTTATATGCGCGTGCATGTAGTTACCCTGAATCCATGACGCTCTCCGCCGACGACCCGGCCGCCTTCGACGACTCCGTCCGCACCCTCCTCGACGGCAAGAACTTCGCCAGCGTCGCCACCCTCGGCCCCGGCGGCGCTCCCCAGAACTCGGTGGTCTGGATCAAGCGCGAGGGTGACACCGTCCTCTTCTCCTCGACCGCCGGACGCCAGAAGGTGCGCAACCTCCAGCGGGACCCCCGCATCAGCCTCTCGGTCTTCGACCTCGCCAACCCCTACACCTCGGTCGAGATCCGCGGCACCGCCGAGATCCTCCCCGACGACGCCAAGCGCCTCCCGTACGAGCTCTCGCACAAGTACCTCGGCATCGATCCTCCGGCGGAGAAGGGCGACGAGGTCCGCGTGATCATCCGCGTCGTGCCGCAGAAGATCGTCGGATTCTCGGCCTGACCCCGGGCGGGCCGACGTGGCGGGCAACCCCGGTAACCGCGCACTTCCGGGTGCGCATCCTTGGGGACACGGCAAGAATGTAGGGTGCCGGGACTAGCGGTGTGTTCCGCGCCGCGCCGGCCGTCCGGCACCGGGAGGTACTTCATGACCACCGCCGGAGACATCATGCACCGTGGTGCCCAGTGGATTCCCGCCCACGAGACCCTGGACCGCGCCGCCCAGCTGATGCGCGAGCTCAACGTGGGCGCCCTGCCCATCAGTGACGAGAACGAACGACTCTGCGGCATCCTCACGGACCGCGACATCGTCGTCGGCTGTGTGGCCATGGGCCACGACCCGGCACGAATCACCGCGGGTGAGATGGCCCAGGGCACACCGCGCTGGATCGAATCGGGCGCCGATGTCGGCGAGGTGCTCCAGGAGATGAAGGGGCACCAGATCCGTCGGCTTCCCGTGATAGAGAACAAGCGACTGGTCGGCATGATCAGCGAGGCCGACCTGGCCCGGCATCTGACGGACGAACAGCTTGCCGCCTGGGTCGAGAGTGTCTACGCGAGGAGCGCGACGGGCTGACCCCGGCTCATCCTTCCTGCCCTCTCGATCCGCTTGTTCCCCCTGTCCAGCCATTGGGTGGTCCGCGCGCTCGTCCGGCCGGCCGTGCCGGGCGAGATGCGTGTCAGAGCCATCCGTTGCGCCTGAATCCCCGGTACAGGACAAGGCAGGCGACGGATATCACGCCTATGACGAGGGGGTAGCCGAACCGCCAGTGCAGTTCTGGCATGTTGTCGAAGTTCATGCCGTACACCCCGCAGACCATCGTCGGGACGGCGATGACGGCCGCCCACGCGGTGATCTTCCGCATGTCCTCGTTCTGTGCCACCGTCACCTGCGCGAGGTGCGCCTGCAGGATCGAGTTGAGCAGCTCGTCGAAGGCGGCGATCTGCTCGGTGACCCGCAGCAGATGGTCGGAGACGTCCCGGAAGTACGCCTGTATCTCCGGGGCGACCACCCGTATCGGCCGGGTGGAGAGCTCCTGGACCGGGCGGGCGAGCGGGACCACGGCCCGCTTCAGTTCGAGGAGTTCACGCTTGAGCTGGTAGATGCGTCCGGCGTCCGTCCGCGCGCCGTTCTCCGCGAAGACATCGGCCTCGACCTGGTCGATGTCCGCCTGAACCGAGTCCGTGACGTGCACGTAGTCGTCGACCACATGGTCCGCGATCGCGTGCAGTACCGCGGCCGGTCCCTTGGAGAGCTGTTGCGAGTCGGCCTCCAACTCCTCGCGCAGCGGGCCCAGGGAGCCGTGTCGTCCGTGCCGCACGGTGATGACGAAGTCGGGACCGACGAAGACCATGATCTCGCCGGTGTTCACCACCTCGCTGTTTGCCGTCAGTTCCTTGTGCTCGACGTAGCAGACCGTCTTGAACACCGCGAACAGCGTCTCGCCGTACCGCTCCAGCTTCGGGCGCTGATGGGCCTCCACCGCGTCCTCGACGGCGAGTGGGTGCAGGTCGAAGAGCTCGGCGATGCCGGCGAACTCCCGGTCCGTCGGCTCGTGCAGGCCGAGCCAGACGAACCCCTCGTCGCTCTTGCGGATCTGCTCCACGGTGTCGACCAGATCGCGGCCGCCCGGGACGCGGGCGCCGTCCTGGTACGCCACGCAGTTCACCACCGCGGAGCCCAGCGGAGACCGGGCGGGGTGACTCAGGTCGACACGGGCGCGCCGCCGCGTCAGCCGCGCCACCTTGCGGAGGCCGTCGACCGCGCCGAGGGCCGTGACCTTCCGCAGATTCCCTGCCATGGACATCTGGATCTCCTTGCGTGGATCCCCTCGCGCCGCACTTTGCGCCTTGGCGCGCCAGTCTGCCAGGCCTGATCGAGCACCGGAAAAGCCTGGGGGAACGGATTCTTCCGTTCCGGTGTGTGTTTCAGCGCGCAGATGGGGTTCGGCCGAGTGCGTGGGCTGCGCTCGCCCGAGCGCGCGGACTGTGTTAACCCGAGCGTGCGGGGGGCGACAACGGAGCGTCTACGATTCGCGACAAGCCGGTCAACTGGGATGATCGTCCTATGACGCGAACCGACGGGTATCTCCTCGACAACCAGCAGAACGAGGCGGGACAGCGCTTCGAAGCCTTCGCCGCTCTCTTCGACCCCACGACGTTCCGGCACATCGAGCGCTTCGGTATCGGCCCCGGCTGGCGCTGCTGGGAGGTCGGCGCGGGCGGCACGTCCGTGGTGTCCTGGCTCGCCAAGAAGGTCGGCCCGACCGGGCGGGTCATGGCGACCGACATCGACGCCTCCTGGGCGGCCTCCGCCGCCCGCCCGCCGGTCGAGGTTCGCGTCCACGACGTGGGCGCCGAGGAGCCGCCGGGAGAAGGCTTCGACCTTGTGCACGCCCGGCTCGTGCTGGTCCATGTGCCGGACCGGGAGCGGGCGTTGCGGTCGATGGTCAAGGCTCTGCGGCCCGGCGGTCGGCTCCTCGTCGAGGACGCCGACCCCGCGCTGCAGCCGCTGCTCTGCCCCGACGAGTACGGCCCCGAGCAACAGCTCGCGAATCGGCTGCGCAAGGGCTTCCGCAGCCTGCTCGCCGAGCGCGGCGCCGACCTCGCGTACGGCCGCAAACTGCCGCGGCTGCTCCGCCAGGCGGGTTTGGGCGGCGTGGAGGCCGACGCGTACTTCCCTGTCACCTCGCCCGCCTGCGCCGCCCTGGAGTCCGCGACGATCCGCCAGATCCGCGACCAGCTCGTCGCCGCGGGCCTGGCCACTCACCAGGACATCGACCGACACCTGGCCAACGTCGCCTCCGGCTCCATGGACCTGGCGACGGCACCGATGATCTCGACATGGGGGCGCAAGGGGTAGACGAAGGCATGGCGTTGGCGCTGGGCGCCATGGATACGACCGTCCACCCGGGTGTCGGCCCACCTGCTGGCGGCGCCGGGCCGACCCGCCGGCCGATCGGTAGGGGTCGGCGATGCGGCCGCCGCCTCGGTTCTGTCGGCCCAACTGCGTGCCCGCCGGCTGGTCCGCGCCACCGAGATGCGGTACCCGGTCGGCTTCGCCTGCGGCCCGCGTGTCGCCTTCTGCGGCGGGCTGTCCCCGCACCCGATGGCCGTCCCGCTCGGTCGGGCTCGTCTGCGGCCCGCGCGTTTCTCTGCGCGCGGCGGCGCTACCTACCCCACCTGCGTGCCGCCCCACAGGTTCCGGCTTCGCCAGTCGGCCCGCCTGCCGTCCCACCGGGTCGGGTTTCGCCAGTCGGCCCGCCTGCCGCCCCACCGGGTCGGGTTTCGCCAGCCGGCCCGCCTGCCGCCTCTGTGTGGTGGCACTGCCGCCTCCACCCGCGTGCTGCCTCACTCGGTCGGGCTCGTCTGCGGCCCGCGCGTTTCTCTGCGCGTGGCGGCGCTACCTACTCCCAGCTGCGTGCCGCCCCGGCCAGTCGTGCTTCGCCAGCCCGCCGGCTGCGTGACGCTCTGCGCCATGGCGCCATCGGCACGCCTCCACATGGCCCAACGAGCCGGCGTCGCCACCCCACCTGCGCGCCCACCGTCCGGCCGCCGTCAAGCGCTCTCCGGCGGTCTCCCTCCGACCCGCTCCACCGCCATCGCCCCAGCCCCACACCCCTCGGCCGCCGCTTCTTGGGGCTCCGCGCCGGCGAGCAGGGCGGCGAGGAACGCTCCGGTGAAGGCGTCGCCGGCGCCCGTGGTGTCGCGGGGTGTGGCGGGCACGGCGGGGACATGGGCCCGGATGGTTCCAGAGCGGGCCACCAGGGCGCCGGCACCGCCCTGCTTGGCGACGACGAGGGGGACATGGCGGCTCAACTTGGCCGCCGCGTCCGCGGGATCGGGCAGCCCGGTCAGCAGGTGCGCCTCGTCACGGCTGGGGAGCAGGATGTCGATGCCCTGGGCGAGTTCGAGGAAGCGGTCCACACCCAGCTCGGTGAGGAACCCCGCCGACGCCGGATCCAGGCTCACCGGCACGCCACGCGCGCGTGCCGACTCCAGCGCCACCGACACCAACGCCCGGCTCGGCTCGGAGAAGAACAAGTAGCCCGACAGATGCAACCGCGCGACACCGTCGAGCAGCGCGGGCGACCAGTCGCCGGGATCCAGCCGCAGAGAGGCCCCGCTGTCCGTGAGGAACGTGCGCTCCGCCGAAGCGCCCGTGTCCACCAGGCAGATCACCGTCCCCGTCGGTGCCTCCGGATCAACGACGAGAAGGGGACGTATGCCGCAGGCCGCGAGCTCACGCTCGTGCCACTTCGCCGCGTCCGCGCCCACCCGGCCGAGCAGCCGTACGTCCGAGCAGCCCCAGTGCGCGGCCCAGCACGCGACATTGGCACCCGCGCCGCCCGGCAGCGTGCGGATCGCGGCGGCGGTGTCGGTGCCCGCCGCGAGCGGTCCGCGGTGCCGGGCGACGATGTCCGTGACCACGTCACCGACGACCAGCAGAGCGCCCGCAGACACCCCCGTACTTCCCCCGGCACCCCCGCGATCCGTCCCGCTCACGCCTCGGCCCAGGCCGCCGCGATCCGCCCCGCGAGCCGTACGTTGCCGCGCACCGCCGCCAGATTGGCGTTCAGCGAGGCGCCGTCGGTGTGCCGCACCAGATAGTCGAGCAGGAACGGCGTCACGGCTTGCCCGGTCACACCCTCCGCCTCGCACGCGTGCAGCGCGTCGGTGAGTACGCGCGCGTGGAGCCCGGGATCGAGCTGCTCCTCCTCAGGGACGGGGTTCGCGACGATGAGGGCCGATTCGGGAGCGTCCAGCGCGTCCTGCGCCCGCATCACATCCGCCACCTGCCCGGGGGAGTCCAGCGTCCAGTCCACCGGATACCCCGAGTCCGAGAGGTAGAAGCCGGGAAAGCGTGCTGTGCCGTAGCCGGCCACCGCCACGCCCAGCGTCTCCAGGCGCTGCAGCGTCGCGGGCACGTCCAGGATCGACTTCACGCCCGCGCAGACCACGGTGATCCGGGTACGCGCCAGCAGACCCAGGTCGGCCGACTCGTCCTGCGTCACCGTCCACTCGCGGTGCACCCCGCCGAGCCCGCCCGTCGCGAACACCCGTACTGCCGCGCGAGCGGCCAGCAGCGCGGTCGCCGACACGGTCGTCGCCCCGCTCGCACCCGCCGCCACCGCGAGCGGCAGATCGCGGTGACCCAGCTTGCGGATCCCGTCCTCGTTCGCGACCCGTTCCAGCTGCTCCTTGTCCAGACCGACATGGGGCCGCCCGTCGAGCACGGCGATCGTCGCGGGGACGGCTCCCTGTCGCCTAACGACATCCTCCAGCTCCAGCGCGACCTGCAGATTCCGCGGGCGGGGCAGCCCGTGCGCGATGATCGTCGACTCCAGGGCCACCACCGGCCGGCGCGCGTCGAGCGCCTCCCGCACCTCTTCGGACACCACGATCACGCGTCTGCCTCCTGTCGGTCGTCTTTCCTCATCTCTGGCGGGCGGCTCGCCCGGTCAAACCCTTGCGACCTGCGGCGTACGACACCAGCCTGGGGATATGACGGACAACTCGGCACGTCTCGACCATGTCGTCCTGTGGGTGCGCGATCCGGTCGCCTCGGCCGACTTCTACGAGAAGGCGGTCGGCCTGGAGCCTCTGAGGGTCACCGAATTCGCCGCCGGAAAAGCGTCGTTCCCCTCGGTACGCCTCAATGGGGAGACCATTTTCGACCTCGCGCCCCTCCCCCTGGCGGAGTACATGAACGTGGTTCCCGGAGGCGCCGAAAGTGCCGGGCACCCGGTCAACCACGTATGCCTTTCCCTCACGGGACCCGAATTCGAAGCGCTACGGGCACGGCTGGAGGAGCGGTCCGTCCCCCTCTCGGGTTTCTCGTACGACTCCTACGGAGCCCGTGGGATGGCCAAGCGCAGCTTCTACTTCCGTGACCCGGACGGAAACGTCTTCGAGGCACGGCACTACGAGTAGCCCCCGGGACGGAGAGAACCCCCGGGACGGAGAGAAGGGGTGCCCCCACGCGCGCGGGAGCACCCCTCCGGGAGACAGGCGTGAGGTCAGACAGGCCGCACGCCCGCCGGCGCCCCATGCGGATCGAGGACGTACTTGCGGCCGGCGCCCTGGTCGAACTCGGCGTATCCGTGACTTCGGATGCCAGCGGCTGTGCGCAGGGCGGAGTCTGCTACCGGCCGCGCGTTCCGGCCACCCTCCGCGTGAGGTCTTTCTCGAATGCCCTTAAGGTGACCGCTCATGACCACGAACACCCAGGCCACCCCGTCCTTCGCCGTGCACATACCCGACGCCGAGCTCGAACCGGAGCCCCTGGACCCGGCTCAGATCGTTTCCGGCGACCCGGCAGTCACCGGCAAGGTGCTGTGGGAGTCGGCCGACGGCAAGCAGCTGCGCGGCATCTGGCAGATCACGCCCGGCGTGGTGACCGACACGGAGGCGAATGAACTCTTCGTCGTCGTGAGCGGCCGCGCCACGATCGAGGTCGAGGGCGGCGACGTCATCGAGGTGGGCCCGGGCGACGCGGCGATCCTGCGCGAGGGCGACCGCACCACCTGGACCGTGCACGAGACGCTCCGCAAGGCGTACCACATCAGCCTCTGACGCGGTCAGGCTCAAGCAGCGAGGTGTACTCACCGGCTCAGCGGTGAGACACCCTCACCCGGTCTCTCGGGGCAGTGGTCAGAACAGCGGCTCCGGAAGCACTCCCTCCAGCGCGAGCAGCTTCCGCTTCGTCTCCAGACCGCCCCCGAACCCGCCGATACCGCCGTCGCTCTCGACCACCCGATGGCACGGCACGACGACCGGCAGCGGATTCGAGCCCATGGCCACGCCCACGGCCTGCGCCGCGCCCGGCTGGCCGACCCGCCCGGCCAGGTCGCCGTAGCCGACGACCGCGCCGTACGGAACGCCCGACGCCAGCTCGCGCAGCACCTGGCGGTTGAACCCGGAGATCAGCGACCAGTCCAGCGGCAGGTCGAAGTCGCGCCGCTCGCCGGAGAAGTACGCCGCGACCTGACGTATCGCCTCGGCCAGCAGAGGCGACTCGGGGGCCTCGACGGGCTCGGTGCCCAGACGGGACGTGAGCCGGTCGAGCGCTTTGTCGCGCACTTCGTCCGTGGCGTGGAAGACGACGTTCACCAGGCCGTCGCGTGTCGCCGCCAGCAGCAGTGGACCGATGTCCGTGCCGACGACGGTCCACGCGACGTGCTGCTCGTACCGCCCATGGCTGTCCATGCGACCCACCGTACGGCCCGCCACCGACAACGCCCGTGGCGCGGACGCGGGCAGACGTCCGCAGCACGGGCGGTGGAGCCGCGGAGCGCTACCCCAATGCCCTCCGGATGACGTCGGGCACGTTCGTGATGATGCCGTCCACACCCAATCCGGCCAGGCGTCTGGCAGTGTTCGCGTCGTTCACGGTCCAGGCGAAGACCTTCATCCGACTGCCGTGCGGTCCGCCGAGTCCGTGCACCGTGGAGACGTAGCCGGATGACAGGGAGGTGTGATCCGCGTTGATCTGGTCGGTGAATCGGGCGTACTGGGGGAGCTGTGCGATCGACGGCTTGCCCAGGAAGGCCGTCCTGATGCCCGGGCGCAGATCATGGACCGTTCGCACGCTGTCCGCGCTGAAGCTCTGGACGAGCAGGCTGCTCCTCAGATGCGCCGGATCGAGCCAGCCCTCGTTGCTCAGGAGCTTGAGAGTCTGTCGCTCGATGCCGGGATAGAGGTCGGGATTCTTGATCTCCAGGACGAGCTTCTGGTGGTTGTGCGAGACACGGTCCATGTACTGCTTCAGTGTCGGCACGCGCGCGCCCGCGTACCGGGGGCTGAACCAGCTCCCGGCGTCCAGGCGAGCGATCTCCGCGGCGGTGAAGTCCTTGACCTTCCAGGGAGCCCTCTTGGGATAGACCTTCTCGACGTCGGTGGTACGCGCCAGCGTGGCGTCGTGCAGGACGACGAGCTCACCGTCCCTGGTGCGCTGAACGTCGTTCTCGACCCAGCTGAACCCCATTGCGGCAGCCTTGTCGATGGCGGCCAAGGTGTTCTCGGGCGCATACGCCGAGGCGCCGCGATGGGAGACGATCACCGGGCCGGTGCTCTGGGACCCGGCCCGGGCGTGCGGGCTGGGGAGTATCACCACAGCACCCCCTAGAAGCGCGGCGGTCGTGGCGGCGGCAACGCGCGCGTGCATTCCTTCTCCTCGCGTCCAGTGATCACTGACAGCACAAGAGTGACAGCAGAGAGTCAATGGAGGAGGGATGCGGGATGGCCACAGATTGAATGGAGTTGTCCAAGTCCGTTCACTGGTGGTGCACAGGTGGGGCGAGGCCGTGATTCTTTGCCGGAAAATCGTTCGACCATTCCAGTGGGAGTCATACTCTCTGCCTCAACCCTGTCCGCTCTTGCGGTCCCGAGGGTGGGGGTATTTCAGGGCATTTCAGGAGCAATAGGGCGGGAAGGGCAGCCGCGCATGCAGGGCACGGTCGACGGCTTCACTTACGGACTCGTCACACCGCTGGTGGCCTACCTCATGGCCTGCCTGGGTGGAGCGCTGGGTCTGCGCTGCACCACCAGATCGATGCTCGTCGCCCGCTCCTGGCGCGCCGGCTGGCTGGCGCTCGGCTCGGCCGCGATCGGCTCGGGGATCTGGACGATGCACTTCATCGCGATGATGGGGTTCACGATCAAGGAGACCCCGGTCCACTACGACAAGCTGACGACGTTCGCGAGCCTTGGCGTGGCCGTCGTGATGGTCGGCATCGGGATCTTCATCGTCGGCTACCGCGGCGCCCGCGGAACGGCACTGTTCACCGGGGGCACCATCACCGGCCTGGGAGTCGCCTCGATGCACTACCTGGGCATGGCCGGCATGCGCCTCAACGGAAGGCTCGAATACAACACCCTCACGGTCTCCGCCTCGGTGGTCATAGCCGTCGTGGCCGCCACAGCCGCCCTGTGGGCGGCGGGACAAGTGCGGGGTTTCCTGTGGAGCGTGGGCGCCAGTCTCGTCATGGGGCTCGCCGTCAGCGGCATGCACTACACGGGCATGGCCGCCCTCAGCGTCCATCTCCACGGCACGTCCAGCACCCCTGGGGGCGACTCGCCCGCCGCCCTGCTCGCGCCCATGATGATCGGCCCCCTGGCCTTCCTGTGTCTGGCGGGCGTCGTCGTGATGTTCGACCCGCTGATGGTCATGGGAAGGCCCGACTGGACCCCCACGGAGAACCGGCCCGGCATCCCGGCCCACCCCGCCGTCCCGCACCCCGGCCGCCGTCCTGCGTCCCGCACCGAGCGGAACCAGCGCCACCGCAGTTCCCGCACCCCGCAGAGCTGGTGATCCGGCCCCGTTGTCAGTGCGGGGTCGTACGGTGGATTCCATGCGGCCCGTATCCAAGATCGAACGTTCGGTGGCGCCCTTCGAGGTCGTCAGCTCCTACCAGCCGAGTGGTGACCAGCCCACGGCCATCGCCGAGCTGGAAAAGCGCATCAGCGCAGGCGAGAAGGATGTCGTGCTGCTGGGTGCGACCGGCACCGGCAAGTCCGCCACCACCGCGTGGATGATCGAGAAGCTCCAGCGCCCCACCCTGGTGATGGCCCCGAACAAGACCCTGGCCGCCCAGCTGGCCAACGAGTTCCGAGAGCTGCTGCCGAACAACGCGGTCGAGTACTTCGTCTCGTACTACGACTACTACCAGCCCGAGGCGTACGTCCCGCAGTCGGACACTTACATCGAGAAGGACTCCTCGATCAACGAGGAGGTCGAGCGATTGCGTCACTCCGCGACCAACTCGCTGCTGACCCGCCGTGACGTCGTGGTGGTCGCCTCGGTCTCCTGCATCTACGGCCTCGGTACGCCGCAGGAGTACGTCGACCGGATGGTCTCGCTCAAGGTCGGCGACGAGATCGACCGCGACGACCTGCTGCGCCGCTTCGTCGACATCCAGTACGCGCGCAACGACGTGGCGTTCGCCCGAGGCACCTTCCGGGTCCGCGGCGACACCATCGAGATCTTCCCGGTCTACGAAGAGCTGGCCGTCCGCATCGAGATGTTCGGCGACGAGATCGAGGCCCTCTCCACGCTGCACCCGCTCACCGGCGAGGTCATCAGCGACGACGACCAGGTCTATGTGTTCCCGGCCTCCCACTACGTGGCGGGCCCCGAGCGCATGGAGCGCGCGGTAAACGACATCGAGAAGGAGCTGGGGGAGCGCCTCGCCGAGCTGGAGAAGCAGGGCAAGCTTCTGGAGGCCCAGCGCCTGCGCATGCGGACGACGTACGACATCGAGATGCTCCGCCAGATCGGCTCCTGCTCCGGAGTCGAGAACTACTCGATGCACTTCGACGGCCGCGACCCCGGCTCCCCGCCGAACACACTGATCGACTACTTCCCGGACGACTTCCTGCTCGTCATCGACGAGTCGCACGTCACCGTGCCCCAGATCGGCGCGATGTACGAGGGCGACGCGTCCCGCAAGCGCACCCTCGTGGACCACGGCTTCCGACTGCCGTCCGCGCTGGACAACCGTCCCCTGAAGTGGGAGGAGTTCCAGGAGCGCATCGGGCAGACGGTCTACCTCTCGGCAACCCCGGGACAGTACGAGCTCTCCCGCTCCGACGGCCAGGTCGAGCAGATCATCCGCCCCACCGGCCTGATCGACCCCGAGGTCGTCGTCAAGCCCACCGAGGGCCAGATCGACGACCTGGTGCACGAGATCCGCAAGCGCACCGAGAAGGACGAGCGGGTCCTGGTCACCACGCTCACCAAGAAGATGGCCGAGGACCTCACCGACTACTTCCTCGAACTCGGCATTCAGGTGCGCTACCTCCACAGCGACGTCGACACCCTGCGCCGCGTCGAGCTGCTGCGCGAGCTGCGCGCCGGCGAGTACGACGTCCTGGTCGGCATCAACCTCCTGAGGGAGGGCCTCGACCTGCCCGAGGTCTCCCTGGTGGCGATCCTCGACGCCGACAAGGAGGGCTTCCTGCGTTCCGGTACGTCGCTGATCCAGACGATCGGCCGTGCGGCGCGCAACGTGTCCGGCCAGGTCCACATGTACGCCGACAAGATCACCCCGGCGATGGAGAAGGCCATCGAGGAGACCAACCGCCGCCGGGAGAAGCAGGTCGCGTACAACAAGGAGAAGGGCATCGACCCGCAGCCCCTCCGCAAGAAGATCAACGACATCGTGGCGCAGATCGCCCGCGAGGACGTCGACACGGAGCAACTGCTCGGCTCGGGTTACCGCAAGACGAAGGACGGCAAGGGCGCCAAGGCCCCCGTGCCCTCGCTCGCCGGCAAGGCGGCCAAGTCCGCCAAGGGCAAGGGCAAGGGCAAGGAGACGGTGCCGACCGACCGTCCGGCAGCCGAACTGGCCGAGCAGATCGAGGAGATGACGGAGCGGATGCGCGCCGCCGCGGCCGATCTCCAGTTCGAGATCGCGGCCCGACTGCGCGACGAGGTGTCCGAGATGAAGAAGGAGCTGCGCCAGATGAAGGAGGCAGGCCTGGCCTGACGCCCTCGCGGGCCGTGCCGGACCTCGGCATATGCGCGCTGTGTTGCAAGACCGACACAAAGCGCGCCCCGGGGTTCGGCACTGTCAGTGGCGCTGCGTAGGGTTCTGGTCATCCGCGGACTCCGCGGCAACAGGGGACAGTTCGAGAGGGGAACAGCGCGTGACGGTCAACATGACCAAGGGTCAGGCCATCAGTCTGCAGAAGAACGACGGGGGCACCCTGACCGCGGTGCGCATGGGGCTCGGCTGGCAGGCGGCCCCCCGGCGCGGGCTGTTCGGCTCCCGCACCCGGGAGATCGACCTCGACGCCTCGGCCGTGCTGTTCGCGGACAAGCAGCCTGTCGACGTGGTGTTCTTCCGCCACCTCGTCAGTGACGACGGCTCCGTACGGCACACGGGTGACAACCTGGTCGGCGGCGTGGGCCAGGGCGGCGACGACGAGGCGATCCTCGTCGACCTGCAGCGCATCCCGGTCCACATCGACCAGATCGTCTTCACCGTGAACTCCTTCACGGGCCAGACGTTCCAGGAAGTACAGAACGCGTTCTGCCGTCTGGTCGACGAGACCAACGGCCAGGAGCTCGCCCGCTACACGCTCGCGGGCGGCGGACAGTACACGGCCCAGATCATGGCGAAGGTGCACCGCGCCGGCGCGGGTTGGCAGATGACGGCCCTCGGCACGCCGGCCAACGGTCGTACGTTCCAGGACCTGATGCCCGCGATCCTGCCGCACCTGTAGGCAGTCGGCGCAGCACAAGAAGCGACGTAGGGGGACAAGGCGATGACGGCCGAGCTGGTCCGGGGGCAGAACCATCCGCTCTCCCAGGTCCGTCTTGAGGTCCGTGTTTCGGCCGGCAAGCCGATCGTGGCCGGGGCCACGCTCAGCGACGAGCAGGGCAAGGTCCGCGGCGTGGAGTGGGTGGCCCACCCGGGCGCACCCACACTGCCCGGACTCGAGGTCTCCAAGCAGGCGGCGGCCGACCACCGCCTCGCGTTCGACCTCGACGCCCTGCCGGAGAGCGTGCACCGGGTCAATGTGCTGCTCGCACTGCCGTCCGGGGTGGGCGGCCCGGTCCGGTTCGGCGCTGTCGCCGCCCCCTTCGTCGCGGTCACCGGCCTGGACGGCTCCGAGGTCGCCAGCTACACCATCACCGGCCTGGACGCCGAGTCGGCCGTCGTCGCCCTGGAGCTCTACCGCAGGCAGGGCGCCTGGAAGGTTCGCGCGGTCGGGCAGGGATACGCCGGCGGACTCGCCGAACTCCTCACCGACCAGGGCCTGTCGGAGGCCCAGCAGCTCGCGGGAAGTATCAACGAGGCGGTGGCCCAAGGCCTCGTCCGGTCGGTGGCGGCACCGCCGCCGCGTACGCCCGACGGTGACCGCTCACGACAGGCGGCCGCCTCGGCACCCGGGCCGGACCAGCCGTACACCGGGCCCCAGGGCGCCGGCGGGAACGTAGCGCAGACCCCGCTGTCTTCTTCGTCCCCGTACGACGCACCAGGTCCGCAAGGCACCACGGCGCCGCAGGGAAGCCACGCCTCGGACCCCTCCGCGGTCACTCAGCCCGCCGCGCCCACGGCAGGCGGGCCGATCAACTACAGCCATCCCGGTCGGCAGACCGCGGCCCCGCCACCGCCCCCGCCGACCGCGCCACCGGCCCCGCCCGGGCAGCCCGCACAGCCCGTCGCGGGCGATGCGACCGGCTGGTCCATGGAGGAGCGGCTCTACAACCAGGTGTGGGGCATGTTCGAGGACCTGGCCCGCACCACCGCCGCGTATCGCAGTGCCGTCGACTTCGCCGACTCACGCATGGAGCAGGAGCTCGACAAGGTCCTGTCCGACCCGCGCAGCAGGATCGGCGGACAGGGCGACGCCGCGCGCGAGGCGGCCCAGGCCAAGCACGCCCAGCTGGTCGACCAGGCCCGGGCGGCCCTCGACCGTGACCTCTCACAGCTCACCGCCGAGGCCGAGGTCGTCGAGCCCGCGCTGCCCGCGGCGTACGCGCGCTGGGACAACCCGGTCTGGCACGGCTATCGGGTACCGATGGAGATCCCCATGGCGCTGCGCCTCGGCGACCTCCATCTGCCCGAGAGCGAGGGCCTGAGCATCCCGATGCTGGTCCGGCTGCCGCTGGAGCGCGGCCTGTGGATAGACAGCGGCCGCACCGGCCTGGACGACTCGCTCGTCGACTCCGACGAATTGCGCCGCCTCGCCATGGACACGGCGGTGGCGCATGCCGCGCGGCTGCTCGCCGTGTATCCCGCCGACGAGTTCACGGTGCACGTCATCGACCCGGCCGGTTCGGGTGCCTCGTCCCTCACACCACTGGTGCAGTCCGGGGTGCTCGACGGCCCGCCCGCCGTTGGTGCCGCGGGAGTGGCCGACGTCCTGGCTCGGCTCACCCAGCGCGTCGACCTGGTGCAGATGGCGATGCGTGGCGGAGCGGCCGACTCACTGCCGCCGGGCTTCGACACCGCCGAGCAACTGCTGATCGTCAGCGACTTCCCGCACGGCTTCGACGACCGCGCCGTGACTCAGCTGCGCTATCTCGCGGACGAGGGCCCGGCCGTCGGCGTCCATCTCATGATGGTGGCCGACCGGGAGGACGCCGCCGCCTACGGGCCGCTGCTCGATCCGCTCTGGCGCTCGCTGCTGCGCCTCACTCCGGTGCCTGACGACCACCTCGCCGATCCGTGGATCGGGCACGCTTGGACATACGAGCCCGCGCTAGTTCCACCGGGCAGCCAGGTGCTCCAGCAGGTGCTCGCACAGGTGGCTGCGGCCCGTCGTCCCTGGAACCGCTGACCCGTCAGCGGTCGCCCGATGGGCTCGTGTCAAGCGTCAGTAAAACCCTCTGACCAGTGGATTTGATCTGTCTTTTACCAATCACTTTACCTTTCCTTGGTGATTCGGGTACTGTTCTCCGTACGGAGGGGAGTACTCCCTACCTGCTGCGGCGTACCCGTCAATACGGATCTGGCCAGATCCCGGGGCGTCGGCCCGTGAACGTCACGGGTGGAAGAGACCTCCGGTAGCGACGACGCTGAAATCTGCCGTTACGTACTGCCGGAGGCGCAGTGGATGTTTCCGTGACCCTGTGGGTCCTGACGATCGTGGGCCTTGCCGCCCTCATCGCGGTCGACTTCTTCATCGGCCGCAAGCCGCACGACGTATCCATCAAGGAAGCCGGAATCTGGACCATCGTCTGGATCGTCCTGGCCGGTCTGTTCGGACTCGGGCTGCTCATCTTCTCCGGCGGTGAGCCCGCCGGAGAGTTCTTCGCCGGTTTTATCACCGAGAAGTCGCTGAGCGTCGACAACCTCTTCGTCTTCGTCCTGATCATGGCGAAGTTCGCGGTGCCCTCGAAGTACCAGCAGCGAGTGCTCCTTGTCGGTGTGCTGATAGCCCTCGTCCTGCGCGCGATATTCATCGCCGCGGGTGCCGCGATCATCGCGAGCTTCGCGTGGGTCTTCTACATCTTCGGCGCGTTCCTCATCTACACCGCCTGGAAGCTGATCCAGGAAGCCCGGGCCGAGGAGGAGGACGAGGAGTTCGAGGAGAACCGGCTGCTCAAGGCCGCCGAGCGCCGCTTCGGCGTGGCCGACCGATACCACGGCACCAAGCTGTGGATCCAGCAGAACGGCAAGCGCGTCATGACGCCGATGCTGGTCGTGATGCTGGCGATCGGCACCACCGACGTGCTCTTCGCGCTCGACTCGATCCCCGCGATCTTCGGTCTGACCCAGGACCCGTACATCGTCTTCACGGCCAACGCGTTCGCGCTGATGGGTCTGCGACAGCTGTACTTCCTCATCGGCGGCCTGCTCAGGAAGCTGGTGCACCTCAGCTACGGCCTGTCGGTCATCCTCGGCTTCATCGGCGTCAAGCTCGTGCTGCACGCGCTGCACGAGTCGGGGGTCCATGTCCCTGAGATCTCCATCCCGGTCTCGCTCGGCGTGATCTGCGCGGTCCTGGTGGTCACCACGATCACCAGCCTGATCGCCTCCAGGAGGCAGGCGGCGCTCGACGAGGCCAAGAGCGCTCCGAAGGACAGCATCGACGTCTGACCACGTCGGGCGTAGGAACAACCATCCCCGGGAGCGGTGCGCGGCCAATTGCCGACCACCGCTCCCGGTGCTTGCTTGGGTGCTGTGCGTTCCCCTGCTCGGGGGCGCCCCGGCCGGGTGGAGGTATCCATGAAGTTCGTGCAGATCGTCGACTTCGAGACCGAGCGCATCGATGAGATGCAGAAGCTGGCAGGAGAGGCCGACAAGCGTATGGCCGACCGCAGCGACGGCCCCACGCACCGCCTCGTCCTGCAGGACCGCAACCAGCCCAACCGCTACCTCGTGGTGATCGAGTTCGATTCGTACGAGGACGCCATGCGCAACAGCAACGACCCCGAGACAACCAAGATGGCGGAGCACATGGCCGCGCTGTGTACTCGGCCACCGTCCTTCACCGACTGCGACGTACGCGAGATGACCGAGCTGAAGTAGCGAGCCGGTCTCGGAACGGGTTCCTTCAGCGCTGTCTCGGAGCGGGCTCCGCGCCACCGGAGTGCGGGGCCCGCGTACGCCTGCGACGATCGCAGCATGATCGCTCGGCTCCCGTCACTCGTGACGCGGTGGACGGCCGTCGTGCCCGTGCTCGCAGTGGTGCTGCTGGCCTGCACCTGGGGCCGCGAGCTGCCCGGGGCGGTCGTCGCGCTGGTCACGCTGGTCCTCGCCGGGGCCGTGCTGGCCGCCGTCCACCATGCCGAGGTGGTCGCGCACCGGGTCGGCGAACCCTTCGGCTCACTCGTGCTCGCCGTCGCCGTCACGATCATCGAGGTTGCGCTGATCGTCACCCTGATGGTGGACGGCGGCGCCAAGAGCTCGACGCTGGCCCGCGACACGGTGTTCGCAGCCGTGATGATCACGTGCAACGGCATCGTCGGACTGTGTCTGCTCGTCGCCTCGCTGCGCCACGGGCTCGCCGTCTTCAACGCGGAAGGCACCGGCGCCGCCCTCGCGACCGTCGCGACGCTCGCCACGCTCAGTCTGGTCTTCCCGACGTTCACCACCAGCAAGCCGGGCCCGGAGTTCTCCGCGGCCCAGCTCACCTTCGCCGCGCTCGCCTCGCTGGTCCTGTACGGCCTCTTCGTGACGACGCAGACCGTGCGCCACCGTGACTACTTCCTGCCCATCACCCGGCAGGGCGAGGTGATCGACGCGGACGACCACGCCAACGCACCGTCCGCCCGCGAGGCAGGGATCAGCCTGGGGCTGCTCGGCCTCGCTCTCGTCGGCGTGGTCGGGCTCGCCAAGGGCGTGTCGCCCACCATCGAGTACGGCGTCGAGGCGGCCGGCATGCCGCACTCCGTGGTCGGTGTGATCATCGCGCTGCTCGTGTTGCTCCCCGAGACCATCGCCGCCCTGCGGTCGGCGCGCCGCGACCGGGTGCAGACCAGCCTGAACCTTGCTCTCGGCTCCGCGATGGCCAGCATCGGACTGACGATCCCCGCCGTTGCCCTGGCGTCCGTCTGGCTCTCCGGGCCGCTTGTCCTCGGCCTCGGCGCCACCCAGATGGTGCTGCTCGCGCTGACCGTGGCGGTGAGCTCTCTGACGGTGGTTCCGGGGCGCGCGACCCCGCTCCAGGGCGGCGTCCATCTGGTGGTCTTCGCGGCCTATTTGGAGCTGGCGGTCAACCCCTGACGCGTCCCCCACAGGTTCGTACGGCGTGATCCGTCAATCCGCCGCCTGGACGACCGTCAGCCGCGCCACGGGCCGGGTCTCCGGCAGCAGGGCGAAGCACCCCAGGCTGAGCAGTGCGATCCCGGTCAGATACGCGGCGACGCCCCACGGGACGCGCTCTCCGCTCGCCAGCGCCGTCGCCACGATCGGTGTGAGCGCGCCCCCGAGGACCCCGCCCAGGTTGTAGCCCACCGCCGCGCCGGTGCAGCGCACCCGGGGTTCGTACAACTCCGGCAGATATGCGGCGATGACGGCGAACATCGTGATGAACGCGATCAGCGCCCCCAGGAAGCCGAGGAACATCAGCAGAGGCTCGCCGGTGGACAGCAGCCCGACCATCGGGAACATCCACAGCGCGGTACCCGCACAGCCCGCCAGGCAGAGCGGCCGCCGCCCGTAGCGGTCGCCGAGCAGGGCGATCAGGGGCGTCAGGGAGCCCTTCACCACCACGGCGGACATGATGCAGGTCAGCATGACGGTACGGCTCACACCAAGCCGTTCGACACCGTAGGCGAGCGCCCAGGTCGTCACCGCGTAGAACACGGCGTATCCGACCGCTAGCCCGCCGGCGGTCAGCAGCACGAGCCGCCAGTGGTCGCGCACCACCTCGGCTAGCGGCACGCGCGCGTGGTCCCGCATCTCCAGGAACCGCGGGCTCTCCGCGAGCGAGCCGCGCAGCCACAGCCCCGCCGCCGCGAGCACCCCCGCCGCCCAGAACGGCACCCGCCACCCCCACGCAGCGAACTGCGCGTCGGTCAGCGTCGCCGACAGCACCAACATCACGCCGTTGGCCAGCACGAACCCCAGCGAAGGCCCGATCTGCGGGAAGCTCGACCACAGCCCTCGCCGCTCGGCGGGCGCGTGCTCGGCGGTCAGCAGCACCGCCCCGCCCCATTCACCGCCAAGTCCGAGCCCCTGCAGAAAACGCAGCACAAGAAGGAGCACGGGAGCGGCCGTACCGATGCTGTCGTACGTCGGTACGCAGCCGACGGCGACGGTCGCCGCGCCGGTCAGCAGCAGCGAGGCGACCAGGACGGGGCGCCGCCCCCGCCGGTCTCCGATGTGCCCGAACAGCACCGAGCCGAGAGGGCGTGCGACGAACCCGACGCCGAACGTCGCGAAGGCCGCCAACGTCCCTGCCAGTGGTGAGAACGTCGGGAAGAACAGTGGCCCGAGGACCAGCGCGGCCGCTGTCCCGTAGACGAAGAAGTCGTAGAACTCGATGGCCGTCCCGGCGAGCGAGGCGGCCGCGAGCCGCAGCATGGAAGGCGCCCTTACGGTGTGTACGTCGTGCATGCCGCGTCAACTACCCACGGTGACCAAGGGTTACGGGGGCGCGTGGTGGTGAGGATGGCCTCAGTACGTGACGGTAATGCGCCGTGCAGGGCCGTCGACGCGGATGGTGCCTCCGTAGGGGATGACGATTTGGGGATCGGTGTGTCCGAGGTCCACGTCGAAGACGACCATCATGTCCGGGGCATATATGTCGACGGCCCGGAGGACCGCCTCATGCTGCTCTCGCACATAACGGGCCCTGGCCTCCATGTCGTTGGGCTGCTCGAACGACCACGACTTCGGGCGGCCCATCACAAGCGCCGGGAAGCGTTGCAGCAGGCCACGCTCGCCCATGCTGCGCAGGATCCAGAAGACGTCGTCGGCCTTGGGCATGTCCTCCGAGGTCTCCAGGAACAGCACATGGCCGTCGTACACGGAAGGATCACGGGCGATCTCACGGTCGGCCATCAGCAGCCAGGACAGGATCTCGATGTTGCCGCCCCAGGACGGGGCCTCGACGACGCGGTCGGGACGGTGCCAGGTCCAGCCGGCGCCCGGTTCCGTCGGGGGCTCGGAGTCGAAGGTCGCCGGGTCGTCCCAGGGGCCGTTGACGTCCCCGAAGCGGACGGCGGGGCGAAGTTCGTACGGCCCGGACGTGAACAACGCGGCCCGCAGCGACTCGGCGGTGAGCGGATCCATGGCGCCGGGGCGGCCGAACTCGCACATCACCGTTCCGCCGTGGTAGCCGACGATTCCGGCGTTCCACAGATATGCGAGGAGGTTCGTGTTGTCGCTGTAGCCGAAGAACGGCTTCGGGTTCGCGCGGATCAACTCCCGGTTCAGCAGCGGCAGCACCGTGATCTGGTCGGAGCCGCCGATCGACGCGATGACGGCCTTGATCGTCGGATCGGCGAATGCCGCGTGGATGTCGTCCGCCCGCTCCTGCGGTGTCGAGCCCATCTTCCGGGTCGTCGGGTACTCGACCGGTTCGAGGCCGTACTCCTTGCGCAGTCGCTCCAGGCCCAGCTCGTACGGGAGCGGGAGGAGTCCCGGCAGTCCACCGGACGGCGAGACCACGGCTATCCGGTCGCCGGGCGCGGGCTTGGGAGGGTAGGTGGGCGTCGTCATGACGGGAGGGTACGGGCCGTCACCTGTCCTGTGCACCGTGATAAACCGGGTCTGAGCAGCGGTCCTCAATGGACCGGCAGACCTGAAGGACCGGAGGAACCGTGCCCCGCACCCTCGCCAACGCCCCGATCATGATCCTCAACGGGCCCAATCTGAACCTCCTCGGGCAGCGCCAGCCGGAGATCTACGGCTCGGACACACTCGCGGACGTGGAGGCGCTGTGCGCCAAGGCGGCGGCCGCGCACGGTGGCACGGTGGACTTCCGGCAGTCCAACCACGAGGGCGAACTGGTGGAGTGGATCCATGAAGCGCGCCTGAACCACGCGGGCATCGTCATCAACCCGGCCGCCTATTCGCACACTTCCGTCGCGATCCTGGATGCGCTCAACACCTGCGACGGCCTTCCTGTGGTTGAGGTCCACATCTCCAACATCCACCAGCGGGAGGAGTTCCGGCACCACTCGTACGTCTCGCTCCGCGCCGACGGGGTCATCGCGGGCTGCGGTGTGCAGGGGTACACGTTCGCGGTGGAGCGGGTCGCGACCCTGGCGGGAACGGGGCAGGCGGACGCTTGACGGGGCCGCCGCGGCGCTGGGCGGAGATACCCGAGGGCAGCGAGCCGCTGGTGGGCTGATCGGCCGCGCCGTGCGGCGCGCGATCAGAGTCGTCCCGCCTCCACGATCCGTCGCAGGAACCGCTGAGTGCGCTCCTTTCGGGGGTCACCGAAGACCTCCTCGGCCGTTCCGCGCTCAAGGACCACACCGCCGTCCAGGAAGCAGACCTGGTCCGCGACCTCACGGGCGAAACCCATCTCGTGCGTGGCGAGGACCATGGTCATACCCTCGTCCTTCAAGTCCCGTACGACGTTCAGGACTTCGCCCACGAGTTCTGGGTCGAGGGCGGCGGTGATCTCGTCGAGGAGGAGCAGCCGGGGGCGTACGGCCAAGGCGCGGACGATGGCGGCCCGCTGCTGCTGGCCGCCGCTCAGCCGGTCCGGGTACTCGTTCGCCTTGGCGCCGAGCCCGAGCCGTTCGAGCAGCTCACGCGCGTGCGCCTCCGCCTCCGCGCGGTTCACGCCGTGTACACGACGCGGTGCGAGGGTGATGTTCTCCAGGACGGTCATGTGCGGAAAGAGGTTGTACGCCTGGAACACCACGCCGATCCGGCGGCGTACCGCGTCCTGGTCGGCCCGGGGGTCGGTGATCTCCTCGGCGTCCAGCCAGATCGCGCCGTCGTCTATCTCTTCGAGGAGGTTCGCGCAGCGCAGCAGGGTCGATTTGCCCGAGCCGGAGGCGCCGATGAGCGCGGTCACCGTGTGCGGGGCGACGTCCAGGTCGACGTCCCGCAGCACGACCGATTCACCGAAGGTCTTACGGACGGACTCCATCCGCAGCACCGGAGCGTCGGTCATATGGTCCCTCCCTGCGCCCGCTGACGGTCCATCCGGGCCGTGACCCAGTCCGTGAAGCGGGTCATCGGGATGGTCAGGGCGACGAAGACCAGTCCCGCGACGATGTACGGCGTGTAGTTGAGGCTGCGGCCCACGATGATGTCGGCGGCACGCACCGCGTCGACCGCGCCGCCGATCGAGACCAGTCCGGTGTCCTTCTGGAGGGACACCAGATCGTTGAGGAGCGGCGGCACCTGGCGGCGTACGGCCTGGGGGAGGACGACGTAGCGCAGGGCCTGCCGGTTGGTGAGGCCCAGTGAGCGGGCCGCTGCGCGCTGCGAAGGGTGGATGGATTCGATGCCGGCGCGGAACACCTCGGCGACATACGCCGAGTACGTCAGCGTCAGCGCCGTCCCGCCGAGCAGGACCGGGTCCACCGTGACGCCCTGCAGCCGCAGCGCGGGGACGCCCAGGACCACGATCATCAGGTTGATGATCAGCGGGAGTCCACGGAAGAAGTCGGTGTACGCGGCGGCCAGCGCCCGAAGCGGGAAGAACACCGGGCCGCGCAGCGTGCGGGCGACGGCGATCAGCATGCCCAGAACGAGGACCGCCGCGCCACATATCAGCAGCAGCCGGACGTTGAGCCAGAGTCCTTCGAGGACCTTGGGGAACGCCTCGCGCGTGTACTGCGCGTTGAAGAACGTCTCCTTGGTGCGCGGCCAGCCGGGCGCGTTGACGACGACGAAGTACAGGACGACGCCGGTGACCAGGGTGGAGAGCGCGGCGATCGCCGTCGCACGGCGGGCGCGGGCACGCTTGTAGCGCTCGCGCTCGATCCGCCGCTGCGACGGCACGTAGGCGTCGCGCATGTCGCCTTCGCCGGAGTCCTCTCCCGACTCCTCCTTCGTGAGGGTCACTTGAGCACCGGAGCGTCGACGGCCTCGGACAGCCACTGCTTCTCGATCTTCGCCAGCGTGCCGTCCTCGCGCAGGGTGTCAACGGCCTTTGTCACGCAGGAGGTCAGCGCGCTGCCCTTGTCGAGGACGAGCCCGAACTGCTCGGGCGTACCGCCCTGGTTCTCGAACTGCCCGACGATCTTCGCGTCGGTCACCTCGGCCGCCGTGATGTAGAACGCGGTGGGCAGGTCGACCACGATGGCGTCGACCTGGCCGTTCTTCAGCGCCGACTTGGCCTGGTCGTTCTTGGCGTATGCGGCCGGCTGCTGGGTCGGCTTCACCGCGTCGTTGATGTAGTTGAGGCTGGTGGTGCCGACCTGGGCGCCCAGCTTCAGAGCCTTGAGGTCCGTGATGCTTTTCGCCTTCGCGGCCTTGGAGCCCTTCAGGGCGATGACGGCCTGGCGGACGTCGTAGTAGCCGGACGAGAAGTCCACAGCCTTCTTGCGCTCGGCACTGATCGACACCTGGTTGATGTCGAAGTCGAAGGTCTTCTCGCCGGGCGCGAAGGCCTTGTTGAAGGGGACGCTCTGCCAGACGACATCGCCGTTGGCGTAGCCGAGCTGCTTGGCCACCGCGTACGCGACCGCCGACTCGAAGCCCTTGCCATTGGCGGGCTTGTCGTCCTTGAACCACGGCTCGTACGCGGGCTCGTCGGTCGCGATCGTGAGCTTGCCGGAGGTCTGGGTGCTCAACTTGCCTTTGTCGCAGGTCTCCCCAGTGGCTCCGGAAGCCTTGTCGGTCGCCTTCTCAGTGGGCTGCGGAGCACAGCCCACTGCCAGGGAGAGCAGGGCGAGGGTGGAGGCGAACGCGGTGCGACGCAGGGCGCGTTGGGCGAGATGCATGTCGGGAGAGTGGCAGTGCACCCTGCTGTTTGTCGAGGTCACAACGGCACATGTCCGCATAGTGGGAACGGGTGTTGCAGTCCCGTGAACGCACCACGCCCGGCATGTGCTCGACAGGAAGGTCTGCCGGGGCCGCCGGCCGAGGGCGGGGATCGAAGGCCGGCGGCCCGTTGCCGCGCAGGAGCCGTCATCCTGCGCGGGGCTGCCTCCAGTGGACTGCACCAGTGCCTCCGCCGGGAGCGCACGCGTGACACCGGCGCGTGCGCTCGGTTCACACGGGGCGCGCGCTTCACTCATCGCGCGGGGCGCGCGCACCTGAATGCGCGGGGCGTGGCGCGGTAACGAGGAACATGCGGGGGCGCGGCCGGGAGGTGTGAGGGGGTGTCGAAGCATGAGTCATGCACGGCGCTCGCTCATGGCAAGGCGTGACGCGTCCCCGATGAGCGAGGCGCTGGGGTTGGGGGCTCAACGAGCGAGGCGCTGGGGTGGGTGCTCAATGAACGAGACGAGGGGTACGTGCTCAATGAGCGAAGCGTGGGGCGTGTGCTCCAGGAGCACGCGCCCCGGCCCGGGTTCACCAGCCTCGCGCGTGCCACTCCGGCAGATGCGGTCGCTCCGCGCCCAGCGTCGTGTCATTGCCATGCCCGGGGTAGACCCAGGTCTCGTCCGGCAGCGCGTCGAAGATCTTGGTCTCGACGTCGTGGATGAGGCTGGCGAACGCCTTCGGGTCCTTGCGTGTGTTGCCCACACCGCCCGGGAAGAGGCAGTCCCCGGTGAACACATGCGGGTGCCCGTGCGGGTCGTCGTAGACAAGGGCGATCGAGCCCGGCGTGTGCCCCACCAGATGGCGCGCGGTGAGTTCCACGCGCCCCACCCGGATCGTGTCGCCATCCTCCATGGGGACGTCGGTCGGCACCGGAATGCCGTCGGCGTCGTCCCGGCCCGCGTAGGTGCGCGCGCCGGTGGCCGCCACGACCTCCGCGAGCGCCTGCCAGTGGTCACCGTGCTGATGGGTGGTCACGACGGACGCGATGCCGTCGTCACCGATCAGCGTGAGCAGAGTCGAGGCGTCGTTCGCCGCGTCGATCAGAAGCTGCTCGTCGGTGGCCCGGCAGCGCAGCAGATAGGCGTTGTTGTCCATCGGGCCCACGGCGACCTTGGAGATCATCAGGTCCTGCAGCTCATGCACATCGGCAGGGCCGCCGACCTTCACCGCTCCGCTGTACGTCATGACGGCAGCCTATAGCGGGGGGAGGGTGGGAAGCAGGCCACCGTCGACCGTCAGATCGGCCCCGTCGCGGCGTCCCGCGAGCCAGCCCAGGAGCGCGGGCGCCGGCCCGGTCACGGTGACCTCCGGGGCGCCCTCCGTGTCACGTCCCGTGTGCCACGCGCGCGAGCTGTCCGTGATCCGTGTGGGCGGCACATCGGGATGCCCGGCGAAGCGGTCGGCCAGGAACTCGATCTCCCTCTCCACGAACTCCTCCGGAAGATCTTCGAGCTCGTACCCGATCCCCAGATCCACGTGGTGCAGCTCCACCTCGACCCACCGCCGGAACGGCACCCGGGACGCCGAGTCCGTGACCCCGTTGCGCAGCTCTACCGTGCGGGACCAGTCCGCGGGGGCGGCCGCCGCCTCCTGGAAGCGGGCCGCGCTCTCGCGGCCGTCGGCGAGCTGCGCGTCCAGCGGGCGCTGCGCGTCCCGCTCGATGTCGGTGTCCCGGGCGTCGCCGGAGGCGTACATGGGGCGCCCTTCGAGGACGTTCACGAGAGCGTCCGCGTTGCGGGCGAGGTGGGCGAGGACGTGGCCGAGGCTCCAGCCGGGAAGCCGTGACGGCTCGGCCACTGATGCGTTGTCCAGTTTGGCGGCTGCGGTGAGCAGCCGTTCGGTCGCGTCACGTACAGACGCCAGGTCGCGCACATGATCAATCATGAGGCCGACCCTAGCCCCGCCACACGTTCGGGTGAAGGTGGTCGACCACCCCCGCAAATCGAATACCCGTGCTATAAGCTCGGGCGCGGCGTCGGGCATGCTGGATGGCCCGGGATTGTTGTGAACCAGGGAAAGCATCCGGCGCTGTCAGTGGCTCCCCCTAGTCTGAAAAGGACGGGGGCCCCGCCCCTGTCACTTCTCTCAAGAAAGGTGCGGACCGGCGTGGCCGACCGTCTCATCGTTCGTGGAGCGCGCGAGCACAATCTCAAGAATGTCTCGCTCGACCTCCCGCGCGACTCGCTCATCGTCTTCACGGGCCTGTCGGGGTCGGGCAAGTCCTCGCTGGCCTTCGACACGATCTTCGCCGAGGGGCAGCGGCGCTACGTGGAGTCGCTCTCCTCGTACGCCCGGCAGTTCCTCGGTCAGATGGACAAGCCGGATGTGGACTTCATCGAGGGCCTCTCCCCGGCGGTCTCCATCGACCAGAAGTCGACCTCGCGCAACCCGCGCTCGACGGTCGGCACCATCACCGAGGTCTACGACTATCTCCGCCTGCTCTTCGCGCGCATCGGCAAGCCGCACTGTCCCGAGTGCGGCCGTCCCATCACGCGCCAATCGCCGCAGGCCATTGTTGACAAGGTCCTGGAGCTGCCGGAGGGGAGCCGCTTCCAGGTCCTGTCGCCGCTGGTGCGCGAGCGCAAGGGAGAGTTCGTCGACCTCTTCGCCGATCTCCAGACCAAGGGGTTCAGCCGGGCCAGGGTCGACGGCGAGACGATCCAGCTCACCGAGCCGCCCACGCTGAAGAAGCAGGAGAAGCACACCATCGAGGTGGTCGTCGACCGCCTCACGGTGAAGGACTCCGCCAAGCGCCGCCTGACCGACTCCGTGGAGACCGCCCTCGGCCTCTCCGGCGGCATGGTCGTGCTCGACTTCGTCGACCTCCCAGAGGACGACCCCGAGCGCGAGCGCATGTACTCGGAGCACCTCTACTGCCCGTACGACGACCTGTCCTTCGAAGAGCTGGAGCCCCGCTCCTTCTCCTTCAACTCGCCTTTCGGCGCCTGCCCCGAGTGCACGGGCATCGGTACGCGCATGGAGGTCGACCCCGAGCTGATCATCCCGGACGAGGAGAAGTCCCTCGACGAGGGCGCCATCCACCCCTGGTCGCACGGACACACCAAGGACTACTTCGACCGCCAGATCGGCGCCCTCGCGGACGCACTCGGCTTCCGGACGGACATCCCCTTCGCGGGCCTGCCGCAGCGCGCCAAGAAGGCCCTGCTCTACGGCCACAAGACACAGATCCAGATCCGCTACCGCAACCGGTACGGCCGCGAGCGCGTGTACATGGCGTCCTTCGAGGGTGCCGTGAACTTCGTCAAGCGCCGGCACAGTGACGCCGAGAGCGACGCGAGCCGCGAGCGCTTCGAGGGTTACATGCGAGAGGTGCCGTGCCCCACCTGCGAGGGCACGCGTCTGAAGCCGCTCGTCCTCGCGGTCACCGTCATGGAGAAGTCGATCGCCGAGGTCTCCGCGATGTCCATCAGCGACTGCGCGGACTTCCTGGGCGAGCTGAAGCTCAACGCCCGCGACAAGAAGATCGCCGAGCGCGTCCTGAAGGAGGTCAACGAACGGCTGCGCTTCCTGGTCGACGTAGGCCTCGACTACCTGTCGCTGAACCGCGCGGCGGGCACCCTCTCCGGTGGTGAGGCCCAGCGCATCCGTCTGGCCACTCAGATCGGCTCCGGGCTGGTGGGCGTCCTGTATGTCCTCGACGAGCCCTCCATCGGCCTGCACCAGCGCGACAACCACCGGCTGATCGAGACCCTGGTCCGGCTGCGCGACATGGGCAACACGCTCATCGTCGTCGAGCACGACGAGGACACCATCAAGGTCGCCGACTGGGTCGTCGACATCGGCCCCGGTGCGGGCGAGCACGGCGGCAAGGTCGTGCACAGCGGCCCCTTGAAGGAGCTGCTCACCAACGCCGAGTCGATGACCGGCCAGTACCTGTCGCGCAAGAAGGAGATCGCGACCCCGGACATCCGCCGCCCCGCCGACCCGAGCCGCCAGCTCACGGTGCACGGCGCCCGGGAGAACAACCTCCAGGACATCGACGTGTCCTTCCCGCTGGGCGTCCTCACGGCCGTCACCGGCGTCTCGGGCTCCGGCAAGTCGACGCTGGTCAACGACATCCTGTACACGCACCTGGCCCGCGAGCTGAACGGAGCGAGGAACGTTCCCGGGCGGCACACGCGCGTGGAGGGCGACGACCTCGTCGACAAGGTCGTGCACGTCGACCAGTCGCCCATCGGCCGTACACCCCGGTCGAACCCGGCGACGTACACCGGAGTCTTCGATCACGTCCGCAAGCTGTTCGCGGAGACGACCGAGGCGAAGGTGCGGGGCTACCTGCCCGGCCGCTTCTCCTTCAACGTCAAGGGCGGCCGCTGCGAGAACTGCTCCGGCGACGGCACCATCAAGATCGAGATGAACTTCCTGCCGGACGTGTACGTCCCCTGCGAGGTCTGCCATGGGGCGCGCTACAACCGGGAGACCCTGGAGGTCCACTACAAGGGCAAGTCCATCTCCGAGGTCCTCGACATGCCGATCGAGGAGGCCCTCGGCTTCTTCGAGGCCGTCCCGGCGATCGCCCGCCACCTGAGGACGCTCAACGACGTCGGCCTGGGCTACGTCCGGCTCGGCCAGTCCGCGCCGACGCTGTCCGGCGGTGAGGCGCAGCGCGTCAAGCTCGCGAGCGAGCTCCAGAAGCGTTCCACGGGCCGCACGGTGTACGTGCTCGACGAGCCGACCACCGGTCTGCACTTCGAGGACATCAGCAAGCTCATCACGGTGCTGTCCGGCCTGGTCGACAAGGGCAACACGGTCATCGTCATCGAGCACAACCTCGATGTCATCAAGACCGCGGACTGGGTCGTCGACATGGGTCCCGAGGGCGGCAACGGCGGCGGTCTCGTGATCGCCGAGGGCACTCCCGAGCAGGTTGCCGGCGTTCCGACCAGCCACACCGGCAAGTTCCTGCGTGAGATCCTCGGCGCCGACCGGATCAGCGACGCGGCCCCTGTGAAGGCCGCGCGCAAGACCGCCGCCAAGAAGGTGGCGGCGGCCGGGGCGACGGCGAAGAAGACGACCACGAAGGTCGTCAACAACACGGCCACCAAAAAGGCGGCCGCGGCCACCAAGAAGACAGCCACCAAGAAGGCGACCCCCGCGAAGAAGATCACGCGGGCTCGCAAGGCCTGACTCGAACCGGCCCTCAGGGCCTGAATCGGACGGCCGCACGGGGGCCGAGGAAGTCCCAGGAAATACGGCGCCCCACGGGTACTCCCCGTGGGGCGCCGTGCGTTGCACAGTCAGCCGTGCTGTCCCTGCGGCTCGGCGAACCGCATTGTCCAGTTGCTCCTCCTGACAACATCACGATTCCGAAGTCCGGAACCGACCTCATCGCGCACCTGGAGGCCGGCCCACCGCGCCTTTGGTACGAGACGTTCGCGCTGCCGGACGACGGCCATCGAGTGGTCGTACCCCTCCCCGCGGACGAAGCCACGGCGAGCGCGCTCGACCGGCTCGATGAGTGGCAGCCCGGGGCGCTGCGGGCGGAGGGCAGTCGAACGTCCCGCTACAGGTCGCCGAGCTCGGAGGCGTACGGCGGTTCGGCTCCCGCGCGTGAGCAGGTGATCGCCGCCGCGCGGGCCGCGAAACGCAGCAGCTGGGTCCAGCCGTCGGCGCCGAGGGCTGCCATGGCCGCCGGTGACAGGGCGTCCCGCGCGGCCAGGCCGTGCAGCAGCGCCGCGTTCACCGTGTCGCCGGCGCCGATGGTGTCCACGACGTCGACCGGTTCGCCGGGTACGGAGTGGACCGCCCCGTCGCGGGTGAACGCCGTCAGGCCGTCACCGCCCTGGGTGATCACCACGGCCGCGGGGCCGGACGCCAGCCACTCGCGCGGGGTGCCTCCGAGCCACAGGGCGTCCTCCTGCGAGAGCTTGAGGAGCGAGACCGATGGGAGCCAGCTCTTGAAGCGGGCCCGGTAGGCGTCCGCGTCGGGGATCAGCCCGGCCCGGATGTTCGGGTCGAGCGCGGTGAACACGCCGCGATCGGCGGCGGTCCGCATCAGCTCCTCGTACGCGCTCGCGCCCGGCTCCAGGACGAGGGAGCAGGTGCCGAAGGACACCGCCCTCGTGGCGTCGGGGAGTTGGTCCGGTGCCGAGAAGAGACGGTCCGCCGTGCCCTCGACGTAGAAGGAGTACGCGGCCGAGCCGTCCGTGCCGATCGAGGCGACCGCGAGGGTCGTCGGCTCCGTTCCGCGCTGTACGGACGACACGTCGACGTTCGCCTCGCCGAGACCGCCGAGGAGCGCCTCGCCGAACGCGTCGTACGAGACCCGGGAGCAGAAGGCCGTGGGAGAGCCGAGGCGACCGAGCGCCACGGCCGTGTTGTAGGGGCCGCCACCCAGGCGCGGCAGCAGTCCCACGAGGGCGCCCGCGCCCTGCGGTACCAGATCGATCAGGGCCTCACCGGCGACGACGATCACGACTCGGGTCCTTTCCTGTGGCTCTCGGGACTCTTGGAGCTCTCGGGGCAGCCGCATGAAGTGCGGTGGACGAAGGTGGAGGGCAGCCGGACGGTACGGCCCGGACGGCCGGGCGACGTGAGGCGTTCCAGGAGCAATTGGACGGCCTGGGCCCCGATCTCCTTGCTGGGCTGGGCGATCGCGGTCAGCCGGGGTGTGAACAGGTCCGCCCAGGAGAAGTCGTCGAAGCAGCACAGCGCCAGGTCGTCGGGCACGGACAGGTTCCGTTCACGCACGGCCCGCAGCGCGCCGATGGTCATGGCGTTGTTGGCGGTGACGAGCGCGGTGGGCGGCGTCGCGAGGGACAGCAGGGCGTGGGTGGCCTCCTCGGCGGCGCCGGCCTGGGAGTTGCCGGGCGCGACGAGCCGCTCGTCGTACGGGAGTCCGGCGAGCGCGAGGCCGTGACGGTAGCCGGTGATCCGCTCGGTCGTGGTGCTGAGCCCGGGCAGGCCCGCGACCAGTCCGATGCGTTGGTGGCCCAGTTCGGCGAGGTGGGTGACCAGTCTTGTCATGGGCTCGGTGTTCTCGGTGCAGACCTGGTCGAATCGGAGGGGGCCCTCGGCGGGGGAGTCGACGAGTCGGTCCAGAAAGACGGTGGGCACGTCGTGCTGCCCGAGGTAGCCGAGGAGCTCGGCCGGAGCGGCGGAGGGCGCGATGATCATGCCGTCGACGCGTCGCTCGTGCAGCAGCTGGACGACCTTCCGCTCATGCTGCGAATCGTCGTGCGGATCGGCGATCAGCAGGCTGTAACCGTGCTTCAGGGCGCCGGCCTCGACGCCCTGAAGGATCTCCGTGAAGTACGGGTTGCTGATCGCCGACACCGCGAGCCCGATGGACCGCGTGCGGGCGGTGACCAGTGAACGTGCCAGGGTGTTCGGCGTGTAGCCGAGCTCGTCGATGGCATCGAGGACGGCCTGGCGCGTCTGGGGCAGCACCGGGCGGGTGTCGTTGAGTACGTGCGAGACAGTCGCGGTGGACACGCCTGCCCGCTGGGCCACGTCGACCATTGTTGTCATGGCGCTGCCTCCCCTGGGACCCGGTTGTCAGCACGAGAACGTATCCCATCCGGCGGCTGACGTAAACGCTTACGTCAACGCTTGCGCAAGCGTTTACGTCCGCGCTCGCGCAAGCGATTGCGCCTGCGCATGCGTAATCGCTTGCGCAAGCGTTTACATGCGCACCGTGGAGTCGGCTCCCCCGCCACGAGCGGAATGGTTCATGCCGGTATCGTCGGTGTGCACCGCCCTCTGCCCGTGTCGGTGTCCACCGCCCCCCGACCAGTGGAGATGCCATGCCCGGCCGTCCGTCAGCGAGCCGTCGTACCGTCCTGCGGGGAGCGGCGCTCACCCCGGTCGCCGGGCTTGCCCTCACCGCGTGCTCCGGTGGTGGCGACGACAGCGGGGCACCCGCGACGCCGACCGCGCCAGTCGAGCTGGGTGCGGAGAGCGAGATCGCCAAGGGCGGTGCCAAGCTGTATCGGGACCGGAATGTCGTGGTCAGCCGTGCCGAGAACGGCGAGCTCAAGGCGTTCAGCTCGATCTGCACGCATGCGGGGTGCGCCATCAACAAACTTCAGGGCACAACGCTCGTCTGCCCCTGCCACGGCAGTGAGTTCGACGCCGCGACGGGCAAGGTGCTGCAGGCGCCGGCCACCGTGCCGCTGCACGAGCTGTCCGTGGAGGCGAAGGACGGGAAGATCGTCGCGGGCCCGGGCGCCTGAAGAGGCCTGTGCGACGCCGACCCGGAGGCGGTCACTCCCAGTCCCATCCGATCCCCAGGATCCCCGACCGCACGCGTGGCTCGACCAGATGCACCGAGCGGTGGCGACCGCTCAGCGTGAGTTCCTGGCGGCCGCTGCGCGGAGCCGCCGCCGAGTGCTGGGTGAACCGGTGGCAGCGCACGGGCAGCGCCTCCTCGGCGAACGCAACTTGGAGGGCGTACTGCCCGCCCGCGAAGCTGAAGCCGCGGACGTACTCGCTGGACGCACCGGCCGTACCGTCGTCGAAGCCGTAGCGGAACAGGAAAGTGTCACCGGCGCGCAGGCGTGTGTCGAAGAGCAGCTCGGCCACGAGCACCCCGGTGTCGTGATGCCAGCGCACCCGCCCCGTACGGCAGTTCTCCAGGGCGCGTACCGCCATCCGCTCCGGAGCGCATCCCGGGTCTCCGTGGTGGATGGCCACATAGCGGTCCACTCCGTCCCTGTGGGCGCGGACTATGTGGTGCGACTCGCGGTCCAGCAGCTCGCGGTGTGCGCCGATCCGTACGCGTTCGTGGTGACCGAGGGTGTGCAGCCCGCCGTCGAGCGGTGACTCCAGCTCGGCCAGCAGCCGCTCCAGGATGCCGGAGGCCTCGACGAGGGAGCGGTACGACCGACCCGCGGGGCGTTCCGGACCGGAGTGCTCGTCCGCCTTGGCGAGCAGCCGGATCAGTGACTCGTCGGGGAGCTGGAGGATCTCCTCCAGGGCGCGGACGGCCCGTAGCGACTCGGGGCGCTGTGGGCGCCGGGCGCCCTGCTGCCAGTAACTCAGGCTCGTCACCCCGACCTTGACCCCGTACCGCGACAGATGGTGCTGTACGCGCTGCAGCGGCAGTCCGCGGGCGGCGATCGCGGCGCGCAGCGCGACATGGAAGGGGCCGCCCCGCAGAGCCGTCTCCAGCTCCGCTGTGGCGACGTCCGCGTGCTGTGTGCCGTGCCGCATGCAGGGGGCCTTTCTGTGAATGTTCACTACGGCTGGTCAGGCCGTTCGTGCGGGTGGTCGGGGCCGCCAGGTCGGCGCGCGCGGCCCGTTCACACGCGTCTGCCGCCGTTCACGCCCCGAGTTCCCCCGCATTGAAGCGTGTTGACCAAGCCCCGACAACACCTGATGCTCAACATGCTTCACCGCAGTGTCCGGACGCGCTCCTCCACTCCTGGAACCCCACTCGGGAGGACCGTGATGCGTCACAGAAGACCGAAAGCGACTCCTTCTCCTGGACCCACTCTCGCTGTACCGGATCGGGGCGTGCGCGCGATGACTCGCCGTAGCCGCGGCACCAGCGCCGTCGTCGCGGGCTGCTCCGCCGCCCTACTGCTGGGCATGGCCGCTGCCTCCCCCCGGGCCGACACCGGCCCCTCACCGACGTCCCTGGCCGCCGTACAGCGCGCGGCCGCCGCGCCGGAGACGCCCGGTACGTCCAGCGCCACGCGCGCGTGCTGCCCCTCGGCGCGGACGCCCGGCAGGCGATCGGCTCCCATGGCACGGCGCTCCCCGCCCATCGCGCGCGTGCACAAGGCGTACGCGGACCGGCTCCCCGGCTCCGCCTACACGCGGTCCGCCGAGGTGGGCGGATACGGCTCCGAGTCCCCTGGGACCGGGCGCCCGGGCGCACCGGAGGGCCCCGGCCCCGCCGTTGTCATCGCCTCGGCGATCGCCGGCGTCGGGGCACTTGTCGCCCTCGCCCTGAGCGCCTCCCGCGCCCTGCGCCGACGCCGCCGCTGACTCCGCCTGCGCGGAGGCGGGAGGAGTCACCCCCGGCTCCACACGGCCGTCGAAGCGGTGACTAGCGCTCCAGCAACTCCCGTATCGCCCGTACCGAAAGCGCCGACTTGTGGAGGAAGCCGCGGGCCGAGCTGGCCGCGACGAGTTCCTGGAAGTCCTCCAGGGAGTGCGTCGAGATGAGGATCACGGCGGGCACGCTTCCCGCGAGCCGTCCCGCCACCTCGAAGCCGTTCTCGCCGTCGAGGTCGATATCGACCAGGGCGACGTCCGGGGCCAGTTCAACGGCTCGCGCGAAGGCCTCCGCGCCCGTCGTGGCGACACCGACGACCTGTACCCCACCACGCTCCAGCAGGGCGCGCGCGGCCTCCAGGAACCGGGCGCTGTCGTCGACGAGGAGACAGCGCATGGACATGCGGACAGCTTCCCAACAGGTTGACCTTCGCGCTTTCCAGCTAGCCGGAAAGTGCTGAAGTCCTTTGCCAGACAGGGAGGTTCGCGTTCACGGAGAGCAGCGGCGTGTCACGGGCGGTAGCATGTCTGATGCCCTGGGGTGGCCGTGTCCCGTCGGTTGGATGGGGGTACACGATGACGTTGCTCCGAAGGAAACCGATACCAGGCCGGGCGTTCTTCGCCGGAGCGGTCTGTGAGACCCTCCTCGTCGCCGGATGCGGCTGGGACGGCGACGACGGAGCGCGTTCCAAGGCGCGCGAGGACACCACGGGCGACAGAAAGCTCAAGGGCACCCCCGACATCAGCGTGTGGTTCCGCGCGGGCCCGAGCGGAGAGCTCGACACGATGCGCCGCCGGGTCGAGCACTTCAACGCCGCGCAGCAGGCCCTACGGGTCGAGCCGGTCGCATGTCCTGAAGAGCGCCCGTACGCGGATCTGGTCGAAGCCGGGGTCGTCGGCGGCGACCTGCCCGACTTCGGCAAGGGCACGGTCACCGACAAGGATCTGGCCCACCACCGGAGTCACCCGGTGGGCGGGCCATGAGATCCGGCGGCCGGCGTCCGGCGCGCACAGCCGGGGCCCGTCCGCCGCTGCTCGCGCGGCTGCGGGTGGGCACCAAGCTCATGCTGCTCGCCCTGCTGCCGGTCGCCGGACTGCTCGCCTTCACGGTCTTCTCGGCCGTGGCCCAGTGGCACGAAGCGCGCACCCTGCAGAACTTCAGGGCCTCCACGAAGGTGTCCTTCGCGACGGCCGGGCTCTACGAGGCCGTCGCCCGTGAGCGCCTCACGGAGGTGGTCGCCGCCGTGGCCCCGGACCCGGCGGCCACGGCGGCCGAGCGGGGCGCCGCCAGGGGCGCCACCGACCGCGCCCTGATTGCCGCCGAGAGCGCCGTGTCCCGGCACCGGGGCCGGCCCGGCGCCCTCGGCTCCCTGCGCAACCAGCTCCATGCGGTCCGGCTGGAGGCGGCCGGCGGCTCGCTCACCGCGGCGGGGATCGAGCAGCGCTACGCGACCGTCGAAACGTATCTGCTCGACACCGTCCGCCGCCTCGACTCCAGCCGCCCCACGCGGGCCGCGGGCCGCTCCGGTGACGCCTATCCGGCGATCCTGGGCGCCATCGAGGCGGCCGAGCGCGAACGCGTCGAGCTGGCCGTCCTGCACGCGGCACCGCCCCCGGACGGCCGAGGTGCCCCCGCCACCCGCTGGCCCGCCCTGGAGAGCGCCCAGCTCGACACCTTCCGCCGGACCGCCTCGGAGCCGCTGCGCGCCCGGCTCGCCAGGGCGCTGCGGCAGCCTGCGGGGCGCACCGTGCGCGCGGCCCGCGAAGCTCTCATGACAGTCCGAGGAGCGAATCCGAAACTGCCCTCGCTGGACCGTTGGCTCATGGCCTCCACCGAGCGACTCGCCGCCCTGCGCGGCATCGCGCACGAGACGGCCCGCGAACTCGCATCCGACGCCGACCACGGCCTGAACAGTGCCCGAGACAGGGGTGAGCGTGAACTCGCCCTCTCCGGAGGAGTGCTTTTCGCCGTCACCGTCCTCGCGCTGACGCTGCGCCGCTCCATCACGCGTCCGCTCACCGAGGTGTCCCGGGGCGCCAAGGCCCTCGCTGCCGGAGATCTGTCGTACGACGTCCACTACCGGGGGCGCGACGAGCTCGGCGTCGTCGCCGACACCTTCCGCGAACTCCATGCCACCAGCGAGCGGCTCGCCGCCGAGATCCGCAGCATGAACGCGGCGATCGACGACAACCGGCTGGGCCACCGCGCGGACGCCGCCGGGTTCGAAGGGACCTGGGCACAGCTGCTGGGCGGCATGAACGACGCCATGGAGTCCTTCGCCGCGGCGCACGGCAGGCGCCGCAAGGCGGAGCGGGAGCTGGCGAGCATCTTCAACCTCTCCCTCGACCTGCTGTGCATCTGCGGGATCGACGGCTACCTCAAGCGCGTGAACCCCGCCTTCGAGCGAACCCTGGGGTACCCCGCCGAAGTGCTCCTCACCAAGCCCTGGCTGGAGTTCGTCCACCCGGACGATCGGGCACGCACGCGTGCCGTCCTCCACCGCCTGGCCGACGGCGTCGAGCTCGGCGAGTTCGAGAACCGCTGCCTGCGCGAGGACGGCACCGAGCGCTGGCTGCAGTGGAGCGCTCGCCCGGTGGCCGGGGAAGGCCTCGTCTACGCCGCCGCGCGCGATGTCACCGAGAGCCGCCGCGCCGACCGGGAGCAGGCCGCGCTGCGCCGCGTCGCCACCCTGGTGGCGCGCGGTGAGCCGCCGCACCAGGTGTTCGCCGCGGTCGCTCGTGAGGTGGGGATGGTGCTGAGTACCGGGACCGCGGCCGTTCTGCGCTACGGGGCCGACGGTGCCGTCACGCTCCTCGGTTCGGCCCGCGCGGCCGCGAGTGTGGGCGAGGCGGCGGCGGCCGGCGCGGTGGCCGAGACTCGCCGGGTGGCCCGCGCCGGACGGTCGGTCGGAGCGCCGATCGTCGTCGACGACCGTCTGTGGGGTGCGGTCGTCGCGGCCCCGACGGGCCCGGAGCCGCTGCCCCCGGGCACCGAGTCCCGGCTCGCCGACTTCACCGAACTCATCGCCACCGCCGTCGCCAACGCCGACGGCCGGGCTCAACTCACGGCTTCACGCGCGCGCGTGGTGGCCGCTTCGGACGCGTCGCGGCGCCGTATAGAGCGCGATCTGCACGACGGCGTCCAGCAGCGGCTGGTCTCGCTCCAGCTGGACCTGCGGATGGCCGAGTCCATGATGGACGATCAATCCGCCGAGTTCGTGGAGCAGTTGGCGCACATCAGCCAGGGCCTGGACGACGCCTTCGAGGACCTGTTGCAGGTCTCCCGCGGTATCCACCCGGCGATCCTCTCCAGGGGCGGCCTGGGCCCCGCCCTGCGCGCCCTGGCCCGCCGCTCCGCCGTACCCGTGGAACTGGATCTGCGGCTGCCCTCCGTGCGCCTTCCGGAACAGACCGAGGTCGCTGTCTACTACGTGACCTCCGAATGCCTCACCAATGCCGCCAAGCACGCCCAGGCCACGGTTGTACGGGTCGGGGCGCGGACGTACGACGACGTCCTGGAGGTGTCCATCGGCGACGACGGGACCGGGGGTGCCGACCCCGGCGGCGGCTCGGGTCTCGTCGGGCTCACCGACCGCGTCGAGGCGATCGGAGGCAAGCTCGCGATCAGCAGCCCACCGGGGAGAGGCACCACCCTGACGGTACGGCTGCCGATGCGGAAACCGCCGACCCAGGAGTGACCGCCCGGGGTGTGCCCCACGCCAGGGGGACGCGTACGAGGGGGCAGGACGCGTACCGGCGGGCACGGATCGACCACCGTCGTTTCTCGATCCGTGTCCGCCGTGTCTCCCGCAGCCCTTCGACCGTCCGTCCCGCCCGTCGCCCCTCGCCCGGGGCGTACCGTCCGACCTGCCGCCCCTCGCCCGGGGCGGCCGGTCCGCTGCGTCCGCACTGGTTCGAGCATCGCGTCGTAAGGACCCCGTGTCGTCACGGCCAGCCCCCAATTCGGCTTCCGGCTAGCCGTAACCCCGGGGGTCCGGCAGGCTGTTGGGGGGCGCACCGGACGGGTCGGGCAAGGGGAGCCGGGACCATGGACGCATCGCAGCAGCCGGGTCGGGGACGGGTCGTCCTCGCCGACGACGACGTCCTGCTCAGGGAGGGTCTGGCGAGTCTGTGCGAGCGCGTCGGCTACGAGGTGATCGGGCAGGCCGGCGACGCCACGCGGCTCTTGGAGTTGGTCGCCGACGAGCACCCCGATCTGGCGATCATCGACATAAGAATGCCGCCGTCCCACTCGACCGAGGGACTCAAGGCGGCCCGCACGATCCGCGAGCACCATCCCGCCACCGGCATCCTGGTCCTGTCGGCCTACGTGGAGGTCGAGGACGCCCTGGAACTGGTGGCCGGCGGTCGCAAGGTCGGCTACCTCCTCAAGAGCCGGATCACCGTCGTGGACGAGTTCCTCGAGACACTCGACCGGATAAGCAGGGGCGGCTCGGTCGTCGACCCTTCTCTGGTGCAGGAGCTGGTCTCCGCCCAGCGCCGTGACGATCCGCTGTCCTTCCTCAGTTCCCGCGAGCGCGAGGTCCTCGCCCTCATGGCCGAGGGCCGCTCCAACGCGGGCATCGGCCGCCGCCTGTGGGTCACCGAGGGCACCGTGGAGAAGCATGTCCGCAGCATCCTGGGAAAACTCCGCCTCCAGGAGGAGCCCGACGACCACCGCCGTGTCCTGGCCGTCCTGACCTTCCTGGAGTCGCGCTGAGGCAGGGCTCCGGCCTTGTCCACAGGGTCGCCGCGCTGTCAGCCCTCGCCAGTAGGGTGTGTGACATGGCCGATCCCTCCAGCTACCGCCCCAAGCCGGGACAGATTCCGGACTCTCCCGGGGTGTACAAATTCCGCGACGAGCACCGCCGGGTGATCTACGTCGGAAAGGCGAAAAGCCTGCGCCAGCGCCTGGCGAGCTACTTCCAGGACCTGGCGAACCTGCACCCCCGCACCCGCACCATGGTCACGACGGCCGCGTCGGTGGAGTGGACGGTCGTGTCCACGGAGGTCGAGGCGCTTCAGCTGGAGTACTCCTGGATCAAGGAGTTCGACCCCCGGTTCAACGTCAAGTACCGCGACGACAAGAGCTATCCGTACCTCGCGGTGACGATGAACGAGGAGTTCCCGCGCGTTCAGGTGATGCGCGGCCAGAAGCGCAAGGGCGTGCGGTACTTCGGTCCGTACGGGCACGCGTGGGCGATCCGCGACACCGTGGACCTGCTGCTGCGCGTCTTCCCGGTCCGCACCTGCTCCGCCGGCGTCTTCAAGAACGCGGCCCGCACCGGCCGCCCCTGCCTGCTCGGCTACATCGGCAAGTGCTCCGCACCCTGCGTCGAGCGCGTCTCCGCCGAGGAACACCGTGACCTGGCCGAGGAGTTCTGCGATTTCATGGCCGGGCGTACGGGGACGTACATCCGCCGACTCGAGAAGCAGATGACGGACGCGGCCGAGGAGATGGAGTACGAGCGGGCGGCCCGCCTGCGCGACGACATCGAGGCCCTGAAGAAGGCCATGGAGAAGAGCGCGGTCGTGCTCGCCGACGCGACCGACGCCGACCTGATCGCCGTCTCCGAGGACGAGCTGGAAGCGGCCGTGCAGATCTTCCACGTCCGCGGCGGTCGCGTGCGCGGCCAGCGCGGGTGGGTCACGGACAAGGTGGAGGCCGTCACCACCGGTGACCTCGTCGAGCACGCGCTCCAGCAGCTCTACGGGGAGGAGACGGGCGACTCCGTCCCCAAGGAAGTGCTCGTCCCGGCGCTGCCCGACCCGGTGGAGCCCGTCCAGGAGTGGCTCGCCGAGCGCCGCGGGTCAAACGTCTCGCTGCGCATCCCCCAGCGGGGCGACAAGAAGGCCCTCATGGAGACCGTGCAGCGCAACGCTCTCCAGTCGCTCGCGCTGCACAAGACCAAGCGTGCCTCCGACCTGACCACCCGCTCGCGCGCCCTGGAGGAGATCGCCGAGGCACTCGACCTGGACAGCGCACCCCTGCGGATCGAGTGCTATGACATCTCGCACCTCCAGGGCGACGACGTCGTGGCGTCGATGGTCGTCTTCGAGGACGGGCTCCAGCGCAAGAGCGAGTACCGGCGCTTCCAGATCAAGGGCTTCGAGGGCCAGGACGACGTCCGGTCCATGCACGAGGTGATCACCCGCCGCTTCAGGCGCTACCTCGCGGAGAAGGAGAAGACGGGGGAGTGGGCCGACGGCGAGAGCGGGCTCACCGAGGAGGACGGCCGCCCCAAGCGCTTCGCCTACCCCCCGCAGCTCGTCGTGGTCGACGGCGGCCAGCCACAGGTCGCGGCAGCCAAGAAGGCTCTCGACGAACTCGGCATCGACGACATCGCCGTATGCGGCCTCGCCAAGCGCCTGGAGGAGGTGTGGCTGCCGGACGAGGGCGACCCGGTGGTCCTGCCGCGCACCAGTGAGGGCCTGTATCTGCTGCAGCGGGTCCGTGACGAGGCCCACCGCTTCGCGATCACCTACCAGCGCACCAAGCGGGCCAAGCGCTTCAGGGCGAGCCCGCTGGACGACGTGCCGGGCCTGGGCGAGACGCGCAAGCAGGCGCTGATCAAGCACTTCGGCTCGGTGAAAAAGCTGCGGTCCGCGACAATCGACCAGATCTGTGAGGTTCCCGGCATAGGCCGCAAGACGGCCGAGACGATCGCCGTGGCCCTCGCCCAGGCGGCCCCGGCCGCACCCGCCGTGAACACGGCGACTGGAGAGATCATGGGAGATGAGGAAGACGGGGAGCCCGAAACGACGGCGGGTTCCTCAGAGGAGCCCGTGACCGCGGGCGCCTCGGACGAGCGACGGGGGCAGGAGAGATGACCGAGAACGACGCGCGCGAAGAGGAACGCCCGGCACTGGGCCAGGAAGTGCACGACGCACACGAAGCGCACAAGGAAACAGGCGAAGATCACCTGGAGCACGAAGCGCCCCAGGAAGACGGAGCACAGGTGGGTACGGGTATCGAATCGGCCGCGGTCCCCGAGGCGGCCATCCCCGAGCTGGTGATCATCTCCGGTATGTCCGGAGCGGGTCGGTCGACGGCCGCCAAGTGTCTGGAGGACCTCGGCTGGTTCGTCGTCGACAACCTGCCGCCCGCGCTGATCCCCACCATGGTGGAGCTCGGCGCTCGCTCCCAGGGCAACGTGGCCAGGATCGCGGTCGTCGTCGACGTACGCGGCCGCCGCTTCTTCGACAACCTCCGTGAGTCCCTCGCCGACCTGGAGTCGAAGCACGTCACCCGGCGGATCGTCTTCCTGGAGTCCTCCGACGAGGCCCTGGTACGCCGCTTCGAGTCGGTGCGCCGCCCGCACCCCCTCCAGGGCGACGGCCGCATCGTCGACGGCATCGACGCCGAGCGCGAGCTGCTGCGCGAGCTGCGCGGCGACGCCGACCTGGTGATCGACACCTCCAGCCTGAACGTGCACGAGCTGCGCGCCAAGATGGACGCCCAGTTCGCCGGCGAGGAGGAGCCCGAGCTGCGGGCCACCGTCATGTCCTTCGGCTTCAAGTACGGCCTGCCGGTCGACGCCGACCTGGTCGTGGACATGCGCTTCCTGCCCAACCCGCACTGGGTCCCCGAGCTGCGCCCCTTCACGGGCCTGAACGAGGAGGTCGCGGCGTACGTCTTCAACCAGCCCGGCGCCAAGGAGTTCCTCGACCGCTATGCCGAGCTGCTCCAGCTCATCGCGGCGGGGTACCGGCGTGAGGGCAAGCGCTATGTGACCATCGCGGTCGGCTGCACCGGCGGCAAGCACCGCTCGGTCGCCACCTCCGAGAAGCTCGCCGCCCGTCTCGTCTCCCAGGGCGTGGAGACCGTGGTCGTGCACCGGGACATGGGGCGCGAGTGACCGGACGTGCTGCTCTGCGGCTGAGCAGGCTGCGCCGCGTCACCCTCGAGGGACGCGGCGGCAAGCCGGCCGAGGCGCGCGGTGCGAAGCCGCGTCGCCGCGGCACCCAGCCCAAGGTCGTCGCCCTCGGCGGCGGCATGGGCCTGTCCGCCTCGCTCGCCGCGCTGCGCCGGATCACCGGCGACCTCACCGCCGTCGTCACCGTGGCCGACGACGGCGGCTCCAGTGGGCGGCTGCGCGACGAGCTGGGCGTGCTGCCGCCCGGCGACCTGCGCAAGGCCCTGGCCGCGCTGTGCGGCGACGACGACTGGGGCCAGACCTGGGCCCGTGTCATCCAGCACCGCTTCCAGTCCCAGGGCGACCTGCACGAGCACGCGGTCGGCAATCTGCTGATCGTCGCCCTGTGGGAGCAGCTCGGCGACCACGTCCAGGCCCTGGATCTGGTCGGCAAGCTGCTGGGCGCGCACGGCCGCGTGCTGCCCATGTCGGCCGTACCCCTGGAGCTCCAGGCACTGGTCAAGGGACACGACCCGGAGCGGCCGGATGACGTCGAGACGGTACGAGGGCAGGCGACGGTGGCGCTCACGCCCGGTGAGGTGCAGTCCGTGCACGTCGTGCCGCACGACCCCCCGGCCGTCCCCGAGGCCGTGGCGGCTGTCCTCGACGCGGACTGGGTGGTCCTCGGCCCCGGCTCCTGGTTCTCCTCGGTGATCCCGCACCTGCTCGTGCCCGAATTGCTCGACGCCCTCATCCAGACGAAGGCGCGCCGGGTACTCTCGCTGAACCTCGCCCCGCAGCCCGGAGAAACCGAAGGCTTCTCCCCGCAGCGTCATTTGGAGGTTTTGGGACGACACGCCCCTAAACTCGCCCTGGACGTGGTGCTGGCCGACGAGGCCGCCGTGCCCGACCGCGACTCACTCACCGACGCCGCCAAGCGGTTCGGCGCCGCGGTCGAGCTGGCGCCGGTGGCCCGGACCGATGGATCTCCGCGGCACGACCCGGAGCTGTTGGCCGCCGCGTACGACCGTATTTTTCGGATGCATGGAAGGATCGGCCCATGGCGATGACGGCAGCGGTGAAGGACGAGATCTCCCGGCTCCCCGTCACCCGGACCTGCTGCAGAAAGGCGGAGGTCTCCGCCATTCTGCGGTTCGCGGGCGGCCTTCACCTGGTGAGCGGCAGGATCGTGATCGAGGCGGAGCTGGACACCGCGATGGCGGCGCGCCGCCTGAAGCGGGACATCCTGGAGATTTTCGGCCACAGCTCCGAGCTGATCGTGATGGCGCCCGGCGGTCTGCGCCGCGGCTCCCGCTATGTCGTACGCGTCGTCGCGGGCGGCGACCAGCTGGCCCGCCAGACCGGGCTCGTCGACGGCCGGGGCCGCCCGATCCGCGGGCTGCCCCCGCAGGTGGTCTCGGGGGCCACCTGCGACGCCGAGGCGGCCTGGCGCGGGGCGTTCCTGGCGCACGGCTCGCTGACCGAGCCCGGCCGTTCTTCCTCGCTCGAGGTGACCTGCCCGGGCCCGGAGGCCGCGCTCGCGCTGGTCGGCGCCGCCCGCCGCCTGTCGATCGCGGCGAAGGCCCGTGAGGTGCGCGGCGTGGACCGTGTCGTCGTACGCGATGGCGACGCGATCGGGGCGCTGCTCACCCGTCTCGGCGCGCATGAGTCCGTGCTGGCCTGGGAGGAGCGGCGGATGCGCCGCGAGGTCCGCGCCACGGCGAACCGGCTGGCCAACTTCGACGACGCCAACCTGCGCCGCTCGGCCCGCGCCGCCGTCGCCGCCGGGGCCCGGGTGCAGCGCGCTCTGGAGATCCTCGCCGACGAGGTGCCGGAGCACCTCGCGGCCGCCGGACGGCTGCGCATGGAGCACAAGCAGGCCTCCCTGGAGGAGTTGGGCGCGCTCGCCGACCCGCCGCTGACCAAGGACGCCGTGGCCGGCCGTATCCGTCGACTGCTCGCCATGGCCGACAAGCGGGCGCAGGACCTCGGCATCCCCGGGACCGAGTCGAACCTCACCGAGGAGATGGCGGACAACCTCGCGGGCTGATCCCCCGATGATCACAAGAAGCTCAACATGCCGGTGCCGACACCCACTTGGGGCGTCGGCACCGGCGTTTGTACGCCCTTGAGGCGCCCTTGACTTGACCATGAAGTGTCATGAGCCTGGCATCTGTTCGCTGCTGTGGCGGACCCGTGCAAGGGGGGCTCATGAGACGAAGAGCGAGAGCGATCCTCGCTACCGGCGCGCTCCTGCTGGGCGGTGCGGGCATGGCGCCCATCGCCCAGGCGCAGAGCGGCAGTTCACCCAAGCCCGACGCGAACGCCGTGAAGGTGTTCCGCGCCGAGGTCACGAAGCAGCAGATACCCCTGCTGCTCGCGGCCGGACAGGACGGCCACGAACTCGGCGACACGACCTGGAAGAACGGCAAGAGCACCGTCGAGGTCTACGTCACCGACCAGCAGGCCAAGAAGCTCAAGAAGCAGGGCGTCGAGCTCACCGAGCACACGCTCTCCGCCAAGGCCGAGGACCGCGTCGAGGACGCGGCCCAGGGCGTGTTCCGCCCGTACAGCGGAAAGGGCAATCTCCAGGAGGAGATCGTCCGGACCGGTCAGGAACACCCCGATCTCACCAAGGTCGTCTCCATCGGCAAGACCGTCAACGGCCAGGACATCCTGGCGCTCAAGTTGACCAAGGGCGCCAAGAGGAGCAAGGACGGCGCCAAGCCATCGGTGCTGTACATGTCCAACCAGCACGCACGCGAGTGGATCACGCCCGAGATGACGCGGCGTCTGATGCACTACTACTTGGACAACTACGCGACGAACAAGCGCATCAAGAAGATCGTCGACTCCACCGAGCTGTGGTTCGTCCTGTCGGCCAATCCGGACGGCTACGACTACACGTTCAAGGGCACGGACGAGCGCCAGTGGCGCAAGAACCTGCGGGACGTGAACGGCGACGGCGCGATCTCCACCGGCGACGGCGTCGACCTCAACCGCAACTTCGCCTACAAGTGGGGCTACGACGACGAAGGTTCGTCCCCCAACCCCACCAGCGAGACCTACCGCGGCACGAGCCCCGGCTCCGAGCCCGAGACCAAGGCCCTCGACGCCTTCGAGAAGCGCATCGGCTTCACCTACGGCATCAACTACCACTCCGCCGCCGAACTGCTCCTCTACGGAGTGGGCTGGCAGGTGGCGACGCCGACCCCGGACGACGTGCTCTACAAGGCGCTCGCCGGAACCCCGGAGAACTCGGCGATCCCGGGCTACCACCCGCAGGTCTCCTCGGAGCTCTACACCACCAACGGCGAGGCGGACGGCCACGCGGGCAACGTCAACGGCATCGCGATGTTCACCCCCGAGATGTCGACCTGCCAGACCGCGTCGAACCTCGACCCGGGCGACGCCTGGAACGCGGCCGACTGCGCCTCGGTCTTCACCTTCCCGGACGACGAGAAGCTGATTGAGCAGGAGTTCGAGAAGAACATCCCGTTCGCGCTCTCCGTCGCCGAGACCGCGGCCCACCCCGACCGGCCGTCCTCCTCGGTCGGTATCGACGCCCCCGACTTCACCCCGGCCGCCTTCTCCACGTCGTACTCCCGCGGCGCCGACCAGGAGGTCTCCGTCGTCGTACGCAAGTCCGTACGCGACAAGGAGCTCAAGTACCGCGTCAACGGCGGCCGCACGCAGGACATGGCGCTCAAGGCCTGGAAGGGCGGCGAGACCTACGGCGGCAAGGACAACCTCTACTTCGACGAGTACCGCGCCATGGTCCAGGACGGCGACCCCGGCGACAAGGTCGAGGTCTGGTTCACCGGCGAGACGAAGAGCGGGAAGCCCACCTCCAGCACGCACTTCACGTACACCGTGGCCGAACGGCCGCGCGCCGACACGCTCGTGGTCGCCGAAGAGGGCGCGACCGCCACACAGGCGCAGGCCTACGTCGACGCGCTGAAGGCCAACGGCAGGAAGCCCCTGGTCTGGGACGTCGCGACCTTGGGCGCACCGGACGCGCTCGGCGTGCTCGACCACTTCAAGACGGTCGTCCACTACACGGGTGCCGTACGGCCGGGCAACGCCACGCAGCTTCAGCTGCGCGCCTTCCTCAACGAGGGTGGCAAGCTGATCGAGGCGGGTGAGCTGGCCGGCGGCAGCGTCGACCTCGGCGGCGGCACCTTGTCGAACGACTTCAGCCAGTACTACCTGGGCGCCTACTCCCGTACATCGACTCCGGGGGCCACCGGCTACACCGGCTCCGGGAAGCTCGCCGGCTTCACGGGGGCGCTCGGCGCCGCGCCCGGCAACCCGCTGAACGCGGCAGGCACCTACGGCGTCACCTCGGACTCGCTGCCCGCCGCGCAGTACCCGCAGTTCGGGTCCAGTGCGGGAGCGGGGCAGTTCGCCGGGACCGTCAACCCGTACGGGCCCTACGCGGGCTCCTACATGGCCGCCGCGGTCCACACCGACGACGCCTACAAGCGCCTCACCCGCACGATCGACCTCACCGGCGTCGGTGCGGCCGACAAGCCGACACTGCGCTCCCAGCTCCTGTGGGACACCGAGCCCGGCTACGACCACGCGGTGCTCGAAGTCCACACGACCGGGGCGGACGACTGGACGACGCTCCCCGAGGCGGGCGGCGCCACCAGCAACGCGGTCCCCGCGGAGTGCGAGGCCGGTTTCCTCGTCAGGGAGCACCCGTCCCTCAAGCGCTACCTGACCGTGGGCTCGGCCGGCTGCGCCAATACCGGCACCAGCGGGTCCTGGAACAGCTTCACCGGCGCCTCCAGCGGCTGGCAGCAGGTCAACTTCGACCTGAGCGCGTACGCCGGCAAGTCGATCGAGGTCTCGTTCAGCTACATCAGTGATCCGAGCGCGGGCGGCCACGGTCTCCTTGTCGACAATGCCTCCCTCGTCGTCGGCGGCACCGCCACCGAGACGGAGGGCTTCGAGGCCTCCCTCGGCCCCTGGAGCGTCCCCGGACCGCCCGCGGGCAGCCCGGCCGTCCTCAAGGACTGGGCGCGCTACGGGGAGCTCTTCAAGACATACGGAGGGGTCACCACGGACGACACCGTGCTGCTGGGCTTCGGCCTGGAGCACGTCACCGCGGCGGCCGATCGCGCGGCCCTCGTCAAGAAGGCGCTCGTGGCACTGGCGCGCTGACTCCGAGTGACGCACTCGTCAACACGGAGGGTGTTCCGTACCCCTACTGGTGGGTACGGAACACCGTGCCGTGTATGGGGCATCTGGATGTCACCGCGGGCGCCTCAGGGAGGTAGGGTCGGAGGCGGTCGGGGACATCCCATACAAACTCGCCGGCGTCTGAGTCGGCGTACCTAACGAGGAGATCGGTTCGTGACGATCCGCGTAGGCATCAACGGCTTTGGCCGCATCGGTCGTAACTACTTCCGCGCGCTGCTGGAGCAGGGTGCTGACATCGAGATCGTGGCTGTCAACGACCTGGGTGACACCGCGACCACCGCTCACCTGCTGAAGTACGACACCATCCTGGGCCGTCTCAAGGCCGAGGTGTCGCACACCGCCGACACGATCACCGTCGACGGCCACACCATCAAGGTTCTGTCCGAGCGCAACCCCGCCGACATCCCGTGGGGCGAGCTGGGCGTCGACATCGTCATCGAGTCGACCGGCATCTTCACGAAGAAGGCCGACGCCGAGAAGCACATCGCCGGCGGCGCCAAGAAGGTCCTCATCTCGGCTCCGGCCAAGGAAGAGGACATCACCATCGTGATGGGCGTCAACCAGGACAAGTACGACCCGGCGAACCACCACGTCATCTCCAACGCCTCCTGCACCACCAACTGTGTGGCGCCGATGGCCAAGGTGCTCGACGAGAACTTCGGCATCGTCAAGGGCCTGATGACGACGGTCCACGCGTACACGAACGACCAGCGCATCCTGGACTTCCCGCACTCGGACCTGCGCCGCGCCCGCGCCGCCGCCGAGAACATCATCCCGACCACGACCGGTGCCGCCAAGGCCACCGCCCTGGTCCTCCCGCAGCTCAAGGGCAAGCTGGACGGCATCGCCATGCGCGTCCCGGTCCCGACCGGTTCGGCCACCGACCTGGTCGTGACGCTGCAGCGCGAGGTCACCAAGGACGAGGTCAACGCCGCGTTCAAGAAGGCCTCCGACGACGGTGACCTCAAGGGCTACCTGTCCTACACCGAGGACCCGATCGTCTCCTCGGACATCGTCGGTGACCCGGCCTCCTGCACCTTCGACTCCTCCCTGACCATGGTCCAGGAGGGCAACTCGGTGAAGATCCTCGGCTGGTACGACAACGAGTGGGGCTACTCCAACCGCCTCGTCGACCTCACGGTCTTCGTCGGCAACCAGCTCTAAGTCCCAGAGCAGGCACCTCGATGTGAGCACAGGGCTCGGGCAGCGCAAGGCCGCGCTGCCCGAGCCCTGTGCCGCGTACTGATCGATCAGCCCTCTCGGATCACAAGAGCTTTCCTAGGAGCCCACTCATGAAGACGATCGACGAACTTCTCGCCGAAGGCGTGGACGGCAAGCGGGTCTTCGTCCGCGCCGACCTGAACGTGCCACTGGCCGACGGCCTCATCACCGACGACGGCCGCATCCGCGCCGTTCTGCCCACCGTCAAGGCCCTCGCGGACGCGGGCGCCAAGGTGGTCGTCGCCTCGCACCTGGGCCGCCCCAAGGGTGCCCCGGACCCGGCCTTCTCCCTGCTGCAGCCCGCCGAGCGCCTCGGTGAACTCCTCGGCGCGCCCGTCGCGTTCGCCCAGGACACCGTCGGCCCCGCCGCTCACGACGCAGTGAACGGCCTGCAGTCCGGCCAGGTCGCGGTCATCGAGAACCTGCGCTTCAACGCCGGTGAGACGTCCAAGGACGACACCGAGCGCGGCGAGTTCGCCGACCAGCTCGCCGCCCTGGCCGATGTCTACGTAGGCGACGGTTTCGGCGCCGTGCACCGCAAGCACGCCTCCGTGTACGACCTCCCCGCACGCCTGCCGCACTACGCCGGCTACCTCATCGCCACCGAGGTCGGCGTCCTGAAGAAGCTCACCGAGGACGTCAAGCGCCCCTACGTGGTCGCACTCGGCGGCGCCAAGGTCTCGGACAAGCTCGCCGTGATCGACCAGCTCCTCGGCAAGGCCGACCGTCTCCTCATCGGCGGCGGCATGGCGTACACCTTCCTCAAGGCCCAGGGCCACGAGGTCGGCATCTCCCTCCTCCAGGAGGACCAGATTCCGGCCGTCAAGGAGTACATGGAGCGCGCGGAGAAGAACGGCGTGGAGCTGGTCCTCCCGGTCGACGTCCTCGTCTCCACGGAGTTCCCGGACCTGAAGACGAAGGCCCCGGCCAACCCCACGACCGTCGCCGCGGACGCCATCCCGGCCGACCAGGAGGGTCTCGACATCGGTCCTGAGACCCGCAAGCTGTACGCCTCGAAGCTCGCCGACGCGGCCACCGTCTTCTGGAACGGTCCCATGGGCGTCTTCGAGCACCCCGACTACGCCGAGGGCACCAAGGCGGTCGCCCAGGCCCTTCTCGACTCCCAGGCCTTCACGGTCGTCGGCGGTGGCGACTCCGCCGCGGCCGTTCGCATCCTGGGCTTCGACGAGACGGCATTCGGCCACATCTCGACCGGCGGTGGCGCCTCCCTCGAATACCTCGAGGGCAAGACGCTCCCCGGCCTCGCCGCACTGGAGGACTGACCTCAATGAGCACGCGCACGCCGCTGATGGCGGGCAACTGGAAGATGAACCTCAACCACCTCGAGGCCATCGCGCACGTCCAGAAGCTCGCCTTCGCCCTGGCCGACAAGGACTACGAGGCCTGCGAGGTCGCCGTCCTGCCGCCCTTCACCGACCTGCGCTCCGTGCAGACCCTGGTCGACGGCGACAAGCTCAAGATCAAGTACGGCGCCCAGGACCTCTCGGCGCACGACTCCGGTGCCTACACCGGTGAGATCTCCGGCCCGATGCTGGCCAAGCTGAAGTGCACGTACGTCGCGATCGGGCACTCCGAGCGCCGGCAGTACCACCACGAGACCGACGAGCTGGTGAACGCCAAGGTCAAGGCCGCCTACAAGCACGGTCTGACCCCGATCCTGTGCGTCGGCGAGGAGCTGGAGGTCCGCGAGGCGGGCAACCACGTCACGCACACGCTCGCGCAGGTCGAGGGCGGTCTCAAGGGCCTCCCGGCCGAGCAGGCCGAGTCGATCGTGATCGCCTACGAGCCCGTCTGGGCCATCGGCACCGGCAAGGTCTGCGGCGCCGACGACGCCCAGGAGGTCTGCGCGGCGATTCGCGGCAAGCTCGCCGAGCTGTACTCGCAGGAGCTGGCCGACCAGGTCCGTATCCAGTACGGCGGCTCGGTGAAGTCCGGGAACGTCGCCGAGATCATGGCGAAGGCCGACATCGACGGCGCCCTGATCGGCGGCGCCTCACTGGACGCCGACGAGTTCGTCAAGATCGTCCGGTTCCGCGACCAGTGAGCCGAGCAGTGAGTATGCGCTAGCGGCGATCCGTCGTACCCTTGCGGGGGCCAGGTGGAGTGCCACCCGGCCCCCGTCGTCCATCCAGTTCCGAGGAAGTTGGTCCAGCCGTGGTTTTGGGGTTCTCGATCGCCCTGATCGTCTTCAGCCTGCTGCTGATGCTGCTGGTGCTGATGCACAAGGGGAAGGGCGGCGGCCTCTCCGACATGTTCGGTGGCGGCATGCAGTCGTCCGTCGGCGGCTCCTCGGTCGCCGAGCGCAACCTCGACCGCATCACGCTGGTGATCGGTCTGCTCTGGTTCGCGTGCATTGTCGTGCTCGGCATCCTGATGAAGGTCAACAACTGATCACCGGCTGACATCGGTACGGCAGCACAACTGCACATTACGCAAGCACATTCCGCACGTAAGGCCCCATGTCCGGTACGCGCCCTCGGGCGCGGCCTATCATGGGGCTTGCGTCTAGAGGCGGGGGTGTAACTCCAATCACTGGACGCGCGTTGGGCCTTACGTAGACTGAGGCGCTCGCAGCGAAGCGTCACGCCGACTCGCTTCGCGGCACCATCACGCAGGGAGTTACGACCGTGGCAAGTGGCAACGCGATCCGAGGAAGCCGGGTCGGGGCGGGGCCGATGGGCGAGGCCGAGCGCGGCGAGTCCGCACCCCGGCTGCGCATCTCCTTCTGGTGCTCCAACGGGCACGAGACGCAGCCCAGCTTCGCCAGCGACGCGCAGGTTCCCGACACCTGGGACTGCCCGCGCTGCGGCTTCCCCGCCGGACAGGACCGGGACAACCCGCCGGACCCGCCGCGCACCGAGCCGTACAAGACGCACCTCGCGTATGTACGGGAGCGACGCAGCGACGCGGACGGCGAGGCGATCCTCGCCGAGGCGCTCGCCAAACTGCGGGGCGAGATCTAGAAGTTGAGAACCGGCCGGGCGCCTGCGGGCGCCTGGCCGGAGCCGTTTCGTACGGCTCTCGCGGCGTGCGGCCGTCCGTGGCCGGATCCGCCGAGGCCGATTGTCAGTGGTGCCCTCTACGGTTCTTGAAGTGGCGGAACCGGAGGGGGCGTTGTGACGACGACGGACGCGGCGGGCTTACGGGCGCCCGTGTGGCGCGGGGGATTCGGGCGGTTGTGGACCGCGGCCGTGGTGTCGCGGTTCGGGGACGCCCTGCGCACCGCCGCGCTGCCGCTGCTCGCCGTGCGGCTCAGCGACGATCCGCTCGTCATCGCCTCCGTGACGGCCTGTGGCTATCTTCCGTGGCTCCTTTTCGGGCTGCTGGGCGGGGCGATCGCCGATCGAATGGACCAGCGCCGGGCGATGTGGGCCGTGGACACCGTGCGCGGCTCCCTGGTGGCCTGCTTCGCGCTGGCCGTCGGGCTCGGACACGCGTCGGTCGTCCTGCTGGTCGCCCTCGCCTTCACCCTGACCACCCTCCAGACGCTCTTCGACAACGCTTCGACGGCCCTGCTGCCGTCCCTCGTGTCCCGCGAGGCCCTGGGCAGCGCGAATGCCCGGCTGATGACCGGGCAGCAGCTCGCCGGAGGCCTGCTCGCGGGCCCCTTCGTGCCGCTGCTGCTGATTGTGGGGGCCGCCATGCCGTTCACGGCGGACGCGGCCACCTATCTGCTCGCTGCCGCGCTCGTGGCCTCCCTGCGGATACGGGCGCCAGAGCGGGAGCCGCGTCCGGCCGGGAGCACGTTGCGCGCCGAGATCGGCGAGGGGCTGCGCGCCCTGTGGCGCGACCGGGTGCTGCGGGCGGCGTGTGCGGCCACCCTGCTGTGCAACATCGGCATGGGCGCGCTGATCGCCACGCTGGTGCTGCACGTGACGCGCTGGCTGCACACGGGGAACGCGGGATACGCGGCCGCCATGACGGCGTACGCGGCGGGCAGCTTCTCCGGCGGCTTCGTCGCCCAGCGTGTCGCCCACCGGATCGGGCGGGTCCGCAGTCTGCTCCTGGCGGGGTGCGTCCAGACGTCGTCCCTGGTGCTCATGGGCACCGTCCGTCACCTGGGCGCACTCCTCGTGGGCATGACGCTGCTGGGTGTGATGAACATGGTGTGGAACGTCAACCAGGTCACACTGATGCAGCAGCGCAGCCCGGAATCCATGGTGGGCCGCATCAGCTCCGCGTTCCGCACGGCCTCGACATCCGGGGCCCCGCTCGGCGCCCTGCTGGGTGGTGCCGTGGCGGGGGTGTACGGGCTGAACGGTCCGGCACTGTTCGCGGCCGTACTCTTCGCCCTCGCCCTCGCCCTCGCCGTCACCTCGCTGATACCTGCGCTCAAGCCGGACGTATCTGTTGTTGAGCCGGACGACGGCGCTACGACAGCTCACGTCAAGCCCTGATCAATTAGGTTGGGACCGGCAGCGGGGCAAGGTACGCAGCACACGCAGGAAAGAGGCGGAAGTCCGAGATGAACGCAGAAAGCCGTACCAGGCTCAACCAGACGCCCGAGTGGACCGCTCTGGCCAAGCACCGCGAGGAGTTCGCGGACACCCATCTGCGGGACCTGTTCGCGACCGATCCCGGGCGCGGCTCGGGGTACACGCTCCAGGTCGGCGATCTGCACGTCGACTACTCCAAGCACCTGGTCACCGACGAGACCCTGCGGCTGCTGCGTGACCTGGCCGCGGCGACCGACGTGTTCGGGCTGCGGGACGCCATGTTCCGCGGTGAGAAGATCAATGTCACCGAGGACCGCGCGGTACTGCACACCGCGCTGCGCGCCCCGCGCGACGCGGTCATCGAGGTCGACGGCGAGAACGTCGTCCCCGCGGTGCACGCGGTGCTGGACAAGATGGCCGACTTCGCCGGCCGCGTCCGTTCGGGTGCATGGACCGGACACACCGGCAAGCGCATCAAGAACGTGGTGAACATCGGCATCGGCGGCTCCGACCTCGGTCCCGCGATGGCGTACGAGGTGCTGCGCTCCTTCACCGACCGCGATCTGACGGTCCGCTTCGTATCGAACGTGGACGGCGCCGACCTGCACGAGGCGGTGCGGGACCTGGACGCGGCCGAGACGCTGTTCATCATCGCGTCGAAGACGTTCACCACCATCGAGACGATCACCAATGCGACCTCCGCGCGCAACTGGCTGCTGACCGAGCTGAAGGCCGGTCAGGAGGCCGTCGCCAAGCACTTCGTGGCGCTGTCGACCAACGCCGAGAAGGTGTCGGACTTCGGCATCGACACGGCCAACATGTTCGAGTTCTGGGACTGGGTCGGCGGGCGCTACTCGTACGACTCGGCGATCGGTCTGTCGCTGATGATCGCCATCGGTCCGGACCGCTTCCGGGAGATGCTCGACGGGTTCCATCTGGTCGACGAGCACTTCCGCACCGCCCCCGCCGAATCCAACGTGCCGCTGCTGCTCGGCCTGTTGGGCATCTGGTACGGAAACTTCCACGACGCCCAGTCGCACGCCGTACTGCCGTACTCGCACTACCTGTCCAAGTTCACCGCCTACCTGCAGCAGCTGGACATGGAGTCCAACGGCAAGTCGGTGGACCGCGACGGGCGCCAGGTGGAGTGGCAGACCGGGCCGGTCGTGTGGGGCACGCCGGGCACCAATGGGCAGCACGCGTACTACCAACTCATCCACCAGGGCACGAAGTTGATCCCGGCCGACTTCATCGGATTCGCTGAGCCGGTCGCCGATCTGCTGCCGGGTCTGGTCACCCAGCACGACCTGCTGATGGCGAACTTCTTCGCGCAGACCCAGGCGCTGGCCTTCGGCAAGACGCCGGACGAGGTGCGCGCCGAGGGCGTGGCCGAGGAGCTGGTGCCGCACAAGACGTTCAAGGGCAACCACCCGACGACGACCATCCTCGCGCGTGAGCTGACCCCGTCCGTCCTCGGCCAGTTGATCGCCCTCTACGAACACAAGGTGTTCGTCCAGGGCGCCGTCTGGAACATCGACTCCTTCGACCAGTGGGGCGTCGAGCTCGGCAAGGTCCTCGCCAAGCGCGTCGAGCCGGCGCTGACGGAGGGCGCGGAGGTGCCCGGGCTGGACGAGTCCACCAAGGCGCTGGTCGCCAAGTACCGGGAGCTGCGCGGCCGGTAGGCCGGCCGGGGTGTGGGAAGCGGGCGGCGGGAGTCCGTCCGCTTCCCGTAGACTCCCCGACGGTCACGCAGCGGCGACTCGGGGGAGTGGAAGTTGGCCGGTACGCGCGGAAACTGGATGAGTGACAGGCTGACGCTGCGTTCGATCCTGCAGCCGAAACAGGTGGCGCAGGCGTTGTATCACCCGGCGTGGATCCCGGCATCGGTCGATCCGTCCGTGGATCGGCTCAAGAAGGCGCGCATCATTGCCGGAGCGGTCGCGGCCTTCGGCGTGTACACCTTCGTGCAGCACAAGTTCGACTTCGAGGAAGCGCTGGAGAACATGCTGACGGCGTGCGCCGTCGTGCTGCTCATCACTCCACTGACGGTCGCCGTGATGCTCTTCGTGTGGCGGCGCACCGGGACAGTCCGCCAGCTGCGGGTGCCCCTCCTCAATTCGCTCAAGCTGCTGCTGTTCTTCATCGGCTCGGCCGTCGGGACGGTGTCCCTTTTGCTGTGGTCGACCTCGCTCCCGGCCGCCGGGATTGTGGTGCTCGGTATGATCGCGCTCTGGCTGTTGGGCATGGTTACTTACGGCGCGGTGCAGGTGTCCGGGAACTTCTTCGGTACGGCCGCCGTCCACCGGTGCCTGCCGCCGCTGCTCGCCACGGTGACGACATGGCTCATGGCGCTCCCGGATCTGCTCACGGGCGACCTGCACGGGCTCAGCTTCAAGTTGGGCATCGTCTTCATCCTGGGCGCGCCGGTGACGGTCACGGCCATAGCGGCTCTGGAGATGAACCGGCTCCGCCGCCGCTACGGGATCCGGCTGGGCGCCCATCCCGCGACACTGCCGGTGACGCGCCCCGCGCAACCGCCGGCGTACCCACCGCCCACCGGGTTCGTGCCACCCCAGGGGAATCCGTATCCGACCGGGAACCCGTACGCCGCCTACCCGCCACAGGGACATCCGTACCCGCCACAGGGACATCCGTACCCGCCACAGGGACATCCGTACGCCCCGAACCCGCAGGGCAACCCCTATGGGCCGGGGACGCCGCAGAACCCGCCCCCGTACCCCTACGGCCAAGGACCGTACGGGTCCTGACCGGGCTCAGGCCACCGCGCTCAGGGTGTCCGCCAGTCGCCGTCGGGCCGCGCGCGCCGCGGGCAGGGCGGCGAGTCCGGCGGCGCCCAGCACAGCGGCCGAGCCGAACAGCAGAAGAAGCGCGGGGGAGGGCCCCTGGGCGAGGCCGGCGCCGATGCCGCTCGACCTGCCCTGGGCGTCGATCAGCCAGTGCGCGAGGGGCACCCCCAGCGCCGTCCCGACGACGACCGCTGCCAGGGCCGTGCACCCTGTCGCCGTCACGGTGACCGCGGTGATCTGCCGCGGAGTCAGCCCGATGGCCTTCAGCGCCAGCAGATCCCGCTCGCCCTCGCGCACGGTGCCGCCGATCGCGGTGAGCAGTTCGATGAGCCCGATCAGGGCCAGCACGGCGATCAGCCCGACGACGACCCCGCGCAGCGGCGAGAGCCCGTCTGCCGGGTTGGTCACGGTGTGCACGTCGAAGCGTCCGTGCGCGGCCGTGGCCAGCTCGGTGGCCACCTTGTGCGGGTTGGCGCCGGGACGCAGCTGGAGCTGGTAGAGGGTCGGCCGGAGGTCGGGGTCGTTCTCGCGGAGGGTGTCGAGCGAGGTCGAGATGACCCGGCCGCCGTTCTCCGGCTCGATGCTGCGGCCCACGATGTGCAGGATCTGCGGCTGAGCGCCCACCGTGATCCGCACCCAGTCGCCGACGCGCACGTCCAGCAGATCGAGCAGTCCCTGACCGGCCACCGCCTCGTCGGGTCCGCGCGCGGGGCGACCCTCGGCCAGCGAGAAGGGGTAGGGATCCTGGTGGGTGCCGAGGCCGCGCAGCGCGATCGTGCCCGTCTGGCCGGGGACGAGCGCGGCCACCTCCACGCCCGGGTGGACGGCGGTGACCTGCGGGTTCTGGGCCAGCAGGGCCCGTACGCCGGGATCGCTCAGGCTCTCGTCCGCCCGCACCGTGAGCGCGGCCGCCAGACCGATCTGCTCGGGCCTGCTGTGGAAGCGGTCGATGGTGGTCCACGCGCTCATGGCCACCACGATGAGCAGCAGCGGCAGGGTGAGGCGGGCGACGGTGGCCAGCGAGCGCGGCCGTCGCGTGAACGCCTTGTGCCAGCCCAGGACCAGCGCGGACGGCAGCCGCAGCCCGAGCGCCCCGCGCGCCAGGCCCGACAGCCTTCCGCCGATCGGCGCGGCGGCCCGCAGCACCGGCACCGGCGGCACCCGTCCGGCGCGCCACGCGGCGAGTCCGGTCGTCGCGGCAATGAACAGCACCGCGGCCACGGGTATCGCGACGAGGGCCGCCGTGTGCCCCGGCAGCCCTTGCCATACGCCGACCGCGTCGCCGAGACGTCCCGGAATCCGGCTGCCCAGCGTCTCGCAGAGCGCGGCGGCGAGCACGGCGCCCAGCAGCGCGAACGCCACGTGCTGGAGCAGGAAGATGCGCACCACCTGGCCGGGGGTGAAACCGATCGCCTTCAGCACCGAGATGTCCCGCAGATGGCCGCGGATCCGGGTGCTGATCGCGCCGTGCACGGCGAGCGCCGCGGCGAGCAGCGCGCCGAGGCCGAACAGGCCCAGCACCTGCCCCAGCAGCCGGTCGTCGCCCTGTGCCTCGGCCCGTGCCTGCTGCCAGGGGGAGACCTCGGTGACCGCTCCGGCGCCGAGGAGGGTGACGGCCCGCTGGACGGCGTAGTCGGTGTCGTCGGGATTGGTCAGCCGCAGCCCGATCACCTGGCCGGCGCGCCCGGCGGTGCGCTGCACGGCGGACGGGAGCGCCCATACGAGGCCCGAGTGCTCGCCGGGGCTGTAGTGCGGCTCGGCGCTGTCGGCGACGCCCAGGACGGTCAGGGTCCGTGCGGTGCCGGGCACGGTGAGGGTGTCGCCCGGCTCGGCCCACAGCGCCTGGGCGAGGCTGCTGTCCAGGACCACGCCGTCCGGCGACGCGGGGTCGAGCCAGCGGCCGGAGGTCAGCAGCGGGCGACCCATCGAGGGGGGTTCGACGGCGCCGCGCAGTTCGACGGAGGCGCGGGTGCCGCGCGACTCGACGGTGGCGGCGGTTGTGGGGTACGGGCCCGCTACGGACTCGACTCCGTCCAGGTCGGCGAGCCTCGGTGCGTCGGCCGACGGGCCGGTGTGGATCCACACGTGCGCACCGTGCGACTGGGTGAAGACGCGCTGCCAGGGGTTGGTCGCGTACCCGAAGAGCGCCGTGGCCAACAGCAGCGAGGCGACGATCCCGGCGGTGGCCAGCACGATGAACAGCGCCTCGCCGCGATGCGTCCGCAGATCGGCGTGCGCCCAGCGCAGAGTGGCTCGCATCCCGGTTCAGCCTCTCGGCTCGCGCACGAGGCAACGGTTCATCGGTAGGGGGCCGCATACCTCGCGTACGAGGGAAGAGCGCCTGGGGAGGGGCTCACGTACGAGAGAAGGACGCATGCGCAGGGGCTGATGTGCGAGGGAAGAGCGCATGGGCAGGGGCTGGCGTACGAGGGAAGAGCGCATGGGCAGGGGCTGGCGCACGAGGGAAGAGCGCATCGGCAGGTGCTCGCGTACGAGGGCCCAGGTCCCGGCGAGAGGCTTGGACAGGGGGGAGCAGGTCTTCGACACAGGCTTGCGCACGGCGGCTCAGTCCTTCAGTTCCAGCACGCCGGATATCCCCACGCCCCGCGATGGTGTCCCGTCGAGCGCCGCGTCGTCGGCGATGCGGCCGTCGAAGAAGCTGATCACCCGGTCCGCGGCGCTCGCGAGCCGTGCGTCATGCGTGACCAGCAGGATGGTCTGGCCGCGCTGGTGGAAGCGGGACAGCAGCCGGGTCACCTCGCGGGTGCCCTTGCTGTCGAGGCTGCCCGCGGGTTCGTCGGCGAGCAGCAGCGGCGGATGGTTGACCAGGGCCCGCGCGAGTGCGACGCGCTGCTGCTCGCCGCCGGACAGTTCGCCCGGCATGCTGCGCTCCTTGCCCTCCAGACCCAGCTCGGCGAGGAGCTCCTCGCGCTCGGCGCGCGCCTGCTTGGGGGAGACCCCGGCGAGCAGGGCTGGCAGTTCGACGTTGTCGGCGACCGACAGGTTCGACACCAGGTTGAAGAACTGGAAGACGATGCCGATGCGACGTCGGCGCTCGACCGCCCAGCGCGCCTCGCTGTACGCGTCCGTGCACTCGCCGTCCAGCCAGACGCTGCCGGAATCCGGTCGCTCGAGCCCGCCGAGCAGATGCAGCAGGGTCGACTTCCCGGCACCGGACGGGCCAGTGACGGCCACGAACTCGCCCTTTTGCACGGCGAGGTCCACGCCGCGTACGGCATGCGCGGGCGCACCCTCGCCGTAGTGGGTCTTGACCAGGCCCTCGGCGCGCAGCACGGGGGCGTCCTCGGCGCGTGGCGAAGGAGGGGTGCGGCTCATTCCAGCTCCTCCAACTCCTCCTGGCAGCGCTCCAGCCAGTCGAGATCGGCCTGCAGATGCAGCATGGCGCCCTCGATGAGCAGCTGGGAGACGCGGTTGTCCCGGTCCTCGGCCGCGGCGAGCTTCGACAGATCGCGCATGGTGTTCAGATACTGGCGCCGCTGCTTGTTGATGAGGGCGATCTGATCGGCGAGACCGGTCTGCGGTGCGAGCGCGAGCTTCATGAAGAACTCGTCCCGTACGCGCGGCTCGTCCGCCGTCTCCTCGTACCAGGCGCGCAGCGCCTCACGCCCGGCGTCGGTGAGGTGATAGATCTTCTTGTTGGGTCGGCTCGACTGCTCGACTTCCTCGCCCGCGATCAGTCCCGACTTCTCGAGGCGGCTGAGCGTCACATAGATCTGGCCGACGTTCGGCTGAGGGTACGCGGCACCCAGCAGTTGCTCAAGGTCCTGCTTGAGCTCGTAGCCATGGGCGGGTCTGCGCGCCAGCAGGGCCAGGAGGGACAGCCGCACTCGTGCTCTCCTCCCCGCATCCTTGTCATGTGCCGCAGGCCCACGTGCCCGAGGCCAATGTGCCGCAGGCCCTAGTATCGCCCATACCTAACAGGTATACATGGGCCTCTGACTCCGGGCGAAGGTGCTCGGTGCCGGTGTACAGGGAGGAACCTATGCGGTGGATACGCGCCGCCGGTAGGGGCCTCCTGGTCGCGGCGGTGGTCCTGTCCGGTTACGTCGCCTCGGGCGCGCGCGAGGACGGAGCGCACGGCGACGGCCGCGGACCGCTCACCCTCGCCACCGCCGGTGACCTCACCAACTACCTGGGTCCGCTGCTCGACGGCTGGAACCGCACCCACCCCGGCGAGAAGGTCACCCTCGTCGAACTGCCGGACTCCGCGGACGAGACCCACGCGCAGATGACGACCGACCTGCGCGGCGGTGACCGGAGCCGCTTCGACGTCCTCAACATCGACGTCGCCTGGACTTCGGAGTTCGCCGCCGCGGGCTGGATCTCCCCCCTGCCGCGCGCCCGTTTCCCGCTCGGCAGCTTCCTGCAGCCCGTGGTGGACACGGCGAAGTACAACGGAAGGCTGTACGCCGTCCCGTACGTCACCAACGCCGGCCTCCTCCTTTACCGCAAGGACATCCTGGCCAAGGAGGGTGTGGCGCCCCCGCGCACCTGGGCCGAGCTGGAGAAACAGGCGAAGACCATCGCGCCGAAGTACGGACTCGACGGCTACGCGGGCCAGTTCCTGCCCTACGAGGGACTCACCGTGAACGCCGCCGAGGCGGTCTACTCGGCGGGCGGCACGATCCTCGGCGACGAGGGCGAGCGCGTCACGGTCGACTCCGCGGCGGCCCGCGAGGGCATCGGCTTCCTCGCGGACGGCGTGCGCGACGGCTGGATCCCGAAGAAGGCGTTGACGTACAAGGAACAGGAGTCCAAACAGGCCTTCCAGGACGGCCATCTCCTCTTCCTGCGCAACTGGCCGTACGCCTACGTCAGCGCCTCCGCCAAGGGCTCGGAGGTCGCCGGGAAGGTTGGCGCGGTGCCGCTGCCCGGACCCGACGGGCCCGGGACGAGCGTGCTCGGCGGCTCCAATCTCGCGGTCAACGCGCATGCCCGGCACCCCGACTCCGCCGCGCGCCTGATCGCGTACCTCACCAGTGAGCGGGTGCAGCGGCAGGTCCTCACGCGTGGAGCGCTGCCGCCCGTACGGGCCGACCTCTACCAGGACCCGGCGCTGATCCGGGAGTTCCCGTATCTCCCGACGCTGCGCGCGAGCGTCGTCGCGGCGGCGCCGCGCCCCAAGAGTCCTCGGTACGACCAGGTCAGCCTGGCCGTGCAGGCCGTCGTGTACGACGCGCTGACCGGGCACCAGACGCCCGAGGCGGCGGTGCGCCGGCTGGCCCGCGAGCTGGCGGACATCTCACGTCGGGGCTGAGCCCTCTTTCGCCGCACTCGACGGCTCCTAGTTACATGTTAGGTAACGCGCCCGTCTCAACTTCGGCCTTCGCGGGTAGAAAAGTCCGCATATAAAGACCCAACTTCCAGATGGGTAAAGCCCACTCGTTGACACCCCTGCGACACGCCTACTTAACATGCATGCATAACCGGAGGCACGCACAGACAGGTCAACGGGTGAAGCTCAACACGCACCGCTGGTGGCGCGACGCAGTGATCTACCAGGTGTACGTCCGGAGTTTTCTGGACAGCACCGGGGACGGCATCGGCGATCTCGCCGGAGTCCGGGCCGGACTGCCGTATCTGAAGAAGCTCGGGGTCGACGGCATCTGGCTGAGCCCCTTCTACCCCTCGCCGCAGCACGACCACGGCTACGACGTTGCCGACTACTGCGACGTGGACCCGCTGTTCGGCGACCTCGCCGAGTTCGACCTGCTGATGACGGACGCCCGGCGCCTCGGCGTCAAGGTGCTCCTGGACATCGTCCCCAACCACTGCTCCAGCGAGCACCCGTGGTTCCAGGAGGCACTGGTCTCGGCGCCGGGCAGCGCGGCCCGCGGCCGTTTCCACTTCGCCGACGGCCGGGGCCCGGACGGGGCCGAGCCGCCCAACAACTGGCACGCCATGTTCGGTGGCCCCGCCTGGAGCCGGGTCACCGAGCAGGACGGCACGCCCGGCCAGTGGTACCTGCACATGTTCACGCCCGAGCAGCCCGACCTGAACTGGCGCAATCCCGAGGTCGGCACCCACTTCGAGCACGCGCTGCGCTTCTGGCTCGACCGGGGAGTCGACGGCTTCCGCATCGACGTGGCCGCCGGGCTCTACAAGCACCCCGACCTGCCGGACTCGCCCGACCCGGAGGCCGATGCCCGCACCCGCGACTCGGTCAACCCGCTCGCCTGGAACCAGCCCGAGGTGCACGACGTCTGGCGCCATTGGCGGTCGGTGTGCGAGGAGTACACCGGCCGGGACGGCAGAGAGCGGCTGCTCGTCGGCGAGGTCTCCGTGCCGACCGCCCGCGAACACGCCCAGTACGTACGCCACGACGAGCTGCACCAGGCCTTCTTCTTCGACCTGCTCAGCGCGCCATGGAACGCCGACGCCTTTCGCAAGGTCATATCCGAGGCCATGCAGGACATCGCGGGCACCGGCTCGACGGTCACCTGGGTGCTCAACAACCACGACCAGGTCCGTACCGTCACACGGTACGGCGAGCTCGGCACCGAGGGCAGCGGCCTCGGCGCCGCCCGCGCCCGCGCCGCCGCGCTGCTGATGCTGGCGCTGCCCGGAGCCGCGTACATCTACCAGGGCGAGGAGCTCGGGCTGCCCGAGGTCGTCGACCTGCCCGACGACGTGCTCACCGACCCGATCTTCCGCCGGACCGGCAGCCGCGCCAGGATCCGCGACGGCTGCCGGGTGCCGCTGCCCTGGTCGGGACACGCCTCGCCGTTCGGCTTCACCTCGGGCGTCGAGAGCGCCAAGCCGTGGCTCCCGCAGCCCGCCTACTTCGCCGAGTACGCCACCGACCGCGCCCTCGCCGACACCCGGTCCTTCTGGCACCTCTACCGCGACGGACTCCAACTGCGCGCGGGACTGCCCCAGTTGGGCGAAGGCGTGCTGCGCTGGCTGGACACCCAGCCCGGCGTCCTCGGCTTCGTCCGCGGTGACGGCCTGGTCTGCGCCGTCAACTTCGGTACGGCGCCCACGCCCGCGCCGGTGTCCGGCACCCCGCTGCTGTCCAGCGGCCCCTGCGCGCCCGGCGTCCTGCCCGGCTCGACGGCCGCCTGGTGGATCAGCGACTGCACCAACCCCTGAGCCCCACGACCCACCGACGCGTGAGCCCCATCCCTCCTGATGGCCGATTGCCCGTCATTTACCCGTCAGTTTCCCCGCCCTCGAAGGGACATCAATGATGATGCGACGACGTACGACCCTGCTGGCGAGCTGCACCGCCCTCGCCCTCGCCCTCGGCGCCACCGCCTGTGGTGGCGGCCCCGTCTCCGCGGGCGGTGGCGGCAAGTCGCTCAGCGGCCAGACGATCACCGTGGCCGGTGTCTGGTCCGGCAGTGAGCAGAAGAACTTCCAGAAGGTCCTGGACGCCTTCACCGAGAAGACCGGCGCCAAGACCCAGTTCATGTCCACGGGCGACAATGTCTCCACCGTCGTCGGCAGCAAGATCGAGGGCGGCAACGCCCCCGACGTGGTGATGGTCCCGCAGGTCGGTGTGCTCCAGCAGTTCGCGAAGGAGGGCTGGCTCAAGCCGCTGTCCAAGACCACCGAGCAGTCCGTCGACAGCAACTACGCGAGCGTGTGGAAGAACTACGGCAGCGTCGACGGCACCCTGTACGGCCTGTACTTCAAGGCCGCCCACAAGTCGACCGTCTGGTACAGCCCCGACGCCCTCGACCAGGCGGGCGTCAAGCCGCCGACGACGTACGACGCGATGCTGAAGGCCGGACACACCGTCTCCGAATCGGGCCTCGCGGCCTTCTCCGTCGCGGGACAGGACGGCTGGACGCTCACCGACTGGTTCGAGAACATCTACCTCTCCCAGGCCGGACCCGAGAAGTACGACGCCCTGGCCGCCCACAAGATCAAGTGGACCGACCCGACCGTGGTCGAGGCCCTCACCACCCTCGGCAAGCTCTTCAAGGACAAGCAGCTGATAGCCGGCGGCCAGAAGGAGGCACTGAACACCGACTTCCCCGGCTCCGTCGAGAAGGTCTTCGGGCCCAAGCCCGAGGCCGGCATGGTCTACGAGGGCGACTTCGTGGCCGGGGTCGCCAAGGACCAGTTCGGCAAGAAGATCGGCGAGGACGCCAACTTCTTCCCCTTCCCCGCGGTCGGCGGCGGCAAGGCGCCCGTGGTCAGCGGCGGCGACGCGGCCGTCGTCCTCAAGGACGGCAAGAACCAGAAGGCCGCCATGCAGTTCCTGGAGTACCTGGCCACCCCCGAAGCATCGGCGGTGTGGGCCAAGGCGGGCGGATTCCTCTCCCCGAACAAGAAGCTCGACCTCTCCTCCTACGGCGACGACGTCACCCGCGAGACCGCCAAGTCCCTTGTCGCCGCCGGGGATTCGGTCCGCTTCGACATGTCCGACCAGGCCCCTGCCGCGTTCGGCGGCACCAAGGGCGCCGGTGAGTGGAAGCTCCTCCAGGACTTCCTGCGCGACCCGTCCGACCCGAAGGGGACCGCGGCCAAGCTCGAGAGCGCGGCGGCCAAGGCATACCAGGGCTGATCATCATGACCGCCACGCTCCTGAAAGAGGCGAGCCCGCCGCCGGCCACCATGGCCGACCGCCGGCGGCGGGCCCGGCGACGCGGCCGCGTCATCGCCCTCGCCTTCGTCTTCCCCGCCCTGCTCCTGCTCGGCGCGCTCGTCGTCTACCCGGTGCTGTTCTCGGTGGGCCGCAGTTTCTTCGACGCCTCCGGCACCCGGTTCGTGGGCGGCGACAACTACACCGAGATGTTCCGCGACCCCGCCACGCTCAAGGCCGTCCGCAACACGGCGATCTGGGTGGTCGTCGCACCGGCTCTGCTCACCGGGCTCGGCCTGATCCTCGCCGTTCTCGTCGAGAAGGTGCGCTGGGCAACGGCGTTCAAGCTGCTGCTGTTCATGCCCATGGCCGTCTCCTTCCTCGCCGCGGGCATCATCTTCCGGCTCGCCTACGACGAGGACCCGGACAAGGGCGTTCTGAACGCCGCCGTCGTCTCCGTGCACGACGCCTTCAAGGGGACCTCGTCGTACCCGACCGCCCGCGCCCGGGACGGCCAGGGCCTGACCAAGGGCGCCGACGGCTCGTACCGTACGACCGCTGCCACGACCCCCGGCCACACCGTCGACCTCGGCCTGGTCGGCGTACTCCCGAAGGACCTGCCGCAGGGCGCGCGGCCCGCCTATCCGGCCGCGGGCCAGAAGGCGGCCGCCGACGAGATACGCGGCGTCGCCTATCTGGACTTCACCCGCGGCGGGGGAGGGCAGCAGGGCAAGGTCGACCGGCAGGAGAGCGGGCTGCCGGAGATGAAGGTCGAGGCGGTGCGCGACGGGAAGACCGTCGCGAGCACCCCCACCGCGGACGACGGCTCCTTCCGCTTCCAGGGCCTCGGCTCGGGCTCGTACACCGTGCGGCTGCCCGCGTCGAACTTCGCTCCGCCGTACCAGGGCGTCTCCTGGCTGGGCCCCGCGCTCGTCACGCCCGCCATCATCGGCGCCTACCTGTGGATCTGGACCGGCTTCGCCATGGTCCTGATCGGCGCGGGGCTCGCCGCGCTGCCGCGCGACGCCCTGGAGGCGGCCCGGATCGACGGGGCGAACGAGTGGCAGATCTTCCGCCGGATCACCGTCCCGCTGCTCGGGCCCGTCCTCACCGTGGTCTTCGTGACGCTGGTCATCAACGTGATGAAGGTCTTCGACCTCGTGTACATCATCGCGCCGGGCCCGGTGCAGGAGGACGCCACTGTACTGGCCACCCAGATGTGGCTGGTGTCCTTCGGCGGCGGCAACAACCAGGGTCTGGGCAGCGCACTCGGGGTGCTGCTCCTGCTCCTGGTGATCCCCGCCATGGTCATCAACGTCCGCCGTTTCCGAGGGAGTCAACGATGAACGCGCTCAGGCGAGGGCTCGGCAACAGCCTGGTGCAGGCGTTTCTCGTCGTCGTGGGTCTGGTGTGGCTGACCCCGCTCGCGGGACTCTTCCTGTCCTCGCTGCGATCCGCCCAGGACACGGCGAAGGGGGGCTGGTGGACCGCGTTGAAGAGCCCCGGGCAGCTGTCTTTCGACAACTACTCGGCGCTGCTGGGCAATTCGGGGATGACACGGGCGTTCTGGAACACCGTGCTGATCTCCGTCCCGGCGACCTTCCTCGTCGTCGTGCTCGCCGCGCTCGCCGGATATGCCTTCGCATGGCTGGACTTCCCGGGGCGCGAACCGCTCTTCCTGCTGGTGGTCGCGTTGCTGGTGGTGCCGGTGCAGATCGGTCTGCTCCCGGTGGCCAAACTCTTCGGCCAGCTGGGCCTGTTCGGCACGATTCCGGGTGTCGTCCTCTTCCACGTGTCGTACGGGCTGCCGTTCGCGATCTTCCTGCTGCGCAACTACTTCGCGGAGATGCCTCGGGAGATGCTGGAGGCGGCGCGCATGGACGGCGGCACCGAGTGGCGTATCTTCACCCGGCTCGTGCTGCCGGTGGGGCGGCCGGCCATCGCGAGCCTCGCCATCTTCCAGTTCCTCTGGGTCTGGAACGACATGCTGGTCGCACTGCTCTTCGCCGACAGCTCCTCGCAGCCGCTGACGGTGGAACTCCAGTCGCAGATACGGCAGTTCGGAAGCAACATCGATGTGCTGGCGCCCGGCGCGTTTCTGTCCCTGGTGGTGCCGGTGGTCGTGTTCTTCGCCTTCCAGCGGCACTTTGTGCAAGGCGTGATGGCCGGGTCGGTGAAGTGACCCGGCCCATGCCGGCCTGTCGACTGCGGGTGGGTGGGGCTTGTCGCGCAGTTCTTCAGGGGCGCGGGGAAGGGCGCAATCTGTTGAGCGGGGGTCTGGGGGCGACAGCCCCCAGGTACGGGAACGGGTAGGGGTGGCGGGGGTGAAACAAACCCCGCCGCCCCTACCTGCCGGGCTCAGGCCGAAGCCGGCGGATACAGCGATCGCGGCAGCTGGGAGGCGGCTGCCGCGTCCAGGAGCCACAGGGTGCGGGAGCGGCCGTGGGCGCCCGCTGCCGGGGCCTGTACCTCGCCCGCGCCCGACAGGGCGATCGCCGCGGCCTGGGCCTTGTCCTCGCCCGCTGCCAGCAGCCACACCTCGCGGGCCGAGCGGATCGCGGGGAGGGTGAGGGAGATCCGGGTCGGCGGGGGCTTCGGTGCGCCGTGTACGCCGACCACCGTCCGCTCCGTCTCCCGTACCGCGGGGAGCTCCGGGAAGAGCGAGGCCACGTGGGTGTCGGGCCCGACGCCCAGCATCAGGACGTCGAAGGTCGGCACGGAACCGTGGTTCTCGGGCCCGGAGGCCTTCGTGAGCTCGGCGGCGTACGCCTCCGCCGCCGCGTCCACGTCGGCGCCGTAGGGACCGTCGGACACCGGCATCGAGTGCACCCGCGCGGGGTCCAGCGGCACCGAGTCGAGCAGCGCCGCACGGGCCTGCGTGTCGTTGCGGTCGGGGTCGCCCTCGGGCAGGAACCGCTCGTCGCCCCACCACAGGTCGAGGCGGCCCCAGTCGATGGCGTCCCGCGCGGGCGCGGCGGCCAGCGCGGCCAGCAGACCGTTGCCGTTGCGACCGCCGGTGAGCACGACCGAGGCGTAGCCGCGCGAGGCCTGCGCGTCCACGATCTTCGTGATCAGCCGGGCCGCGGCGGCCTGGGCCATCAGCTCCTTGTCGCGGTGGACGACGAGCTGCGGAGTGCTCACTTTGCGGCCGCCTTCTTCGCGGGAGCCTTCTTGGCCGCGGCCTTCTTGGCCGGAGCCTTGGCGGGGGCCTTCGTCGCGGTCGTCCCGGAGGCGGAGGTCTCCGTCTCCGACGGGTTCAGCCGGTCCACCCCGTAGCGCAGTGCCGACGCGTACGTGTCGTCCGGGTCGAGGCGGCGCAGCTCCTCCGCGATCAGCTCGGACGTCTCGCGGCGCTTGAGCGCCACCGCGCGGTCGGGCTGCCCCTGGATGGACAGGGTCGCCAGGGAGCCGTCGGCGCGGTCCAGGACGATCGGGCCGCAACTCGTGTCCAGCCGGACGGCGGTGAGGCCGGGACCGGAGGACACAGAGCGCTTGACGGGCACGTCGAGGCGGTCCGCGAGCCACATGGCGAGCAGTTCGCAGCTCGGGTTGAACTCCTCGCCCTCCACCTCGACCGCGTCCACCTCGCAGGTGACCTGGTCCAGGGCCGCCGCCAGCATCGAGCGCCAGGGCGTGATGCGGGTCCAGGAGAGGTCGGTGTCGCCCGGCGTGTAGGCGTCGGCGCGGGCGCTCAGCTCCCGTACCGGCGCTTCGGCCGCGTAGGTGTCGGTCACGCGGCGTTGGCCGAGCGCGCCGAGCGGGTCCTTGGCCGGGTCGAGCGGCGCGTTCACCGGCCACCAGACGACGACCGGCGCGTCCGGCAGCAGCAGCGGCAGGACGACCGACTGGGCGTGGTTGACGACCTCGCCGTACAGGCGCAGCACCACCGTCTCGCCGGTGCCGGCCTCCGCGCCGAGCCGCACCTCGGCGTCGAGGCGTGACTTCGTGCGGTCACGGGGCGAACGCGAGACGCGCTTGATGACCACGAGGGTGCGTGAGGGGTGCTCGCGCGAGGCCTCGTTGGCGGCCTTCAGGGCGTCGTAGGCGTTCTCCTCGTCGGTGACGATGACGAGGGTGAGCACCATGCCGACGGCGGGCGTGCCGATGGCGCGGCGGCCCTGTACGAGCGCCTTGTTGATCTTGCTGGCCGTGGTGTCCGTGAGATCGGTCTTCATGGGCGACGCCAGCTCCGTCCGTCTCGCTCGAGCATTTCGTCCGCCTCGACGGGGCCCCACGTGCCCGCGGGGTACTGCGCGGGCTTGCCGTGCTTGTCCCAGTACTCCTCGATCGGGTCGAGGATCTTCCAGGACAGCTCGACCTCCTCGGTGCGCGGGAAGAGGTTCGAGTCGCCCAGCAGGACGTCCAGGATCAGGCGCTCGTACGCCTCCGGGCTCGACTCGGTGAAGGACTCGCCGTACGCGAAGTCCATCGAGACGTCCCGGATCTCCATCGAGGTGCCGGGCACCTTGGAGCCGAAGCGGACCGTGACGCCCTCGTCGGGCTGGACGCGGAAGACGATCGCGTTCTGGCCCAGCTCCTCCGTCGCCGTGTGGTCGAAGGGGGAGTGCGGGGCGCGCTGGAAGACGACCGCGATCTCCGTGACACGGCGGCCGAGGCGCTTGCCGGTGCGCAGGTAGAAGGGGACGCCCGCCCAGCGGCGGTTGTCGATCTCCAGCTTGATGGCCGCGTAGGTGTCGGTCTTCGACTTGGCGTCGATGCCGTCTTCCTGGAGGTAGCCGACGACCTTCTCGCCACCCTGCCAGCCCGCCGCGTACTGCCCTCGGACGGTGTTCCTGCCCAGGTCCTTCGGCAGCTTGGCGGCGCCGAGCACCTTGGTCTTCTCGGCGGCGAGCGCGTCCGCGCCGAAGGAGGCGGGCTCCTCCATGGCCGTGAGGGCCATCAGCTGGAGCAGGTGGTTCTGGATGACGTCCCGGGCGGCGCCGATGCCGTCGTAGTAGCCGGCGCGGCCGCCGATGCCGATGTCCTCGGCCATCGTGATCTGCACGTGGTCGACGAAGGACCGGTTCCAGATCGGCTCGAACATCGTGTTGGCGAAGCGGAGCGCCAGAATGTTCTGGACGGTCTCCTTGCCCAGGTAGTGGTCGATGCGGAAGACCTGGTCGGGTGCGAAGACCTCGTGGACGACCGCGTTGAGCTCCTCGGCCGACTTGAGGTCGTGGCCGAAGGGCTTCTCGATGACCGCTCGGCGCCAGGAGCCGTTCGTCTGCTCGGCCAGGCGGTGCTTCTTCAGCTGCTTGATGACCACCGGGAAGGCGGACGGCGGCACGGAGAGGTAGAAGGCGAAGTTGCCGCCCGTGCCCTGTGCCTTGTCCAGTTCGTCGATGGTGGAGCGCAGCCGTTCGAAGGCGTCGTCGTCGTCGAAGGTGCCCTGCACGAAGCGCATCCCCTGGACGAGCTGCTGCCAGACCTCCTCGCGGAAGGGTGTCCGGGCGTGCTCCTTGACCGCGTCGTGGACCTCCTGGGCGAAGTCCTCGTTGGCCCACTCACGGCGTGCGAAGCCGACGAGCGAGAAGCCCGGCGGCAGCAGACCCCGGTTGGCGAGGTCGTACACGGCGGGCATCAGCTTTTTGCGTGACAAATCGCCCGTGACGCCGAAGATGACCAGGCCCGACGGCCCCGCGATACGCGGGAGCCGTCGGTCTGCGGGGTCACGCAGCGGGTTGCTGCTTGACAAGGTTTCAGCCCTCCGAGGGGGCGAGGCGTTCGAGCTCTGCCTCTGTGGACTTGAGCAGGTCGTTCCAGGAGGCCTCGAACTTGTCGACGCCCTCGTCCTCCAGGAGCTGGACCACGTCGTTGTACGAGATCCCGAGCTTCTCGACCGCGTCGATCTCGGCGCGGGACTGCTCGTACGTACCGGCGATGGTGTTGCCGGTGATCTGCCCGTGGTCCTCGGTGGCCTCAAGAGTGGCCTCCGGCATGGTGTTCACCGTGTTCGGCGCCACCAGCTCGTCGACGTACAGGGTGTCCTTGTACGCCTTGTCCTTGACGCCGGTCGAGGCCCACAGCGGACGCTGCTTGTTGGCCTGCGCCTTGTCGAGGGCGGCCCAGCGGTCGGAGGAGAAGACCTCCTCGTACGCCTGGTAGGCGAGCCGGGCGTTGGCGACCCCGGCCTTGCCGCGGGCGGCCTTGGCCTCGGGGGTGCCGAGCGCGTCGATCCGCTTGTCGATCTCGGTGTCCACGCGGGACACGAAGAAGGACGCCACGGAGTGGATCTTCGAGAGATCCAGGCCACGCTCCTTGGCCTTCTCCAGGCCGGAGATGTAGGCGTCCATGACCTCGCGGTAGCGCTCCAGCGAGAAGATCAGCGTGACGTTGACGCTGATGCCGAGGCCGATGGTCTCGGTGATCGCCGGGAGACCCGCCTTGGTGGCCGGGATCTTGATCAGGGTGTTGGGGCGGTCCACCAGCCAGGCCAACTGCTTGGCCTCGGCGATGGTCGCCTTGGTGTTGTGCGCCAGACGCGGGTCGACCTCGATCGACACGCGGCCGTCCTGGCCGCCGGTCGCGTCGAAGACCGGACGCAGGATGTCGGCGGCGTCACGGACGTCCGCCGTCGTGATCATGCGGATCGCTTCTTCGACGGTGACCTTGCGAGCGGCGAGGTCGGCGAGCTGCTGCTCGTAACCGTCACCGCTGCTGATCGCCTTCTGGAAGATCGACGGGTTGGTGGTGACGCCCACGACGTGCTGCTGGTCGATCAGTTCGGCGAGATTGCCGGACGTGATCCGCTTGCGCGACAGGTCGTCCAGCCAGATCGCGACGCCTTCTTCGGAGAGGCGCTTGAGTGCGTCTGTCATGAAAATTGCATCTCCTACGTGTCGTATATCAGCGTCAGCGCCGGGCTGCGGCGATCGATTCCCGGGCGGCATTGGCGACGTTCTCGGCAGTGAAACCGAATTCGCGGAAGAGCACCTTGCCGTCGGCCGAAGCACCGAAGTGCTCCAGCGAAACAATGCGCCCGGCGTCCCCGACGAATCGGTGCCAGGTCAGACCGATACCGGCCTCCACCGCGACCCGCGCCTTCACCGACGGCGGCAGGACGCTGTCCCGGTACCCCTGGTCCTGCTCCTCGAACCACTCCACGCACGGCATGGACACAACGCGCGTCGGGATGCCCGCGGCCTGCAGCTGCTCGCGCGCCTCGACGGCGACGTGCACCTCCGAGCCGGTACCGATGAGGATGACCTCGGGCTCGCCGCCCTCGGCCTCGAAGAGCACGTAGCCGCCCTTGGCGGCATCCTCGTTGAGCTCGTACGTCGGCACGCCCTGGCGGGTCAGCGCGAGGCCGTGCGGGGCGCCCTTGCCGAACACCTTCGTGTAGCGCTTGAGGACCTCGCGCCAGGCGACGGCGGTCTCGTTGGCGTCCGCGGGACGGACGACGTTGAGGCCGGGGATCGCGCGCAGCGAGGCGAGGTGCTCGACCGGCTGGTGCGTCGGACCGTCCTCGCCGAGGCCGATGGAGTCGTGCGTCCACACGTACGTCACCGGCAGGTGCATCAGCGCGGACAGGCGCACGGCGTTGCGCATGTAGTCGGAGAACACCAGGAAGGTGCCGCCGTAGATGCGGGTGTTGCCGTGCAGCGCGATGCCGTTCATCTCCGCGGCCATCGAGTGCTCGCGGATGCCGAAGTGAATCGTGCGGCCGTAGGGGTTGGCACCCGGCAGCGGATTGTCGGCCGGCAGGAACGAGGAGTTCTTGTCGATGGTCGTGTTGTTCGAGCCCGCCAGGTCGGCGGAGCCGCCCCACAGCTCGGGGATGACCGCGCCGAGCGCCTGGAGCACCTTGCCGGACGCGGCACGCGTGGCGACGCCCTTGCCCGCCTCGAAGACCGGGAGCTTCTCCTCCCAGCCGGCCGGCAGCTCGGTCGCGGCGATGCGGTCGTACTCGGCGGCGCGCTCCGGACGGGCGGTGCGCCACGCGGCGAAGCCCTTCTCCCACTCGGCCTTGGCCTCGCGGCCGCGGTCGAGGGCCTGGCGGGTGTGCGCGAGAACCTCGTCGGTGACCTCGAAGGACTTCTCCGGGTCGAAGCCGAGGACGCGCTTGGTGGCCGCGACCTCGTCGTCGCCGAGCGCCGAGCCGTGCGCGGCCTCGGTGTTCTGCGCGTTCGGGGCGGGCCAGGCGATGATCGAGCGCATCGCGATGAAGGACGGCTTGTCCGTCACCTTCTTCGCGGCCTCGATCGCGTTGTAGATGGCGTGCGGGTCCAGGTCGCCGTCCGGCTTCGGGGCGACGCGCTGCACATGCCAGCCGTACGCCTCGTACCGCTTGGCGGTGTCCTCGGAGACGGCCGTCTCGGTGTCGCCCTCGATCGAGATGTGGTTGTCGTCCCACAGCAGGACCAGGTTGCCGAGCTTCTGGTGCCCGGCCAGCGAGGACGCCTCCGCGGAGATGCCCTCCTGGAGGCAGCCGTCACCGGCGATGCAGTAGATGAAGTGGTCGAACGGAGACTCGCCCTGCGGGGCGTCCGGGTCGAACAGACCGCGCTCGTAGCGGGAGGCCATCGCCATGCCCACGGCGTTGGCGACACCCTGACCGAGCGGACCGGTCGTGGTCTCCACACCGGTGGTGTGCCCGTACTCAGGGTGACCCGGCGTCTTGGAGCCCCACGTACGGAAGGCCTTCAGATCGTCCAGCTCCAGGCCGAAGCCGGCCAGGTAGAGCTGGGTGTAGAGGGTCAGGGACGAGTGGCCCGCGGACAGCACGAAGCGGTCGCGTCCTACCCAGTCGGCGTCCGCCGGGTCGTGCCGCATCACCTTCTGGAAGAGGGTGTACGCGGCGGGCGCCAGGCTCATCGCCGTACCGGGATGGCCGTTGCCGACCTTCTGTACGGCATCGGCGGCCAGGACGCGGGCAGTGTCCACGGCCCGCTGGTCCAACTCGGTCCACTCGAGGTCTGTGGTGGTCGGCTTGGTGCTCACCCTGGGTCAGGGCTCCTCTCCACATGTCACGCATGTCGAATGCCGGTGCACTGGGCGCCCACCGGCGGTATCGAGCCTACCCCCGTAAGTACGTGCGTTTTTTCGACTCATTCCAGACTGCCGGGACTCTTCGGGATCCGCCTCCCGACTGGGCCGTTCCGTGTTCGGCAAGTGAATACGGAGCCGCTCGTAAGAGTGCTCAATCGAGTGGTGCTCGGCTCTTCCAGCGGCGCTGCTCAACACGACCCCACCCCCGCGAATGTCGGGGTCTGGGCAACGTCTACAGTGGCGTGGTACGCGCGAGCCTTTACGGGGAGTTCACACCTGGGGGCTTGCTGGGATGTCTCTGTCAGGGGTGTGCGTGACGGCCGTCGAATCCCGTCCAGCGGGTGGGGGCACCTCCCACGCCGTTAGGGCAGTGGGGGAGCTCGAGTCGAGCAGCAGCCGGGGCCAGCGGCCATTCGGGGCCCGTGTCAAAGCGTTCGTGGCGCTGACCAAGCCGCGCATCATCGAACTGCTGCTGATCACCACCGTTCCGGTGATGTTCTTGGCCCAGCAGGGTGTGCCGGACCTGAAGCTGGTGCTCCTCACCTGCCTCGGCGGCTATCTGTCGGCGGGCGGCGCCAACGCGCTGAACATGTACATCGACCGTGACATCGACGCCCTGATGGAGCGCACCTCGCAGCGCCCGCTGGTCACCGGCATGGTCAGCCCCCGCGAGTGCCTGGCCTTCGGCATCACGCTGGCGGTCGTCTCGACACTCCTGTTCGGCCTGACCGTCAACTGGCTGTCGGCGTGGCTGTCGCTCGGAGCGCTCCTCTTCTACGTCGTCGTCTACACGATGATCCTCAAGCGCCGTACGTCGCAGAACATCGTGTGGGGCGGCATCGCGGGTTGCCTCCCGGTGCTCATCGGCTGGTCCGCGGTCACGAACTCCATGTCGTGGGCGCCGGTCATCCTCTTCCTCGTCATGTTCTTCTGGACGCCGCCGCACTACTGGCCGCTGTCCATGAAGGTCAAGGAGGACTACGCGCGCGTGGGCGTGCCGATGCTGCCGGTCGTCGCCACCAACAAGGTGGTCGCCCGACAGATCGTCATCTACAGCTGGGTGATGGTCGCGGTCTCGCTGCTGCTCACCCCCCTCGGCTACACGGGCTGGTTCTACACGCTGGTCGCGCTCGCCGCCGGTGGGTTCTGGCTGTGGGAGGCGCACGGTCTGCACAACCGCGCCAAGGCCGAGGTGACGGGCGGCAAGCTCAAGGAGATGCGGCTGTTCCACTGGTCGATCACCTATGTGTCGATCCTCTTCGTCGCAGTCGCGGTGGACCCCTTCCTGCGCTAGCTGACGTCGACGGGAGGGGTGCGTGGTCAAGGCCACGCACCCCTCCCGTCGCCGTTTGATCTACTCGTCGGTAGCATCCTGGCCATGGCAGACACCCAGCAGGATGACGAGACGACCGGCGCCACCCAGGACGCCAAGGCCGAGCGCAGGGCCGCCAAGCTCGCCCAGCAGATCTCCGCCTTCTCCAAGGCACATGGCGGGGCCGAGGGACAGGTCGCGTACATCGGACAGAAGGGCGCCCGGATCGTGCTCGTCGGCGAGGACGGCGGCTGGGGCGACCTCGTGGCACCCACCTACGCGATCGCCGAGGAAGCCGTGAAGAAGTCCGGCATCACCGTTCACGAAGAATTCGACGGCGAGTTCGCGGCGAAGGTGAAGACGGGCCCCTACGAGTGGACGCGCATGGCGGGAATCCAGGTGGGCGGCCCGAACAACGGCTGAGGCCCGGGTGGAATCGCGACTCGCCGGTCGCGCCCCCTGAGGGGCGCGGGTAACTGCGCGACCAGCCACAACAGGCCGCACCTTCGAAGAAATCCGCACTCTGCGCACCGCAAAACCAGCGAAGCTCCTTCGCACGGGGTGTGGGTCAGCAACACCTGATACCCGCTTCACCCGTTAGGACCTGAGAACGCAAGGTCCAGTCGCGGGGAGTCCGGATGATCGAAACGCCGTCCCTGGTGGACCAGTACTGCCACGGCGTACTGAGGACGGAGCTGGGCCTCGGCACCTTCGAGGCCCACCTCGCCAGAACCGAGGGCCCACCGGCCCCCGGCACCACCTTCTTCGACACGCAGACCGGTTTCGCCGTACGCCGCTGGTGTCCGCCGCTGCTCGGTCTGGAGCCGCACTGCCCGCCCGCCCGCTATCTGGCCCGGCGTCGTGAACTCGGCGTACTGGAATCGGGCCGCAGGCTGTTGCGCGGCAGCGGCATCACGACGTATCTCGTCGACACCGGGCTGCCCGGTGATCTGACGGGGCCGGGCGAGATGGCCTCCACGGGAGCTGCCGAGGCGCACGAGATCGTCCGTCTGGAGCTGCTCGCCGAGCAGGTCGCCGACACCTCCGGCACCGTCGAGTCCTTTCTCGCCAATCTCGCCGAGTCCGTCCACGGGGCCGCCGCGAACGCCGTCGCCTTCACCTCCGTGGCGGGCATGCGGCACGGACTGGCGCTCGCGCCCGAGCCGCCCGGCCCGGGCGAGGTGCGGGGGGCGGCGGGCCGCTGGCTGGCGGACCGCCGGGTGGGCGGGGCGCTCAGCGACCCCGTCCTCCTGCGCCATCTGCTGTGGATCGCGGTGGCCTCGGGGCTGCCCCTCCAACTCCACGCGGGACTCGGCGAGCCCGGACTGCGCATCGACCGCAGCGACCCCGTCCTGCTCACCGACTTCGCCCGCGCCACGGCCGGCCTCGGCACCGACCTCGTCCTCCTGCACGGCTACCCGTACCACCGGCACGCGGCCCACCTCGCCGGTGTCTTCCCGCATGTGTACGCCGACCTGGGCGCGGCCCTGGTCCGTACGGGAGTGCGGGCGGCAGCCGTCCTCGCCGAGATCCTGGAGCTGGCGCCCTTCGGCAAGCTCCTGTTCTCCAGCGGGGCACATGGCCTGCCCGAACTTCATGTGGTCGGGGCACGCCTCTTCCGCGAGGCGCTCGCACGGGTGCTCGGCTCCTGGGTCGCAGAGGGGGCCTGGTCGTTGGCCGACGCGCAGCGGGTGGCGGGGCTGATCGCGGCGGGGAACGCGCGACGGGTGTACGGGGTGGACTGAGAGCCGCCAGACTTCGACCCCATGACCGATGACGCCACTGCTCGACTCCTCGACCGCTTCCTCGCAGATCTGAGCGTTCTTGCCCCGGTCGCCTTGTGGGCGCACGGCTCGCTCGCCGGGGGCGACTACCAGGAGGGGCGCAGCGATCTCGATCTGATCGCGGTCCTGGAGGGCCCGATCTCGCTCGGGACCGTGCGCAAGGTGGTGCGGCTGCACCGTCGGCTGCGCGCCGACGAGCCGCTCGCCGACAAGCTGCACTGCAGCTATCCGACGCCGGACACCATGGCCGGCGCGGAGCGGTCGTACCTCACCTGGGCGCACAACCACCTGCTGAAGCGCCCGGTCACCCCGGTCACCCGGCGGGAGCTGCACGCCTTCGGACTCGTTGTGCACGGCACACCGCCCGAGGACCTGTTCCCGCCCACCCCGGACCGCGAACTGAACGCCTTCGTCGTGCGGGACCAGAAGGACTTCTGGCGGCCCGCGGTGCGAAAGGCCCGGCTCTGGAAGCAGAACGTCTGGGTCGACCTGGGGATGGTCACCTTCGCCCGTGCGACCGTCACCCTGCGCGAGGGCCGGCTGATCTCGAAGCGGGAGGCGTTGGAGGCGCTGCCCGCACTGGGTGCGCCCGTCGACGTGGTCGCCGACATCAGGCGGCGGAGATACGAGGACCCGGCGCCGCCCACGGAGGAGTGGACGGCGCGCCGGGCAGAGCTCACGAGGGCCTATCTGGGTCCCGCCATCGACGGCCTTGTCGGCGCCTACGAAGGACTCACGCCCGCGTGAGCGTCGATTCCGTCGAAGGGCCCGGCAGGTCCGCCATGACGTCCGGGCGTTCGCGCAGCGCCAGCAGTACGCGCAGCACCCCGATCCAGACCAGGCATGAGCCGAGCATATGGAGGCCGACCAGGGCCTCGGGGAGGTCCGTGAAGTACTGGACGTAACCGATGACGCCCTGGGAGAGGAGGATGAGGAACAGGTCGCGGGTGCGGTTCAGCGGGCCCTTGGGGGCGTCGACCGCCTTGAGGACGAACCACAGGGCGAAGGTCAGCGTGACCACGATCCAGGCCAGCACGGCGTGCAGCTTGGCGACGTTCTCCCAGTTCACGTGCATGCGGTCGACCTCGCTGGAGTCGCCCGCGTGCGGACCCGCACCGGTGACGACCGTGCCGACCGCGATCAGCAGCACGGCGGCCGCGACCAGGAACCAGACCAGTTGCTGCACCGACTTGCCGACGAGCGGACGCGGTTCGGCGTCGCCCTCGCGGGTGCGCTGCCACATGAGCGTCGCGACGGTGATGAGCGCCGTGGAGAGGAGGAAGTGGGCGGCGACCGTGTAAGGGTTGAGGCCGACCAGGACGACGATGCCGCCGAGGATCGCGTTGCTCATGACGATCCAGAACTGAGCCCAGCCCAGCCGGGTCAGGCCCCGCCGCCACGGCTTCTGCGAGCGTGCGGCGATGATCGCCCAGCCGACCGCCGCGCACAGTACGTACGTCAGCATGCGGTTGCCGAACTCGATGACCCCGTGGAAGCCCATGGCGCTCGTTGTCGTCAGCGAGTCGTCCGTGCACTTCGGCCAGGTCGGGCAGCCGAGGCCCGAGCCGGTCAGCCGCACGGCGCCGCCGGTGACCACGATGACCACCGCCATCACCAGCGCGGCGAGGGCCGCGCGCTGCACCGTCCGAGGGTTCGGGGTCCAGCGTTCGGCGATGAAGGCGAGCGGGTTGCGCACCGCGCTCAGGGCGTCGGCTCGGGTCACGTTTGGCACGCTCCCCATCGTAGGGGGCCGCTTGTGCACGCCTTCACGAGGGGGAGGTCTCTACTCCCACCGGAAGAATCGGGCGGCGGCTGCGAGACCCACGACCGCCCACACGGCCAGGATCCCGAGGTCCCCCCACGGCATCCCCGCGCCGTGCTGGAGAACGTCCCGCAGCCCGTCCGAGAGCGCCGAGATCGGCAGCAGGCCGAGGACGTCCTGGGCGCCGGCGGGGAACTTGTCCATCGGGACGATCACGCCGCCGCCGACCAGGAGCAGCAGGAAGACCAGGTTGGCGGCGGCCAGCGTCGCCTCCGCCTTCAGTGTGCCCGCCATCAGCAGGCCGAGGCCCGAGAACGCGGCCGTGCCCAGAACCAGCAACAGCAGCACAGCCAGCGGGTTGCCGTGCGGCGACCAGCCCAGCGCGAAGGCGACCACCGTCAGCAGGATCACCTGGAGAGCCTCCGTGACCAGCACGGACGCCGTCTTCGCCGTCATCAGGCCCCAGCGGGGGAGCGGGGAGGCGGCCAGCCGCTTGAGCACGCCGTAGCGCCGCTCGAAGCCCGTCGCGATCGCCTGGCCGGTGAACGCCGTCGACATCACGGCGAGTGCGAGGATGCCGGGGGCCAGGAAGTCGACCGCCTTGCCCTTGCCCGTGTCGACGATGTCGACCGAGCCGAACAGCACCAGCAGCAGGGTCGGGATGACGACCGTCAGGAGGAGCTGTTCGCCGTTACGGAGCAGCATCTTCGTCTCGAGGGCGGCCTGCGCGCCGATCATGCGGGGCAGCGGCGCCGCACTCGGCTTCGGGGTGTACGTACCGGCGACGGTCATGAACGCAGCTCCTTGCCGGTCAGTTCCAAAAACACGTCTTCGAGGGTGTGGCGTTCGACCGAGATCTTCTCCGGCATCACCCCGTGCTGCGCGCACCAGGACGTGACCGTCGCCAGCAGTTGCGGATCGACCTTGCCGCCCACCCGGTAGGCGCCCGGCGTCAGTTCGGCCGCCGTGCAGTCGGCCGGGAGGGCCTTCAGCAGGGACCCCACGTCGAGCCCCGGGCGGCCGGTGAACCGCAGGGTGTTCTCGGCGCCGCCGCGGCACAGCTCCTCGGGCGAGCCCTGGGCGATGACCTTGCCCGCGTCGATGATCGCGACGTCGTCGGCGAGCTGCTCGGCCTCGTCCATGTAGTGCGTGGTGAGGATGACGGAGACGCCGTCGGCGCGCAGATCGCGGACCAGGTCCCAGGTGGCGTGCCGGGCCTGCGGGTCGAGTCCGGCGGTCGGCTCGTCGAGGAAGACCAGTTCGGGGCGGCCGACCACGGCCATCGCCAGCGCGAGGCGCTGCTGCTGGCCGCCCGAAAGCCGCCGGTATGTCGTACGGCCGCAGCTGTCGAGCCCGAGCCGTTCGATGAGCGCGTCCACGTCCAGCGGGTGGGCGTGGAGCTTGGCGACGTGGCGGAGCATTTCGTCCGCCCGGGCGGACGAGTAGACGCCTCCGGACTGGAGCATCACGCCGATGCGGGGGCGCAGCGCCGCGGCCTCCCGGACCGGGTCGAGGCCCAGGACGCGTACCGAGCCCGAGTCCGGTCTCCGGTACCCCTCGCAGGTCTCGACCGTGGTCGTCTTGCCGGCGCCATTGGGTCCGAGTACGGCGGTGATGCCCGCCTTGGCCACCAGGTCGAGGCCGTCCACCGCGGTCTTCGTGCCGTACCGCTTCACCAGGGCCTGGACCTGGACCACGGGCTCGCTTCGCATGAGGCGCAAGTCTAAGGACGCCGTCGCGGCTCGGAGGCGCCGGGTCCCGCATCCACGTACAGATCCCGTGGCCGGTGCAGCGCCAGCCATCGCTCCGCGTACGCCACCGCGTCGGCCACCGGGAACAGCCTGGCGTCGGCCGCGCCCACCTTGCCCCGCACGACGGGACGGTCCCGCTCGAAGTCGGAGCCCAGCTCCTCGAACATCTCGGAGGTGATCGACACCTCCCGGACCAGCTCCCAGCCCGTCGGGGAGGGGCGCCCGACCTCCACGACGGGCGACGGGATGCGGTACTCGGCCAGATGGAAACTCGTACAGGTGTCGTAGCCCGCGCCGAGCAGCAGGACCCGGGCGCCGCCGGCCTCCAGGCGGGCCAGCGGGCTGCGCTCGCCGAGGCGGCAGTCGAGCGCGTGCCCCTCGGTGATCGCCGCCGCGCGCGGGCCGAGCGCCGCGAACGAGGTCTCCGGATGTGCGCTGCGCAGGGCGCCGGGCCAGTTCCGTACGGTCTCCGGGATCACGCCGACCCCGCGGGAGGGCGTCACGAGCGGGTCGTACGCGGGCATCGTCGCCCGAATGGCCGACCACCACTCCTCGGGTACGGGCGGGTTGCTCCACAGGGCCGGGTCGGAGAGGTCGCCGGACTGGGTGGGGACCACCAGAGTGCCCTCGGGACCGAGTGCGTCGAGCAGTCCCTGGACGACGGCGACCGGGCCGCCGTTGACCCAGCCGAGGGAGCTGAGGGAGGAGTGCACGAGAAGCGTCTCTCCCGGGCGTATGCCCAGCGAGAGAAGGTGTGCGGCGAGGGTGTCCCGAGTGACGAGTGGGCCGGTCGGAGGGGGTGTCGGCATGGTTCGGCAGTTTCCCCGAGAGCCCGGCCGGCCGCCACCGAATTGATCGATCAAAGATCATTTCCGCAGGTCACCTTAGGTATGCCTAAGTGATGCAGCGCACCGTCCACCCCTCAGGACGCGGCTTGCCTGGCTCTGAGGAATTACGCAACAATGGCGTTGTGAAAAACGTTGGCGAGGCTCGGGAGGCCCCCACAGGGGCCCCGCAGGAGGAGCTCGCGACCGGGGAGCGGTCCACCCGCAACCGAGTCGCGCGGTCCATCCTGGATCACGGCCCGTCGACCGTGGCCGACCTCGCGGGACGCCTGGGACTGACCCAGGCCGCCGTGCGCCGTCATCTCGACGCACTCGTCGCGGACGACGTCGTGGAAGCACGTGAGCAGCGGGTCTACGGAGCGCGTACGCGCGGCCGCCCCGCCAAGGTGTTCGCCCTGACCGACTGCGGCCGGGACGCCTTCGACCAGTCCTACGACAAGCTCGCCGCGGACGCCCTGCGCTGGATCGCGGCGCGCGAGGGCGGGGAAGAGGGCGTGGTCGCCTTCGCCCGCGCCAGGATGGCCGCGCAGGCCGGTGCGTACCGCAAGGCCGTCGAGGCCGCCGCCCCCGAGGAACGCGCCGAAGCGCTGGCCAAGGCCTTGAGCGTGGACGGGTACGCTGCTACGGCGCGTAGCGCACCGGTCGGCGAGCAGCTCTGCCAGCACCACTGCCCGGTCGCCCACGTCGCCGAGCAGTTCCCGCAGCTGTGCGAGGCGGAGACCGAGATCTTCTCCCAGCTGCTCGGTACGCACGTCCAGCGGCTGGCCACCATCGCCCACGGCGACGGCGTATGCACCACGTTTATCCCCAAGATTTCCAAGACCACTGATAACGCATCTGCAAGCACCGCCGGGAGGAACCCCGCATGACGCTCCCCATCGAGGAGACTGCCCACCCCGAGCTCGAGGGTCTGGGTACGTACGAATATGGCTGGGCCGACTCCGACGTGGCCGGTGCCTCTGCCAAGCGCGGCATCAACGAGGACGTCGTCCGCGACATCTCCGCGAAGAAGAGCGAGCCGGAGTGGATGACCAAGCTCCGCCTCAAGGGCCTGCGCCTCTTCGAGAAGAAGCCCATGCCCAACTGGGGCTCGGACCTCTCGGGCATCGACTTCGATAACATCAAGTACTTCGTGCGCTCCACGGAGAAGCAGGCGGAGTCCTGGGAGGACCTGCCCGAGGACATCAAGAACACGTACGACAAGCTCGGCATCCCGGAGGCGGAGAAGCAGCGCCTCGTCGCCGGTGTCGCGGCCCAGTACGAGTCCGAGGTCGTCTACCACCAGATCCGCGAGGACCTGGAGGAGCAGGGCGTCATCTTCCTGGACACCGACACCGCTCTGAAGGAGCACCCGGAGCTCTTCAAGGAGTACTTCGGCACGGTCATCCCGGTCGGTGACAACAAGTTCGCGTCGCTGAACACCGCCGTGTGGTCCGGTGGCTCCTTCATCTACGTGCCGAAGGGCGTGCACGTGGAGATTCCGCTCCAGGCCTACTTCCGCATCAACACGGAGAACATGGGCCAGTTCGAGCGGACGCTGATCATCGTCGACGAGGACGCCTACGTCCACTACGTCGAGGGTTGTACGGCCCCGATCTACAAGTCGGACTCCCTGCACTCCGCGGTGGTCGAGATCATCGTGAAGAAGGGCGCCCGCTGCCGCTACACGACCATCCAGAACTGGTCGAACAACGTCTACAACCTGGTCACCAAGCGCGCCGTGGCGTACGAGGGCGCGACCATGGAGTGGATCGACGGCAACATCGGCTCCAAGGTCACCATGAAGTACCCGGCCGTCTACCTGATGGGTGAGCACGCCAAGGGCGAGACCCTGTCCATCGCCTTCGCGGGCGAGGGGCAGCACCAGGACGCCGGCTCCAAGATGGTCCACATGGCGCCGAACACCTCGTCGAACATCGTGTCGAAGTCCGTGGCGCGCGGTGGCGGTCGCACGTCCTACCGCGGTCTGGTCGAGATCGGCGAGGGCGCGGCCGGATCCAAGTCGAACGTGCTGTGCGACGCGCTGCTCGTCGACACCATCTCCCGCTCCGACACGTACCCGTACGTCGACGTCCGTGAGGACGACGTGTCCATGGGTCACGAGGCCACCGTCTCCAAGGTCTCCGAGGACCAGCTCTTCTACCTGATGAGCCGTGGTCTGACCGAGTTCGAGGCGATGGCGATGATCGTGCGCGGCTTCGTCGAGCCGATCGCCAAGGAACTGCCCATGGAGTACGCCCTCGAGCTCAACCGGCTGATCGAGCTGCAGATGGAAGGCGCGGTCGGCTAACCCCGCCCCATCGGTCAGCACACGTCTTACTCAGAAAGCGAGCACTACGACAGCCATGGCTGAGGCTCAGAACATCCCGGTGGGATCCACCACCGCCGGCCAGATCGCGGTGGCCGCCGAGTCGACCGTCGCCACGCGCATGAGCGCGCCCCCGTCCTTCGACGTGGCGGACTTCCCCGTCCCCCACGGCCGCGAGGAGGAGTGGCGGTTCACCCCGCTGGAGCGCCTGCGCGGGCTGCACGACGGCACCGCGGTCGCCACCGGCGACGGCGTGAAGGTCGACATCGACGCGCCCGAGGGCGTCGTCGTGGAGACCGTCGGCCGCGACGACGCCCGACTGGGCAAGGCCGGCACCCCGGTGGACCGCGTCGCCGCCCAGGCGTACTCGGCGTTCGAGAAGGCCGGTGTCGTCACCGTCCCCAAGGAGACGGTGCTCACCGAGCCGATCCGCATCGCCGTGCACGGCGAGGGCGGGGTCGCCTACGGCCACCAGGTCGTGGAGCTCGGAGCCTTCGCCGAGGCCGTCGTCGTCATCGACCACACCGGTGACGCCGTGCTCGCCGCCAACGTCGACTACATCCTGGGCGACGGCGCCAAGCTCACCGTCGTCTCCGTCCAGGACTGGGACGACAAGTCCGTGCACGTGGGCCAGCACAACGCGCTGATCGGCCGGGATGCCACCTTCAAGTCCTTCGTGGTCACCTTCGGCGGCGACGTCGTACGCCTCCACCCGCGCGTCGCGTACGCCGGCACCGGCGGCGAGGCCGAGCTCTTCGGCCTGTACTTCACGGACTCGGGCCAGCACCAGGAGCACCGCCTCCTCGTCGACCACAACACCCCGCACTGCAAGTCGAACGTCGCCTACAAGGGCGCGCTGCAGGGCGACGGCGCGCACGCGGTGTGGATCGGCGACGTCCTCATCGAGGCCAAGGCCGAGGGCACGGACACGTACGAGATGAACCGGAACCTGGTTCTGACCGACGGCGCCCGGGTCGACTCCGTGCCGAACCTGGAGATCGAGACCGGCGAGATCGTCGGCGCCGGACACGCCTCGGCGACCGGCCGCTTCGACGACGAGCAGCTCTTCTACCTGATGGCCCGCGGCATTCCGGAGCACGAGGCCCGCCGTCTGGTGGTCCGCGGCTTCTTCGCCGAGCTGGTCCAGCAGATCGGCGTCGAGGACATCGAGGAGCGCCTCATCGCCAAGATCGAAGAGGAGCTGGAGGCGTCGGTCGCATGACCACCTTCGACCGTGCCCGATTCATTCGGGCCTGTGGGCTGAGCGAGCTGGAGGAGGACACCCCGAAGCGGGTGGAACTCGACGGCACGCCGGTCTCGGTCGTGAAGACCGAAGGGGAGGTGTTCGCGATCCACGACGTCTGCTCGCACGCGAACGTCTCGCTCTCCGAGGGCGAGGTGGAGGACTGTCAGATCGAGTGCTGGCTGCACGGCTCCAGCTTCGACCTCCGCACCGGCAAGCCGTCCGGCCTTCCCGCGACGCGCCCCGTCCCCGTATACCCCGTACAGATCGAAGGGGACGACGTGCTCGTCTCCCTCACCCAGGAGTCCTGAGGAACCCATGGCAACGCTTGAAATCCACGACCTGCACGTCACCGTCGAGGCCGACAACGCCACGAAGGAGATCCTCAAGGGCGTCGACCTGACCGTGAAGCAGGGCGAGACGCACGCCATCATGGGCCCCAACGGCTCCGGCAAGTCGACCCTCGCCTACTCCCTCGCGGGCCACCCGAAGTACACGATCACCGGCGGCACCGTCACCCTCGACGGCGAGGACGTCCTGGAGATGTCCGTCGACGAGCGTGCCCGCGCGGGCCTGTTCCTGGCGATGCAGTACCCCGTCGAGGTCCCCGGAGTCTCGGTCTCCAACTTCCTGCGCACGTCGGCCACGGCCGTGCGCGGCGAGGCCCCCAAGCTGCGTACCTGGGTGAAGGAGGTCAAGGAGGCCATGGAGCGCCTCAACATGGACCCGGCCTTCGCCGAGCGCAATGTGAACGAGGGCTTCTCCGGCGGTGAGAAGAAGCGCCACGAGATCCTCCAGCTGGAGCTTCTCAAGCCGAAGGTCGCGATCCTCGACGAGACCGACTCAGGCCTGGACGTCGACGCCCTGCGCATCGTCTCCGAGGGCGTCAACCGCGTCCGTGAGACCGGCGAGGTGGGCACCCTGCTCATCACGCACTACACGCGCATCCTGCGCTACATCAAGCCCGACTTCGTCCACGTCTTCTCCGGCGGCCGGATCGTCGAGTCCGGCGGCGCCGAGCTCGCCGACAAGCTGGAGAACGAGGGCTACGAGGCTTACGCGAAGCACGACGAAGTCGACACGAAGGGTGGCGTATCCGCGTGACACAGTTGCCGGGCCTCCTCGACACCGAGGCGATCCGCAAGGACTTCCCCGTCCTGGACCGACTGGTCCACGACGGCAAGAAGCTCGTGTATCTGGACAACGCGGCGACCTCGCAGAAGCCGCGCCAGGTACTGGACGCACTCAGTGAGTACTACGAGCGCTACAACGCCAACGTCCACCGCGGTGTGCATGTGCTCGCCGAGGAGGCCACGGCGCTGTACGAGGGCGCGCGCGACAAGGTCGCCGCGTTCATCAACGCGCCGAGCCGCGACGAGGTGATCTTCACCAAGAACGCCTCCGAGTCGCTCAACCTCGTGGCGAACATGCTGGGCTGGGCCGACGAGCCCTACCGCGTGGACCACGAGACCGAGATCGTCATCACGGAGATGGAGCACCACTCCAACATCGTTCCGTGGCAGCTGCTGTCGCAGCGCACGGGCGCGAAGCTGAAGTGGTTCGGCCTGACCGACGACGGCCGCCTCGACCTCTCGAACATCGACGAGATCATCACGGAGAAGACGAAGATCGTCTCCTTCGTGCTGGTGTCGAACATCCTGGGCACCGTCAACCCGGTCGAGGCGATAGTGCGCCGCGCCCAGGAGGTCGGCGCCCTCGTCCTGATCGACGCCTCGCAGGCGGCACCCCACATGCCTCTCGACGTCCAGGCTCTGCAGGCCGACTTCGTGGCCTTCACCGGCCACAAGATGTGCGGTCCGACGGGCATCGGCGTCCTCTGGGGCCGTCAGGAGCTCCTGGAGGACCTGCCGCCGTTCCTCGGCGGTGGCGAGATGATCGAGACCGTGTCGATGCACTCGTCGACGTACGCCCCGGCCCCGCACAAGTTCGAGGCGGGCACCCCGCCGATCGCCCAGGCGGTCGGTCTGGGCGCGGCGATCGACTACCTGACCTCGATCGGCATGGACAAGATCCTCGCCCATGAGCACGCGCTCACCGAGTACGCGGTGAAGCGGCTCGCGGAGGTCCCCGACCTGCGGATCATCGGCCCGACCACGGCCGAGGACCGCGGCGCGGCGATCTCGTTCACGCTGGGTGACATCCATCCGCACGACGTGGGCCAGGTCCTCGACGAGCAGGGCATCGCGGTCCGGGTCGGCCACCACTGCGCCCGCCCGGTCTGCCTGCGGTACGGAATTCCTGCGACCACGCGAGCGTCGTTCTATCTGTACTCCACGCCGGCCGAGATCGACGCACTGGTCGACGGCCTGGAGCACGTCCGGAATTTCTTCGGCTGAGGAGCGGCTGAGACGTGAAGCTTGATTCGATGTACCAGGAAGTCATCCTGGACCACTACAAGCACCCGCACGGGCGGGGCTTGCGGGATGGCGATGCCGAGGTGCACCACGTCAACCCGACGTGCGGCGATGAGATCACGCTGCGCGTGAAGTACGACGGCGAGCGGATCGCGGACATCTCGTACGAGGGCCAGGGCTGCTCGATCAGCCAGGCCTCGGCCTCCGTGCTGAACGAGCTCCTGGTCGGCAAGGACGTGTCCGAGGGGCAGAAGATCCAGGAGACCTTCCTGGAGCTGATGCAGTCCAAGGGCCGTATCGAGCCGGACGACGCGATGGAGGAGGTGCTGGAGGACGCGGTCGCGTTCGCCGGTGTCTCCAAGTACCCGGCCCGGGTCAAGTGCGCCCTCCTGAGCTGGATGGCGTGGAAGGACGCGACCGCCCAGGCCCTGGGCGAGAGCGCCGAGAGGAAGACGGCATGAGCGAGAACGAGACCCTGACGACGAAGCCGGCCTCCGAGGAGGAGATCCGCGAGGCGCTGTACGACGTCGTCGACCCCGAGCTGGGCATCGACGTCGTCAACCTCGGCCTGATCTACGGCATCCACATCGACGACGCGAACATCGCGACGATCGACATGACCCTGACGTCCGCGGCCTGCCCGCTCACCGACGTCATCGAGGACCAGGCCAAGTCCGCCACGGACGGCCTCGTCAACGAGCTGCGCATCAACTGGGTCTGGATGCCGCCGTGGGGCCCGGACAAGATCACGGATGACGGGCGCGAGCAGCTCCGGGCGCTCGGGTTCAACGTCTGAGGTTCTCGGTACACTTTGGCCTTCCGCACGTGGCGATGGGCGACACCCCCAGTCGGGGGTGTCGCCCATCGCTTTTTGCGGTCACCGAGCTTGGAGCACCGTCGGCCGCATGAGGGCGGGGTGGCACGCTCCGGGAACCCGGCACACCCGGGTAAGCCGTAGGGGCTCCGGGCTCCGGGCTCCGGGCTCCGGGCTCCGGGCTCAGAGGCTCAGCCCCAGCCCTTCACCACACGGAACGCCGAGTCCGCGCGGTAGAGCTTGCTGTTGTCGTACGGGTCCAGGTGGAGACGGAAGTTGCGGTGGCGCAGGTAGCGGCCCGGGTAGTTGACCGACTCCAGCATGATGGCGCCGGTGTACGACGAGGCCCGGGGGCAGAAGGTGGCGTCCTTCTCGAAGAGGTCGGAGCCGTCGTCGCGGTCGGCGCGCAGGGAGAAGTTGCGGTGGCGGAGGTAGGCGCCGTCGGCGGTGGTGAAGGAGCAACAGGAGGAGTTCGCGAGTCCCTTGACCACCGTGAAGCCGGCCTCCTGCCGCGTAGTGGCCGAGCTGCCCGCGGACACTGGGTCGAGCCGGACGAAGCCGTCGCTCACATGCCAGTAGCGGTCGGGGTAGTTGACCGACTGGAGCGACTTCCGTGCGGAGGCCGGCTTGGACCTGGGGGACTTGCCGGCCGAGGCGGACTGCGAGGGACCGGGGACGGGCCGGTCGTCGGAACTCTGGCCCGAGGGTTCGGGCGAGGCGGATTCCTGCGAGGCGGATTCCTGCGCGGCGGAGGGGAGATCCTGCGGCTGTTCCCCGACGCGCAGTTCATCCATCTCGTACGGGACGGGCGGGACTGCGTCGCCTCGCTGCTCGGGATGCCCTGATGGCACCGCGGATTCCATGAGGCCGTGGCCACCTGGGCGCAGGTCATGGACGCCACGCGCAGGTACGCCCGCAGGCTGGGCTCCGACAGCTGGCACGAACTGCGCTTCGAGGATCTGGTGGCCGACCCCGAGGTCCAACTGCGGGGTGTCTGCGGCTTCTTCGGAGAGGCGTACGCTCCCGAGATGAGCGAGCCGTATCGGGTGGCCGAGGTGGCCGTCCCCGCGCGCAAGACCTGGCACCGGCGGACGCACGGGGCGCTGGACGCTTCGCGCGCGGGGAACTGGGCGACCAGGCTGACGCCTGCGCAGATCGCCCTGTGCGACGACGTGTTGGCGGACCGGCTCATCTCGCACGGCTACGAACTGGCCGGCGCCGTCCGGCCCGACCCCGCCGAGCTGCTGCGCTACCGGCACGTGGAGGTCCTGCGACGGGCCGCCCACGCCAAGCGACGCATGCTCGACCGTTTGGCACGGGTGCGTGAACCGGGGCCCGTGGCCCGTCAGTTGATGGCGACTTCAGAGTTCAGGGCCCAGCCGGCCTGCCCTGCCCAGCCGGAGCCGCGGCCGCGGTCGTCCACGCGCAGCTGACCTCTCTACGATCCGGACACTCGCAGCAGCACGTCCGCGAGTCCCTCCTTGCGGATGCGCTGGTCGATGTAGAGCAGGGCCGTGATCAAGGGCAGGAACACCATGGCGAACAGTTGGGTGAGGAGACTTCCGGCCAACGAGAGAAAGAGGTAGACGCCCACGTGGGGCAGGCTCTGCGCGAAGGCGTCCGCCGCGTCCGTGACCGGCGGTGACGAGGCGTCGTACGGCTGCGGACCGGGCGCTGCGAATGTCAGCGGCAGTCGGACCGCGAGCGACACGATCAGCGCCGTCAGGCCGCCCAGCAGGGTGATGCCGAACGTTCGCCACCACGCGCCCCGCACCAGCCGCACCGAGCGCCGCAGCGCCTGCACGGGCCCCGCCGCCTCCAGCACGGCCGCGGCAGGGGCGAAGCAGAACAGGACGTAGAGCCAGACCGCCAGCGGTACGGCGAGCAGGGTGAGCAGGAAGAAGGCCCCGTACAGCGGAGCGCTGCCGAGGAGCAGGGCCAGGAAGAGCGAGGCGAAGACCGCGAGGAACAGCAGCGCCGGGATCAGCAGGATCAGCCCGAGCAGCAGCGTCACGCCGAGCACCGACGGGGTGCGCGGCCAGGTGCGCCGCCAGATCTGGCCGAGGGTGGCCCGCCGGCCGAGCACCGCGTCGTGCATCGTCGCCGCGCACGAGGCCTGGACGAAGGCTCCCGCGAGCGTGAAGCCCACGAGGGCGAAGGCCCAGACGGCGCCGAACGCGAGCAGGACGGGCCGCATGTCGGCCCAGGGCGGGTTGCGGGGGGTGTCGTACAGGGCGTGCAGATGGTCGCTCACGGCGGCGTACGCGACGACCGCCGCGCCCGCGACCAGGGCGCCCAGCACGAGATGGACCAGGACGGCGAGCCCGAACAACGGCCGTCCGTACCGCCGCATCGTCGCGAAGGCGCCGCTGAAGACCGTGTCCACGCCGAGCGGGGCCAGGGGTATGACACCCGGCTTGGGCGGAGGAGGCGCCGGCGCCCAGCCCCAGCCGCCCGGAGGGCCGCCGTACGGCCCCGATGGCCCCCACCCCGATGTGTCCGACATTCCTCTTGCGCTCCGATGCTCCGGGAGTCTCCGACTCCAGCCCCCACTGTGATCGCGAACGATATCCGGTGCGGCTGGCGGTGCCTATGGGGTGTGCGGGGCGGCTTTGTGTACAGGCGTACGCATCGATGTGTACACTCGTACGCATGGGATATGTGCTGCTCGCCGGCGCCATCGCCGCGGAGGTGGCGGCCACCACCGCCATGAAGTACAGCGACGGCTTCAGCAAGTTGTGGCCGTCGCTGGTGACCCTCCTCGGTTACGTCATCGCCTTCGCACTGCTCGCGCAGACCCTGAAGACGGTCTCCGTCGGCACGGCGTACGCGATATGGGCGGGGGTCGGCACCGCCGTCATCGCCGCGATCGGCATGGTGTTCCTCGGGGAGGGGCTCAACGCCGCGAAGGTCGCCGGGATCGCGCTGATCATCGGCGGGGTCGTGCTGCTGAACCTGGGCGGTGCGCACTGATGGCACCGCGCACCGGGCCCGGCGGTGAGTCCTGATGGCCCGCCGGTACGACCCGGAGCGACGCCGGCGGATCATCGACGCGGCGATCCGGGTCGTGGGCGCCAACGGGCTCGCCGGGCTGAGCCACCGCTCCGTCGCCGCGGAGGCCGATGTGCCGCTCGGCTCCACCACGTACCACTTCAAGACCCTCGACGAGCTGATGGTCGCCGCCCTGCGGCAGGCCAACGAGGGCTTCGCCAAGGTGATCGCCGCGCGCGGCGGCCTGGAGGATCCGCGGACCGATCTGGCCGCGGAGCTCGCCGGCTGGATGGGCGAGTGGCTCGCCGGCGACCGTACCGGTGTCGAGCTGGAGTACGAGCTCTACCTTGCCGCCCTGCGCCGCCCCACCCTGCGGCCCGTCGCCGCCGAGTGGGCCCAGGACCTCGCCGAGCTGCTGTGCCGCCGAACGGATCCGGTCACCGCGCGGGCGCTGGTCGCGCTCATGGACGGCATCTGTCTGCAGGTGCTGCTCACCGACGCTTCGTACGACGAGGAATACGCGCGGGACATGCTGAGGCGGATCATCGGCTGATCACGGCGGCTCGGCGGGGCGTGAGCCGCGTCCTCGCAGAGGGCCTTGGCGGCGTCTTCGCGGAGGGCTTGAGCGGCGTCCTCGCGGAGGGCCGGAGGCGCGTCTTTCGCGGAGGGCGGCGCCGCCCGGAGCCGTACCGTGCGCCCGGCACGTGAGATGGCGCGCGCACCGGTTCGCCCGGGCGGGCCCCGCCAAGTTAGGTTTCACCCATGACCGACACGACTGCTTCTCGCACCACCGGCGCCGTCGCCGCCGGGCTCGCCACCCTCACCGCCGACGGCACCGTTCTCGACACCTGGTTCCCCGCTCCCGAGCTGTCCGCCGAGCCCGGACCGGCCGGTACCGAGCGGCTGTCCGTCGAGCAGGCCGTGGAGCTGCTCGGCGAGGGCGCGGCGAAGGCCATCGGCCCGGACGCCCGTCGTGGCGTCGAGGTGGTCGCGGTCCGTACGGTCATCGCCTCGCTGGACGACAAGCCGCTCGACGCGCACGACACCTACCTGCGTCTGCACCTGCTCTCGCACCGCCTGGTCAAGCCGCACGGCCAGAGCCTGGACGGCATCTTCGGCCACCTCGCCAACGTCGCCTGGACCTCGCTCGGCCCGGTCGCCGTCGACGACGTCGAGAAGGTCCGGCTGAACGCGCGCGCGGAGGGGCTGCACCTCCAGGTGACGTCCATCGACAAGTTCCCGCGCATGACGGACTACGTCGCCCCGAAGGGCGTCCGGATCGCCGATGCCGACCGGGTACGGCTGGGCGCGCACCTCGCCGAGGGCACCACGGTCATGCACGAGGGCTTCGTCAACTTCAACGCGGGCACGCTCGGCACGTCGATGATCGAGGGCCGTATCTCCGCCGGTGTCGTGGTCGGCGACGGGTCCGACATCGGGGGCGGCGCCTCCACCATGGGCACTCTCTCCGGCGGCGGCAACGTCCGCATCACGGTCGGCGAGCGCTGCCTCATCGGCGCCGAGGCGGGCGTCGGTATCGCGCTCGGCGATGAGTGCGTGGTGGAAGCCGGTCTCTACGTCACCGCCGGCACGCGGGTGACCATGCCCGACGGGCAGATCGTCAAGGCCCGCGAGCTCTCCGGCGCCTCGAACATCCTCTTCCGCCGCAACTCGGTCACCGGCGCCGTCGAGGCCCGCCCGAACAACGCGGTCTGGGGCGGTCTCAACGACGTCCTGCACAGCCACAACTAGGCAGTTGGCCGGCCACGGAGGGTTCGTGGCCGCTCGCGCAGTCGCCCGCGCCCGCGCTCCCCACGGAGCGCGGGCGCTCGGCTTGGTGCATGCTTCGACCGCCGGTGGAATGAAGTCGCGAGCCGGGCGGAGCGGCAGCGGCCGGAAGAGATTGTCGGCCGTCAGGCGGCACGGCTCGGAGCGGGGTCCCCGCGGGCGCGGGTCATCGACGACGCCGGGCCGAACGCCTTCACGATCGGCCACGGCCGGCGTGCCACCGTGGTGTTCACCGTGGAGTGCTACCGCTCCGCCGTCTGAGCCGCGGCGAACTCCGCCAGTCGCACGAAGTCGTCCGCGCGCAGCCCGAGTCGGGGATTGACGTGATGGAGCAGCGCGGGCCCGGGATGGTGGGCGGCCACGTACGCGTCGTCCGCCGGGCTCTGTTCGTCGTCCACCCACGCGAAGGGGCGGCCATTCGCGTAGGCCACGATCCGTTCCGTCTTCCAGTGCACTCCGTCGGGCCGGTATGCGAACAGCGCGCCGGTGAAGTCGACGTACGGGAGCTCGGGGAGACCGATGGCGGGGGCGATCCAGCGGTTCGCGGCGTCCATCCAGGTGGAGGCCCAGCACAGGTCGTAGCCGAGGCCGAGGAGGGCGCGGCCGTGGTCGGGGTGGAGCCAGACACGCAGGGGTCTGCCGGGGGTGAGGGTCACCCGGATCGTCGTATAGCCCTCGGGCCGGCGCTCCGGCTGGGCGGCCCACGGGTTGAGGGGGCCGTCGACGTCGAGGAACAGCAGCGGTCGGCTCACCAGGCCACCGTAAGCGAGACCGAGCGGGGCAGGCCGGGAAATTGTTTCCGGCCCGAAGGCATAGCCGCGGGCGGGCGGGCACGTCACAAGGGGCACAGGGGCGGGCCACAGGGGACGCCGGGGAAGAGAAGGTGACGATGGATGCCGAAGCGCAGGAGAGCTTCCGGGAGTTCGTGGCGAACCGGTCGTCCGCGCTGCTGAAGACGGCTGTGCTGCTCAGCGGCGGCGACCGGCACGCCGCCGAGGACCTGCTGCAGAACGCCCTGATCAAGGCCGCGGGGCGGTGGCATCATATCGACGAGCCCGAGGCCTACGTCCGGCAGATCCTGTACCGGCAGCAGGTGAGCCGCTGGCGGCTGAAGTGGCCGAGACGGGAGCTGAGCGTCGCCGAGCCGCCCGAGGCGTCGCCCGGCGCGGACGACCTGTCCGCCGCCGAACTGCGCGTCGTGATGCGCGGGGCGCTCGCCCGGCTGACGGCACGCCAGCGCACCGTGCTCGTGCTGCGCTACTTCGAGGATCTGCCGGAGGCCGATGTGGCCCGGCTCCTCGGCTGTTCCGTCGGGACCGTACGGTCCACGACGCATCGCTCGCTCGCCCGGCTGCGGGCGCTCGCCCCCGAACTGGCCGCGCTCGGCCCGGAGGGCGGCGCACAGCCCGAGTCCCGTGACTTCTCGCCCGTGGAGGTGCGTTCGTGAACGTCGAAGAACTCGTACGCGACACGTTCCGCGAGCAGGCCGCCGACGGCGTGCCCGCACCGCCCGGCTTCGCGGACCGCGTGCTCGCCGTCCGCAGGCGCCGCAGGACCCGGACCATCGCGGGCGCCGCGGTCGCGACGGCGGCCGCCGTCGCGATGGCCGTGGCGGTGCCGCTGCTCGACACCGGCGGGGACGACGTCCGCCCGGCGGGCAGGATGAACCGGAGCGGCATCATCGCCCACCCCGACCAGTCGCCGCCGCGCGATCTGATCGCGGTGGGAGACATGGTGGTCGCCGGGTTCAGCACCACCAAGATGGTGACGCAGCCGAACAAGGACCGGGTCATCACGCGGACGTACAGTCTGCTCGACCAGAAGACGGGCAAGTACGTGAAGGACTCCCGATGGTCCTTCGTGGACATTGCGCCGGGGGGCCGGACGGCGGCCGTCCTCGAGCGGCAACTGCCCGCGCGGCGCGTCGGGTTGCTCGACCTGATGACCGGCAGGGTGGACCGCTGGATCCCGGTGCCGCAGGGTGTGGCCGGCGTCGACTACTCGCCCGACGGCAAGAAGCTCGTCGCGACGACATACGCCAAGGATCCGGACCGGTTGTACTGGAGCAACCGGAGAGAGATCGGCCACGGCAACGGCACGTGGGAGGAGCCGTGGCCCGTTCCCAGCAGGACCGGGTTCTCCCTCATCGATGTCGCGTCCGGAAAGTCCGACTGGCACGAGGCGCCTTACTGGAAGGACCGGTCCGGCAACTCGCTCAACTCCCGCGCGAACTTTACGTTCAACCACGACGGCAGACTCCTCTACGAGCAGATCTCCAAAGAGCCCTACCGTCTTTACCGCGACCTGCGGGGCATGACGGTGCCCACGCCCGCCGCCGAGACGAAGCTCGTCGACGAGGAAATCGGGTTCTCGCCCGACGGGAAGCTCGTGGGCTATCCCTCGGGGGTGAGGGAGGTCGCGACGGGCAAGCCGGTCCGCAAGGTGCCCGACGCGGACCACATCGACCCGCTCGCCTGGGCCGGCAACAAGCGGTTCATCGCCTGGCAGATCGACGAAGGCCGGAAGGGGAACCCGAAGCGGCTCGTCCTCATCACCCTCGGCAACCACAAGATCGTGCCGCTCAGCGACTTCAGCCCGCAGGACTACTACGACCCCGGACACTGGGAGCCCTTGTTCAGCGGGCGCTGACCAACTCCTCGTACGCCGCGAACAGCCCGTCGACCGTCTCCCGGTCGGCGGGCCGCAGCGGTGACCGGACCGGCCCCGCGGGCAGCCCCAGCGCACCCAGCACCGCCTTCGCCGTGACGGTGCCGGGCAGACCGGAGGACATCATCAACTCGATGAGCGGGACGGCCCGTTGCTGGCAGTGGGCCGCCTCGGCGGTGTCGCCCGCGTCGAACGTGTCCAGGATCGAACGGAACTGACGGGGTGCCACGTTCGCGACGGTGCTGATGTATCCGCTCGCGCCGATCGCGTACAGCGCGAGGACGTACTCGTCGCAGCCCGCGTAGTACGCCAACTCCGTCCGGGCCAGTACCTTCTGGGTGCCCAGGAGGTCGTACGCACAGTCCTTGACCGCCACGATTCTCGGATGCCCGGCGAGCCTGATCATCGTGTCCGGCTCGATGCGCGTACCGGTGCGGCCGGGGATGTCGTACAGCGCGAGCGGCAGCCCCGAGGCGTCCGCGATCTCGCGGAAGTGCGCCTCGACCGCGTCCTGCGGGGGCCTGCTGTAGTACGGCGCGACCACCAACAGCCCGTCCGCTCCCGCCTTTTCGGCCTCCAGGGCCAGCTCCACCGTGTGCCGGGTGTCGGCCGTGCCGACGCCCGCCACGATCGACGCCCGGTCACCGACCGCCTCCCGCACCGCCCGCACCAGCGCGGCCTTCTCCGCGTCCGTCGTGGTCGGCGACTCGCCCGTGGTGCCGGAGAGGACCAGCCCGTCACACCCCTCGGAAGCCAGCTTGTCGGCGAGGTGCTGCGCACCGTCGAGGTCGAGCGCGCCCGTGGCGGTGAACGGCGTGATCATCGCGCAGAGGGCGCGGCCGAAGGGGGCGGCGGCAGACGGCGAGGTCGTGGTGGTCATGAAAGTAGTGTCGGCATCCGCACTGTGAAGCTCCACTTAATTCTTCTACGAGGTATTGGCAGCGAATGCTACGACGTGGGGAGTGGCCGAGAGGCGAGGTCCGCCGTCCGGGAGGCCGAGGCCCTGGTGTCAAATCAGCCCCTTATGGGTCACCATGACGAGGACGGAAGTCGGCGGCAGACCGCGGGAGGCGTCATGAGGCTCGGAAAGGCACTCGCCACCGGAGTTGCGGAAGAGCAGGTTCACACGGAGGAAGAAGAACTCCCCGAGATGGTGGAGGAGTGCGAAGCATCCGTGTCCGAAGAGGTTCCGGTCGGCCGATGAGGCTGCGGCTCCCCGAGGAACGACCGACGGAGCCGCCGACCGGATACAAGATCGCCCACCCGGTGCTGTCCCAGGACGGCACCAGGGCCGGGTTCACCGGCGTATCGCTGGGCGGCGCGTTGCCGTACGGAGTGCTGGACGAGGCGCGCTGTGTCTACGGGCGACGGCACCGGGCGCCGCACCGCCGCTGCGACTGCGGCTTCCACTGCGTGCACGACCGCGCCGGCGCGGAGGCGATGCTCTGCACCGCGGAGCACCGCGCGGCCGTCCTCCTCGAAGTCTCCGTCCTCGGCGCCTACATCCGCTTCGAACAGGGCTTCCGTTACGCCCGGCAGCGGGTGCGCACGGCGACCGTCCAGCCGTGCGCGTGCGGCGCCGTGGCCGGCGCGCTGGCCGACGCGGGCTGGGGCAGGCCGGGTTGGCGCGCACTGGTGGCGGCGTGCGCGGGATGCGTACGCGGTCGTACGTCCCTGTCGCTCGCTTCCTTCGCGCGGCTGGCGGGGGAGGGGCTGCGGGTCCGGGCGGCGAGCGGAGTCGTGGCCGTGCCCGCCGATCTCGGTGTGTCCGAGCTCGTCGCCGAGGCAGCCTTGTTGCAGGCGCGACTCGACTGGTTCCAGAGCCAGTTGGCGCGCTTCGACGACGGTGGCACGCAGAGTCGGTGAGGGGCTGGGGGCGGGAGGCGGCACGTCCTTGACCTGAATCCTGGTTGAAGTCGGAGGGTGGTCGGTACGCGCAACGCCTACCGGCGACCGGAGGCCGCCATGACCCGCCGCACCGCCGTCCACTCCGAACTCGCCGACTCCCGCGCCGAATCCCCGCTCTTCGGCATGTGGCACGTCGGCTCCGTTCCTGGGCGCTGAGCGGGAGCGAGGCCGTGCACTGGCACGCCCCGAACGGTCTTGGGCGTACGGGTCGTCCGCTTCCGCTTTCGGTTGGCGACACGGTTCATGCCCGTGGTCCGGTCCCGCAAGGGCGGAGTCCCTCACGACCTGGCCACGGTCGGAGCGCGGAGACGGTCGGTTCCTCCTTCCGACAACTCTGACGGTCTGGACAAAAAAAGTTTTCGGTGGGACGGTGGAGTCATGTTGGACGTGACCGTGATCGAGGACGCCGAGGCCGCCGCCGTCTCGCTGGATCCCATACGGGCCAGGCTGCTGGCCGAGCTGGCCGCCGGGCCCGCGTCGGCCGCCATGCTGGCCGGCAAGGTCGGGCTGCCCCGCCAGAAGGTGAACTACCACCTGAAGACGCTGGAGCGGCACGGCCTGGTCGAGCTCGCGGGCGAGCGCCGCAAGGGCAATGTCACCGAGCGGCTGATGCGCGCGACCGCCGCGTCGTACGTGATCTCGCCGCTCGCGCTGGCCGCCGTGCAGCCCGACCCGGACCGCTTTCGGGACCAGCTGTCCGCCCGCTGGCTGCTCGCGCTCGGCGCCCGGCTCGTCCGGGACGTGGGTTCGCTGATCACCGGCGCCGCGAAGGCCCGCAAGCGGCTCGCGACCTACGCGCTCGACGGCGAGGTGACCTTCGCCTCGGCCGCCGACCGGGCCGCGTTCATCGAGGAGCTGACGGTCGGCGTCGGCGCGCTGATCCGCAAATACCACGACGGGGACGCGGAGGGCGGGCGCCCGCACCGGATCGTCGTCGCCGTCCACCCCACGGTCAAACCCGAAGCCGCAAACGCCGCCGCGGCTGTCGAAGCCGCCCACTGATCACTCAGGAGCCACCACCATGTCCAAGGAATTCGAGATCGCCCGTGAGTTCGAGGTCGACGCCACGCCGGAGCAGGTGTGGGAGGCCATCACCAGCGGCACGGGCGGCTGGCTGTGGCCGATGGAGTTCGAGCCGCGCCAGGGCGGCGCGGGGCCCTTCGGCTCCACGCTCACCAACTGGGATCCGCCGCACCGGCTGACCAGCCTGGTCGAGGACGTCGAGAGCATCTCGCAGCAGACCCTCAACCAGATCGACGAGACCATCGAGCCGCGCGACGAGGGACGCCGGTCCTGGGTGCGGTACGTGCACAGCGGGATCTTCGTCGAGGACTGGGACAACCAGTACGACGGCGCGGACAAGCACACGGACTTCTATCTGCACACCCTGCGCGAGTACGTGACCCACTTCGCGGGCCGCCCCGTCGCCTTCTCGACGTTCGACGGACCTGGCGCGTCCGTGGCATCGGACGCCTTCACCGCGGTCGGTCGGGCGCTCGGCCTCGCGGACGACACCGCCGAGGGGGCGCGGGTTCGGGCCCAGGGGCCCGAGGGCCAGGTCCTCGACGCCGTGGTCGACTACCGCAACCCGTACTTCATCGGGCTGCGCACCGACAACGCCCTCATCCGCTTCTTCGGGCGCAACCACTGGGGCGCACCGGTCGGTATCAGCGTCCACGACTTCGCGGCCGACGCCGACGCGAAGCGGAACGAGACCGCTTGGCAAGGCTGGCTGAACGGGGTGTTCGGCGCCTAGGCGGCCCGCTTCGGATCACGCCGACTTCGGGTTGCGGCGCCGCACCACCGCGGCCCAGGCATGATCCAAAAGACAGGCCCCAGCCGCGGACACCGGACTGAGAAGAGCCCGGCCCCCCGGACGACGGGGCCGGGCTCTTCGCCGTGCGGGCTGCGGCCCTGGCGGCCGCAGCTCCGCTACAGGCCTACGGCCGGAACCGCAGCACCTGCGGGTCGTGGTCGCTGATCTGGTCGGAGAACTCCGAGTTGATGTGCACGCTGTCGTAGTCGAAGTCGCAGCCCTCGCGAATCGACGGGCTGACCAGGATCTGGTCGAGGACCTGCTGGTTGCCCTGATAGTCGTACGTGTAACGCTCGCTCTTCGGCAGCGACTTGATCGCCGACCAGAGCTCGCCGTCGCCTTCGAGGATCTTGGTGGTGTCCGAGAACTCGAAGTCGTTCATGTCGCCGAGGGTGATCACGTCGGCGTTCTTCTGCGCCTTCAGGATCTCGTTGACGAAGGAGTTCACCGCCGTCGCCTGGAGGTGACGCTGGGTCTCCGAGCTGCGCGTCGGGGGCTGGTACTGCGAGGTCAGCCCCTGGTCGCCGCCCTTCGAGTTGAGGTGGTTGGCGATCACGAAGACCGTCCTGCCGCGGAAGACGAACTCGCCCGCCAGCGGCTTGCGGCTGGACGTCCAGGCCGTGTTGGCCGGGTCGACACGACCGGGGGACGCGGTCAGCTGTGCCTTGCCGTGCACCTTGGTGACACCGACGGCGGTCGTCGAGTCACCGCCCGCGCGGTCGGTGAAGGAGACCCGCTCAGGGTTGAAGAGGAACACCTGGCGGATGTTGCCGCCGGGCTCGCCGCCGTCCTTGTCGTTGACGGGGTCGATGGAGCGCCAGTCGTACGTCGGGCCGCCGGCGGCCACGATCGCGTCGATCAGTTTCTGCACCGTCTGGTCGGCGGCGACCGTGCCGTCGTCCTTGGCACCGTTGTTGTCCTGGATCTCCTCCAGGGACACGATGTCGGGCGACTGCAGGTTGTTCACGATCGCGGACGCGTGGGCGTCGAAGGTGGTGTCGCCCGGGTCCAGGTTCTCGACGTTGTACGTCGCCACGGCCAGCTCGCCGCGCGACTGCTTCTTCGTCGTCTCGCGCTCCAGGCCACCCTTCTCCAGAGTGCCCAGCTGGTTCGCGACGAGCGTGTAGCCGCCGAACTGGTTGTAGTCCAGCGGGCCCGCGGTGGTGCCCGTGAGCTCGTCGCCGACGTTCGCGGTCGGGAAGTCGGCGGTCGAGCCGAGCGACTGGATCTGGATCCGGCCGGTGTTCTGCGAGGTGTACGAGCCGTACACCGAGCCGCCGCGGCGGCTCGCGTGCTCATGCGGCTTCACCGTGACCCACAGCTCGCTGTACGGGTCGGTGGCGGTGACCACGCGGGTGTCGGAGACCTGGACGTTCATGCCCTCCAGGGACTCGTAGTAGTCCAGGGCGTACTTCGTCGGCTCCAGGGTCAGGCCGTTGATCGAACCGCTCGCGGCGGAGTCGCCCGCGGGGGCGTAGTCGGCCGGTACGGACTCGGCGTCGACGACCGTCGCGGCCGGGACGGCGTTGCCGCTGGAGACCACGGTCACCGTCGGCTTGGTGATCTCCGTCAGCGACTGGTTGCCGCTGGAGGCGCCGCCGGGAACGTATTCCGAGACCGTGCCCGACACCGTGACCGAGTCGCCCACGGCGACCTTCGGGGTGGAGCTGGTGAAGACGAAGACGCCCTCACTGGTGGCCGGGATGTCGTCCGCGTTCGGGTCCTGGAACCAGAAGCCCTTCGACGAACCGTAGGTCCGCACACCGGTGACGATGCCCGCCACGTCCGTGACCTTCTGACCCGCGAGCGGGGAGGTCCGGGTGGTGCCCTGGATGTCATGGATGTGGACGGTGTCCGCGTGGGCGGGTGTGGTGAGCACCACGGCGGACAGGGTGGAACAGACCGCGGCGACGGTCAGCGCGCCTATGCGCGCGGTTCTCTTGCTCGGCAAGGGAATCCCTCCGGGGACGTACGTGAGCGCCGGGACGAGGGTGGAGCAGTCGGGGGAGCGTGACCTGGGTGCGGGCCGGTGACGCGCGTAGAAGCCGGTGAACAGGTTGCCGCTCAACTTCTACGCGCGTCAATCTCGTGTGTGGGCAGGGGAGTTGTCAAGGTTTCAGGGGTGTACGGCTGCTGTCGGGGACATGAACCGGGCGGCATAGGTGGAAATCCGTCTAGGCTGAGCCGTCGGCGCGGATTTCGGGGGCGGCCTCGGGATCCATGTGCCCCGGGACGCCCTCGGGGTCCGGTGTCGATGGTGCGTGTTGCCACTTGTTCGTGATCATTACGGCTTTTTACGATTGACCTGCTTGTCCTGGTTGTGCGGAGGAGAACCCAGCCCATGTCAGACACCTCCCCCCTGCCGCCGGTGCGGCTGCACTCCGAAGCGGAGCTGGCGCGGGACGCGCTCGCCGCGCCGCTGCTCTCCCGCGCCGCGCGGCTGGCCCGCTGGGCGGGTCCGGACACGCGGGTCGGCGCGGGGGGCGAACTCGTCGAGGAGCAGCTTCCCCAGGCGGCCCTTGAGCTCGGGCTGTCGGGTGACGACGCGGCCGCCTTCGCCAGTGAGGCCTGGGAGGTGGCCGTCGACACCGGGCTCGTCGAGATCGTGGACGAGGAGGAGGGCACGGTCACCGCGGGCGAGGACCTCTCGCTCCTCACCTCCGGCGGGCCGCAGGACGTCCTAGGGGTGTGGCTCGGCGCGCTGGAGACGGTGCTGGCCGACGCGAGCGTGCCGGACCTGGACGATCTCGTCGGCGCGATGGACGAGGGTGGCGAGATCGACCTCTCCTCCCTGGAGTGGGATCCGGAGGCGGAGGCCGAATTCCTCGACGGGGTGCTCGGCAATCTCTATCTGCTGGCCGTGAGCGAGAGCGGGCACGATGACGGGCCGGTGCCGCTGCCCGCCCTCGCCGCGTCGATGATCGTGCCCGACGACATGGCGGAGCCGACCAACGACGTGCTGGAGCAGGTGTCGGACGCGATGATGCGGCTCGACGACCAGTTCCGGCTGCTGGAGCCCATCGGACTGGTCGACTTCCAGCCGGTCGACGAGGCGTTGATGGCGGACGCCGAGGAGGAGCCGGCGGCGGCCGTCGACGACACGGACGTCTCGCGGTACGGCATGGTGCGGCTGACTCCGCTCGGGCTGTACGGGGTCCGGGCGCGGCTCCTGGAAGCGGGCATGTCCGCTCCCGCGGTGGGGGACCTGGCGGACAAGGGGGCCGACGCGCTGCTGGACGGCACGGCCGCGTTCCCGCCGGCGGCCGCCCAGGCCGAGACCGAGCAGTGGCTCGCCCGGCGTGAACCCCTGCCCGCCGCACGGGAGTTGCTGGCCGCGGCCCGCGGCGGCGATGCCGGGGCCCCGCTGCGTCGTCTGCGCTGTCAGCAGGCGCTCTCCCTCGTCGGCACGGAGGCCGAGCCCGCGCTGCGCGAGGTCCTCGACGACGCGGAGCTCGGCGGGCTCGCCCGCGTCTGGCTTTCCGAGCACGGCGCGGCCGACGTGCCCGCGCCGTCCGAGGCGATGGTCTTCTGGCTCACCGTCGACACCGTGGCGGCGCAGCTCGCGGCAGAGGGCAACTCCGCCGAGCTGCAGGCCCTCGTGGAGGGCCTGGCCCAGCAGCACAGCGGCTTCTTCGCCACAGCCTGGCGCGTCGACCACCCGGCCACCCCGGACGTCCTCGAAGCCATGGGGCGCCTCCACCCCGACAAGAAGGTCGCCAAGGAGGCCCGCAAGGCGGCGTTCAAGGCGCGGTCGCAGCAAGGGGGTTGAGCCGGAGGCGGGGCGGTCCCTTCCGCCGCTGGGGCGGAGGGGGGCTTGCCCCTGTGGAGCGGCGCGAGCCGCTCTCCCGGAGACGGCCCCCTCACCGGCGCCGTCGGCTTCTCGCCGCGGCACCGGTGAGGAACCGCCCCGCCGCGAAGGCGCTAGCAGTGGTACCGGGTCGTGTGCTTGAACGACGACGTCGCGCCGTTGAAGCCGTATGTGCCCCGGTACGCCGGTGGGTTCTGGAACTCGCCGACGATGGTGACGGTGGTGGCGCAGGAGCCCTGCCCCGCGCGCTTGGCGTCGAGGCGGATCGTCTCGCCGACGTGGCCGCCGGTGATGTCCCAGGGGGCGCCGCAGATGCCGGAGGTGATCTGGCCGCCGGTCACTACGTGCGGGTACGTGTTGGGGTTGTACTTCACCTCGATGGCGAAGGTGACCGCCCCGTTGTGGAGTTCCAGCTGCGCGGACGTGGAGACCGCCTCGACGGACACGTCCTGCTGAGAGGCGAACGCCTCGTCACGCGTCTTGACTTCCGCGCCCTGCGGGTTGTGGAAGCGGTGTTCGGAGCCGGCGTGGCTCTTCTGCCGCTTGGCCTGCGTGGTCATGCTGATTCCCTCTTCCCGTGCGGGTGTTGAGTGACCGTCAGGCCAGCTGCTCGGCGATTTCCACCCGCAGCAGCGCGCGGACGTTCTCGATGTGGTTGGCCACGGTGACGACCGAGGACCCCGCAAAGAGCAGTCCGAGCGCGACGTTGTCGAGCGAGGTCACCAGCGAACCGGAGTCGCCGCCTGCCGAGATGCTCGTCGTCAGGATCTGGTCCTTGAACCGGGCCGTCCCCGCCGTGCCGTAGTTGACGTCGATGGTCGCGTCGACCGCGATGATCCGCCCGAAGCTGATGTTCGTCGTACGGCCGGTCTTCTTCACCAGGTCGCCGACCGCGACGTTGGCCTTGCGTCGCCAGGCGCGCGGAGCACCGCTGAAGTACTGCTCACGGGTGGCGTCCTGGAACTCGACGGCACCGAGTGCGCAGTCCACCACGTTGTTGTGGCGCTCCACCGGGATCTGCGGCGCGAACTGGATCGTGATGAACCGGTCCAGGGTCGCGATGCGGTCCGCCGGGTCCGTGCCGCCGTCGAACACCCCGGGCTGCAGGATCGCACTGCCCAACTGCGCCCGGTTGGAGTCGGCCAGCACATGGTTGTTGGAGAGGATGTAGAACTTCGCCGGTGTGCCGAGGCCAGGTCCCGGCGGGTCGACAGAGGCGCCCGGCAGGAAGTCGTACACCACGCTGCCCAGCGTGCCCGCCGTCACCCGTACGTTCCCGACCGAGAAACCGGAAGGAGACGGGCGCATGCGGCGCTTGAGGAGCTGTGGCTCGAACGTACCGAGCCCACCGAGCTCTTCCAGCAACGGCTGGGACAGGCCGGCGAGTTGCTCGGCCACGCTGCCGTCGGGCTGGTAGGAGACACCGCGTTCCTCGGAGCGGCCCGAGGCCCTGTGCTGCTGACGCTGCGCGGCGACATGGCCGACCGCGATGACATCGGTGGGGGTGCCGTCGTCCATCACCCGCGGGATCACGTCCCGCTCGGGAAGCTGGGACTCCGAAACCTTCTGGGTCACGAACACCAGCACGGCTGCCTCGCCCGTGGGCTGTCCGTCGATCCACTTCACGCCATGGCCGAAGCCGACGACGTTGGCCAGCGGCGACTGCGGCCGCAGGAAGTCCGACATGGCTTGCTGGCGGGAACTGTCGCTCAATTGACCGCCAGTCGGTCCTCGCATCATTTCGGGCTGGCTCACGCCAGACCACCTCTTCGTTTTCGGCTCTGGGTTCCTGACGGGCCGCGGCGCGATGACTCAGCGCTCGGGGCTCACAAGTCCCTTTCCTGAGCGCTCACTTCACCGATCGCGAGCACGCGCACCGGTACGCCGTCGAGCTCGTCCGGAACCACGTCTTCTCGAAGGAGCCGGTCACGGGGCACTTTCCGGGTGACGAAGACGATGATCACGTCCTGTCCCGAGTGCTCGTCCCTCCCGGTGCTGACTCCACTCACGTTGGCCAGCTTCATGAGCCGGCCTTCATGGAGGCGAAGTACCCGCTTTGCGTCCATCGGGCTCGCCTCCCCTTCGGGTGGTGTGCAGTTCCTGTCTATGGCCGGGTGCGACCGGCGTCAAGGCATTCTGAAATGAATCACGAATTTCGAGAGGATCCGTGCCTGTTGACCTTCTTTACGAAGATTATTCCGACCACGGGTTCGAACGCGGGCCCTCGGGCGGGCTCCCGGAACCGGTCGGGTGGATTCACGGAAGCGGGACTCCTGAAGTCGACCTGTGTTCAACTCCCGTTCAGGCGCAGGCGGGACGGTGTGGCCGCGAACCGAGGACCGCCACCCGCCCCCCCACGACAGTCCCACTCCACCGTCACAGGAGACACCATGTCGCTCACCCGCAGGGACTTCGCCAGACGATCCGCGATCACCGGTGCAGGTGTCGCCCTGGCCGGCAGCGTCGGCGCCCTTGCCACCGCTCCCAACGCCCTCGCGTCCACGGACACGGACATCGACACCGAGGGCACGGGCGAGGCGTCGGCGGAGCACCCCGGTGTCGGCTACGGGTCGCTGATCCCCGACCCGAACGGTGTGCTCGCGCTCCCCGCCGGGTTCACGTACCGGGTCATCACCTACAGCGGCAAGACCAAGCTGGAGTCCGGCGAGTTCACGCCCTCCAACCACGACGGCACCTCCACCTTCTGCGGCCCGCGCGGCGCCACCCTCCTGGTCAACAACCACGAGCTCAAGGGCCCGCGCGCCGGCTGGAAGTACCCCGTGCCGCTCACCGAGGGCCTGGTCTACGACCCGGCCGCGTCCGGCGGCTGCACCGTCGTCGAGGTGCGCAACGACAAGGTCGCCGAGTGGGTCGGCATCGCCGGCACCTCCACCAACTGTGCGGGCGGCAACACCCCTTGGGGCACCTGGCTCACCTGCGAGGAGACCGAGGACAAGGCCGGCCAGAACGGTATGACCAAGGACCACGGGTACGTCTTCGAGGTCGACCCCGAGGACCGCCGCCGCAACCAGAACCCCAAGCCCATCAAGGCCCTGGGCCGCTACGCCCACGAGGCCGTCGTCGTCGACCCCAAGCGCGGCCGCCTCTACCTCACCGAGGACGCCGCGGGCCCGAACGGCCTGCTGTACCGCTGGACCCCGCCGCAGGGCTTCGAGCACGGCCACGGCCGGCTCGCCACCCTCGCCGACGACGCCGGAGCGCTCCAGGCCTTCAAGTGCTTCGACTCGGGCGGCAAGTTCGTCGACGACCTCTCCCGCGCCACCAAGATCGGCACCGTCTACGGCGTCGACTGGGTGGACGTCCCCGACCGTGACGCCAAGACCACCTCCGTGCGCAAGCAGTTCGCCGACGGCCAGGTCACCCGCGCCCGCAAGCTCGAAGGCATGTGGTGGGGCGACGGCGGCACGTACATCGTCTCCTCGTACGCCCGCGCCGAGAGCCCCGTCCAGCACGACGGTGCCGTCTGGTTCTACGACCCCAAGCGCCGCACCCTGACGCTGAAGGTTCTCATCGGCGTCAACCTCGACCCGTCCGTCGACGGCGCCTTCGACGGCCCGGACAACATCACCGTCTCCCCGTACGGCGGCCTCGTCATCGCCGAGGACGGCGAAGGCGTCCAGCACCTCTTCGGCGCCACCGACAGCGGCCGTACGTACCCGATCGCCCGCAACGAGCTGAACCTCGGCACCGAAGAGGAGCCCGAGTACAGCGAGTTCACCGGCGTCACCTTCTCGCCCGACGGCAAGACCCTCTTCGCCAACATTCAGGAGCCGGGCATCATGCTCGCCATCACCGGCCCCTGGAAGCGCCAGAAGCGCGGGTAATTAAATCAATGGCTCGACCCGCGGCCACCCTCCTAAAGTAGTGCACGTCCAGGTGCGAAGGCAGGACCTACTTCCACTGATAATGGGGCGGCCGCGGGTTCGAGTCCCGCCACCGGTACAACGCGCCGGTGTAGCTCAGGGGTTAGAGCACCTACGTCGGTTCCGCCGACCTGAACTCTGGACACCACAACTTCATGCACCTCCCGGTGCGCAGGCTGCGGCTACTTCTCTTCCAAAGAATCCACGCCGCCGCCGATTTGATCTCCGGAGGCGCAGCACATGGTGTGTGCCCGGTGCGCAGGCAACGGTTACTTCATTGGATCGGACGGTTGCGGGTTCAAGTCCCGTCATCGACTTCGGGTCGGTGTAGCTCAATTGGGTAGAGCATCTGGCTAAGTCCGTCGCCGACTCCTGATCTCGGGCACGCTCCATTTGCTGCGCCTCCCCTCGAAACACGACTGGAAAGTCGTAGACGAATTCGGGGGAATTCATCATGGCGCGATTCAACACCAAGGCGGCGAAGGCACAGCCCACTTCGCGAGTGACCTCGACCGGCCGTGTGCTGCGCACGTACGAGGGCGGCCTCGGCCAGGAGCGCGACGCGCGCTCCGAGCTCTTCCTGCTCGCCATCGCCAACTTCGTTTCGCAGCAGACCTTCTACGAGACCGGCGCGGCCCGTGACGACCGGTTCGCCACGCTGGTGCGCGAGCTCGCCGTCGCCGACCCGTCGTGGACGGCCGGCCTGCTCGGCTGGCTGCGCGGCGAGGGCAACCTGCGTACGGCCTCGATCGTGGGCGCCGCCGAGTACGTGAAGGCGCGTCTCGACGTGGGCGCCACCGACGGCCCGGCCAACCGCCAGGTCATCGACTCCGTGCTGCGCCGCCCGGACGAGCCCGGCGAGCTGCTCGCGTACTGGACCTCGCAGTACGGCCGCAACGTGCCCAAGCCCGTCAAGCGGGGCATCGCCGACGCCGTACGACGTCTCTACAACGGCAAGGCGTTGCTGAAGTACGACACCGCGTCCAAGGGCTACCGCTTCGGCGACATCCTCAACCTGGTGCACGCGGCGCCGGACCCCGGCAAGCCGTGGCAGGGCGAGCTGTTCCAGTACGCGCTGGACCGGCGCCACAACCCCGACACGGCCGTGGTGCCCAAGTCGCTGCCCGTGCTCGTGGCGCACCGTGACCTGATGGCGCTGCGGCCCGCCAAGCGGCGCAAGGTCGTGACCGGAGCGCACGGCGCGCAGCGCCTGGCAGAGGCGGGCATGACCTGGGAGGCGCTGGCCGGCTGGTTGCAGGGCCCGATGGACAAGGCGGCCTGGGAGGCCGTGATCCCGTCCATGGGCGCGATGGCGCTCGTGCGGAACCTGCGGAACTTCGACGAGGCGGGTGTCAGCGACGAGGTGGCGGCTCAGGTCGCCGCCAGGATCAGCGACCCGGCGGAGGTGGCGCGTTCGCGGCAGTTCCCGTTCCGCTACCTCGCCGCGTACCAGCATGCGCCCTCGCTGCGCTGGTCGTACCCGCTGGAGCAGGCCCTCGGCCACTCGCTGGCCAATGTGCCGGCGCTGCCGGGGCGGACGCTCGTGCTCGTGGACCGGTCCGGTTCGATGTTCTACTCGCGGCTGTCCGACCGCTCCGAGCTGAACCGGGCGGACGCGGCGGCGATCTTCGGAACGGCGCTCGCGCTGCGGGCGGCGGACGCGGATCTCGTCGAGTTCGGCACCAGCAGCAACCGAGTGAAGTTCCGCAGGGGCGAGTCGGTGCTCAAGGTGCTGGAGCGCTTCGGGGACCTCGGCGGCACCAACACCAGCGAGGCGGTGCGGGGGCACTACAAGAAGCACGACCGGGTGCTGATCGTTACCGACGAGCAGGCCACGTACAGCCACTACGGCGACCCGACCGAGCAGGTCCCGGCGCACGTACCGGTCTACACGTGGAACCTGGCGGGGTACCGGGCGGGCCACGCCCCGTCGGGCAAGGGGAACAGGCACACGTTCGGCGGGCTCTCGGACGCGGCTTTCCGGATGGTGCCGCTCCTTGAGTCGGCGCGGGACGCGGACTGGCCCTGGAAGTGAGCGGATGAGTGCGGCCCGTACTTCGGTGCGGGCCGCACTCTTGTGCGCAGAGAGAATTGATATCTAACATTTCAGTTCATGGAGGCGATACGGCCCGTGCGTCGGACCCTGCTGAGGGACCGCGCGTACGAGGCGATACGGGACGCCATCGTGGCCGGCGACATCGCGCCGGGCGCGGTGGTGCGGGACGCCGAGCTGGCCGAACTGCTCGGGCTGTCGCGGGCGCCGGTGCGCGAAGCCTTCTCACGACTGGTCGACGAAGGGCTGCTGGAGTCCAAGCCGCAGAGCTACACCCGGGTGACACCCGTGGTGGCCGCCGATGTGCGGGACGCCGCGGCCGTCGTCGGCGCCATGCACGAACTGGTCACCCGGGCGGCGGTGCCCCGGCTTCCGGTGGACCACGTCCGCGCCATGCGGGACGCCAACGTGCGGTTCGCCGCGGCCGTACGCGACGGCGACGTGGACGCCGCCCTTCGCGCCGACGACGAACTGCACGACATCCTCGTCCGCGTCAGCGGCAACCGAGCCGCCGCGGCCACCATCGCCCGCTACACCCCGCTCATCCGCCGACTGGAGCGACGACGCTTCGGTGAGGGCGGCAACTGCCGTTCGGCCGGCCTGCACGAGCGGCTGATCGAGGCCTGCGCGCGCGGTGCGGTGGACGAGGCGGTCCGCGTCACGGCGGAGATCTGGCGGGGCCTGGAAGAGCTCGCCGACGAAGCGGCCCACTGAACCCGGGAGGACCCATGCCCCTTTCCTCGTACGAGCGTTACCCGCTGCTCTTCGGGCCCTCGTCCGTGCATCCGCTGGAGCGGCTGACGAAGCACCTCGGCGGCGCCTCCCTGTGGGCCAAGCGGGAGGACTGCAACTCCGGTGTCGCGTACGGCGGGAACAAGACCCGCAAGCTGGAGTACCTCGTCGCCGACGCGCTCGCGAAGGGCTGCGACACGCTCGTCTCGATCGGCGGCGTGCAGTCCAACCACACTCGTCAGGTCGCGGCCTGCGCCGCCCGCGCCGGACTCAAGTGCGTGCTGGTCCAGGAGAGCTGGGTGGAATGGCCCGACTCCGTGTACGACAAGGTCGGCAACATCCTCATCAGCCGGCTCGCCGGCGCGGACGTACGGCTTGTGCGGGCCGGATTCGGGATCGGCTTCAAGGAGAGCTGGGAGCAGGCGCTGCGGGAGGTCGAGGAGTCGGGCGGCAAGCCGTACGCCATACCTGCGGGGGCTTCCGACCATCCGCTGGGCGGGCTGGGGTTCGCCGCGTGGGCGTACGAAGTCACCTCGCAGGAGAGGGAGTTGGGAGTCTTCTTCGACACGGTGGTGGTGTGCTCCGTGACCGGGTCGACCCAGGCGGGCATGGTCGCCGGGTTCGCCGCGCTGGAGGAGGCGGGTGGGAGGCCACGGCGCGTCCTCGGGATCGACGCGTCGGCGGCACCGGCCCGTACCCGTGAGCAGATCGCGCGGATCGCCCACGGCACGGGCCGACTCATCGGCGTACGCAAGGAACTGACGGAAGCGGACGTCGAGCTGGACGAGCGGTACCACGCGGGGACGTACGGGATCCCGGACGAGGCCACGCTGGAGGCGATGCGCCTCGCGGCGCGCACCGAGGGGATGGTCACCGACCCCGTCTACGAGGGGAAGTCGATGGCCGGGATGGTGGATCTGGTGACGCGGGGCGAGATCGGGCGGGAGTCGACCGTGCTCTACGCCCATCTGGGCGGGCAGCCGGCGTTGAACGCGTACAGCGCGCTGTTCTAGGCGGTGGTCTTCTCTCGGCAGGGGGCTTCGTCCCCTGTGCGGTGGGGTCCTCTACGCGGTGGCCTTCGGCTTGGTACCGGTGATCACGAGCGCCGACACCAGCAGCGCGGAGAGCGCGATCAGCGCGCCGACGCCGAAGGCGCGGGCCGCGCCGTGGGTGAGGATCTCGGACGGTGATCCGGTCGTGTGCCGGGTCACCGTGCCGAACACCGTGACCAGGATGGACAGTCCGAGCGTGCCGCCGAGCCACTGGAGAGTCTGCAGCAGACCGGACGCGGCGCCTGCCTCCCGCGGCTGGACGCCCGCGAGGATCGTCGCGTTGAGCGGCATGAAGCTCAGACCCACGCCCATACCCATCAGCAGCAACGGGCCGAAGAGGCCGGTCGGATAGCCGTCGCCGGGGTGGAGCCGCCACAGCCACGCGGCCGCGGTGACGAGCAGGGCCATGCCGGTGAGCAGCACCGGTTTGGCGCCGAAGCGCGCCAGGAGCCGCGGTACGAAGCGTACGGTCGTGAACATCGCCAGCGTCATCGGAAGGAAGGCGAAGCCCGCGCGCAACGGGCTGTATTCCAGGACCTGTTGGCAGAACAGGGTGAGGAAGTAGAACGCGCCGAACATGCCCGCGGGCAGCAGCAGGACACCCGCGTAGCCTCCCGCGCGGTTGCGGTCGGCGAACAGGCGCAGCGGCATGATCGGCTGGCCCGCGCGGGACTCGATCAGGGTGAAGCCCGCCAGCAGAGCCGCCGCCGCGCTGAAACCGAGCTGTGCCTGGGTGTCGCCCCAGCCGTCCCCCGAGACCCGGATGAACGCGTACACGAGCGAGGTCGTCCCGGCCGTGCCGGTGAGCGCGCCCGCCGCGTCGAACCGGCCCGCGTGGCGCGGGGTCTCGGTGACGAAGCGGGGGAGGGCGGCCGCGACCGCGATGCCGATCGGCACGTTGATCAGCAGGGCCCAGCGCCACGATGCCCACGACGTGAGCATGCCGCCGAGGACCAGGCCGATGGAGGCGCCGATGCCCGCCATGGAGGAGTAGACCCCAAGGGCATGGTGGCGGCGCGGGCCCTCCGGGAAGTTGGTGGTGATCAGGGCGAGTGTGCTGGGCGCGGTGAGGGCTGCGCCCACTCCCTGCAGCGCGCGGGCCGTGAGCAGCCAGGCGTTCTCGGTGGCGAGTCCGCCGAGGAGGGAGGACGTGGCGAAGAGCAGAACGCCGATGGTGAGCGTGCGGCGGCGGCCGACGATGTCGCCGACCCGGCCGCCGAGGAGCAGCAGGCCTCCGAAGGCGAGCGTGTAGGCGTTGAGAACCCAGGAGAGGTCGGTGGGGGTGAAGTGGAGGTCCTGCTGGATGTCGGGCAGTGCGACGTTGACGACCGTGGAGTCGACGCCGACCATCAGGTAGGCGGTGACGATGACTAAGAGGACGGTGCCGAGCCTGGCCGGCTGTTGCTGGGACGGGGCCTTGGGCGGGCTGGTGCTGGTGCCGGCGGATGGGGTGGACGGGGTGGACGGGGTGGACATGGGATGCTCCCTGTCTCGTGTCCCCGGTGGGTGTGTGCGGGCAGCGCGGACTGCCCGCCCAATAAGCGGGGACTGTCTCCGTTTAGTACTCGGTAAGATACGGAGAGGGTCCCCGGTTGGCAAGGAGTATCTGAATGGCGCAGGTCAGGCCGATGCGGGCGGATGCGCGGCGGAACTATGAGCGGCTGATCAAGGAGGCGACGGTCGCGTTCGCCGAGCACGGGGAGGGTGCGTCGCTCGACGACATCGCCAAGCGGGCCGGGGTGGGGTCCGGGACGCTTTACCGGCACTTTCCCACCAGGCAGGCCTTGTTGGAGGCTGTGTACGTGGACAACATCGAGGCGATCGCCGCGCGCGCGGACGAGCTCGCGGCGGAGCTGTCACCCGGCGAGGCGCTGGTGGAGTGGCTCAATGAGCTGAGCGAAGGGATGATCCAGATCCGCGGGCTGAAGGCGCTGCTGGGCTCGGCCGTCACGGACGGGAGTTCGCCGGTACTGACCGCGTGCGGGGACTCGGTGAAGGGCGCGGCCACGCGGCTGGTCGGTGCGGCTCAGCGGGAGGGGACGCTGCGGGCGGATGTGGAGCCGATAGAGGTACTGCGGCTGGCGCACGGGGTGGCTACCGCGTCGGAGCTGGCGAATGGGCAGGGGAAGTACATTCGCCGGTATGTGTCGTTGCTGACGGAGGGGCTGCGTCCCTAGTGCCCCGGCGGGCAACGTTTGCCCGTCGAGGAGCGGCGTCCGGTGTGTGCTCTGGGGGTCCCCCCGGCCGGAGGTTGGGGGAGTGCCGGCCGGAAGTCCTCGTACTGGACGTACGTGGGCTTTCGGCCGGTGCGGCGAGAGGGCGTGCCGGGCGTCGCGACGGGGCGAACGTTGCCTGCCGGGGCACTGGGCGGGCGGGAACTCGAGGGTAGGCGTTACGGCGAAAGCCCGCCCAGGAGATCGGCGGCACTGTCCGTTGCTGTTTCCGGAGGGACCGAGGGCGGGCCGATGGGCTCCCGGAGAACCCGTACGGAGGGAGGAAGCGTCTCCGCGGGGGTCTCCGGTATCTCGAAGAAGACGGTACTGAGATGGGGGAAGGCGCTCAGCCACTCCCAGGTGCAGTCGAGGTCGACCTCCACCCAGAGGTCGTAGAGGCTGTCCCGGTCACACGCGTGCCGGAACTCCTCCGGGGTGAACGGACCCGAGATCTTGATGCGGGACCGGCCGCCGAAGCCGCGCAGCACCCGCAGTTCCGCGGGGTTGGAGACCGGGAAGTACAGATAGTCGTCGGCCAGGTGCGCGACGACCTCCTCGGCGTAGCGGTCGCAGTCGAACCGGCTCCAGACCCGGGCCAGTTCGGCCCGCACCCGGATGTCGGTCAGCTCCCGGTACGCGGCCAGCACCGGAATCGCCGCGTCGGTCGCGATGCGCGTCGCGGTCAGCACGGTGAAGTAGGCCTCGTCCTGCGTGAGCCCCTCCGGTCCCGGAAGCAGATCCAGGACGACCGGGCCGACATCGGCCAGCGCCCGGGCCTGCTCCGCCGACTGGGGCGGAATCAGGGCCTCGGCCCGCCGCTGCACCTCGGTTCTGACCTCGGGTTCCAGTTCCGTCGCGTGCTCCAGGCAGGCGGCCGCAAGGAGATGGAGCCGACGGCTCTCCTTCTCCGAGCAGTCGCCGCGCTCGATGAGCCCGGTCAGCAGCCGCGTACGTTCCGTCGGGCGCGCATGGGCGACCGACATCCGGATGACGTCCTCCCACTGGTCGAGATGGGCGTGCGCGATGAGGAAGTCGAAGTCGAGACCCTCCACCGCCGCCTTGGCGCCCAGGTAGTCCTGGAAGGTGCGGTGGATGAAATCCATCGAGCCCTTGGTCGGCTCGCGCAACAGGCCGCTGCGCACCAGCAGATGGCGGTAGATCTCCTCCGCGGTGCCCTGCTCGGCGATGCGCGGCATCGCCGGAAGGGCATGTGCCAGGAGGTCGACCGCGTCGGCCCGGTCCATCTCGGAACGGCCGTTGCGGATCATCCAGTACGCGAGCTTCTGGATCAGCTGGACGTGATGGGCCTCGCCGATGCGGATCGTGCCCGGCTTGTAGATGCCCCGCTCGCGGTCGCGCCGGGACAGCAGCATGGAGAGGGCGGCGTCGTAGATCTCCTTGCGGCCGTCGGGGAGATGGCCGCGGCGGTCCTGGTGGAGTGCGCAGATCAGCGCGCACATCAGAGGATTGGTGGCCAGTCGGCCCAGATCCTGCTTGGCGCGGATCGCCCGCAGCAGATCCTGCGCGTACTGGTCGCCGATGCCGGCGGCCTTGTGCCATCGCCGGACGAACTCGGCCAGGTTGTCCCGGCTCATCGGGGCCAGGTCGAGCTCCGCGAAGTCGTCACCGACCAGCCAGTCCTCCCGGACGGCGGACGGCCGCGAGGTGACCAGCCACCGGTTGCGTGGATAGGAGTCGACCAGATCCTGCAGCCAGCGGCGGGCCTCCTCGCGCTCGTTCTCCGGGATCTCGTCGATGCCGTCGACCAGCATGAGCCCGCGCCCCGACCGCAGCACCCGGTCGAACCAGCCCGTCGGCTGAAGGGCGGCGATCGGACAGCCCACCTCGGACAGGAACTCGTCGGGCGTGGGGAGCTTGGCACCGCCCCGCGTCAGCGTGCGCAGCGGAAGGACGAACGGAACCAGGCCGTACAAGTACAGCAGCCGCTCGTCGAGCGCCTTCTGAGCGGTGGACACCGCCAGCCACTGCACCAGCGTCGTCTTCCCGGAACCGGCGACCCCGCGCAGCAGCACGCGATTGCGCCCCGCCAGCACCTGGTCGGCGGGGAGCAGCATGGGGTTCGTCGTGTCGCCCACCGCGTCCAGGCTCAGATACGCGGCGTCGAGCGGCCAGGTGCCCGGCGACTCGGACAGATCGAGCCCGAAGATCGTCAGCTTGCCGTGCTTGGAGGCGATGTAGCGGGCATAGCGCTCCTCGAACGGAGCGTCGGCCGGCGACGGCGTCCGCGCGATCAGCCCGTCGATCTTCTTCGACAGCTCCTCGATCCGGTGGCTCTGCTCCACCAGCGTGCGGGCGACGAAGGTCGACCGCTGGGTGAAGAAGTGGACGATGTGCAGACAGGCGGTGTCGAGCACACTCACATAGAGATAGACCGCGTCGTTCGACAGCCCGAGCGTGGCGGAAGGGCTCTGCGCCCGCAGATGCTGCGACAGAGCCATGTGGCCGAGCTGGACGGCCTGGACGTCGTCCATGTCGATGCTGTCCATGGCGCGCAGGGTGTCGGCGACCGAGTGGGCCACAGCAGCCAGTTCGTACGACGGGAGGCGTTCCGCCACACCCGTCGACTGCGCGGCCCGGCTGACCAGTTCCTTGGCGATCTTGTGCAGGTCGAGGTCGGACAGGACGCGTTTCTCGCCCGTGAACGAGACGAGGCTCGAGATGCGTACGGGCTTGTCGACCAGCCCCGCCCCGGCCCCCTCGGCCACGAACAACTTCTTGATCAGCGGTGCGACCACGCTCGACGCGAGCCGAGCGCCAATGGCAGCGGGATCCATCTGTCCCCCGTCGGGTGCGTACGGACGGCGGCCACCTCGGTGTGACCCGCCGCCGGGTGCCCGGACTGAGCAGAGTAGGACAAAGGCGGCTACCGCGCAGGGGGAACGGGGCGGGATGTCGCCGGACATGAAGCACGGCGGTGGTGACCTCAAGTCCGCACCGCCGTCTGCCTCTTGCGCGCCCTTGCGCGCTCCCGTGCGCCGGTCGCCGGCGAGCCGTCGCTAGAGCGCCTGGGCGGCCGGCTTCACCATGCCGCGGACCGTGCGCGACTTCACGAAGTCGCCCATGGCCGTCATCTCCCATTCGCCGGAGAACTGCTTGATCAGCTTGGCCATCATGACGCCGGTCTGGGGTTCGGCGTTGGTGAGGTCGAAGCGGACCAGTTCTTCGCCGGTGGCGGCGTCGAGGAGACGGCAGTAGGCCTTGGCGACCTCGGTGAACTTCTGGCCGGAGAAGGAGTTGACCGTGAAGACCAGGCCGGTGACGTCCTGGGGGAGACGGCCGAGGTCCACCACGATCACCTCGTCGTCGCCTCCGCCCTCGCCCGTGAGGTTGTCGCCGGAGTGCTTGATGGCGCCGTTCACGATGGAGAGCTTGCCGAAGTAGCAGCTGTCGATGTGGTTGCGCTGCGGGCCGTACGCGATGACCGAGGCGTCCAGGTCGATGTCCTTGCCGCGGTAGGCGGGCTCCCAGCCGAGGCCCATCTTGACCTGGGAGAGGAGCGGCCGGCCGCCCTTGACCAGGGAGACGGTCTGGTTCTTCTGGAGGCTGACCCGGCCCTTGTCGAGGTTGATCTTGCCGGAGGCCGCCGGGGCTGCTGCCGCCGCGGGGGCGGGGGGCGCGGCCGGGGCCGGCGGGGCCGTGAGGCGGGGGTCCAGGGGCGGAGCCGGCGGGGCGACCGGGGGCTGCATCGTGGGGGCGGGCGGGGTGATCGGCTGGGCGGGGGCCGGTTCTTCCACCGTGACGCCGAAGTCCGTGGCGATGCCCGCGAGGCCGTTCGCATAGCCCTGGCCGACCGCTCGGGCCTTCCAGGCGCCGTTGCGGAGGTAGACCTCGACGATCACCAGGGCCGTTTCCGTGCCCAGCTGAGGCGGGGTGAAGGTCGCGAGTACCGAGTTGTCGTCCGCGTTGCGGATGGTGGCTGTGGGTTCGATGCCCTGGAAGGTCTGGCCGGCCGCGTCCGGGCTCGCCGTGACGACGATCTTCTCGATGCCCGGGGGGACGCCGGTCGTGTCGACCGTGATCGCGTCCGGGGCCGTGCCACCGCCCGAGCGGTACGTCACGCCCGGGCCGGCGGGCTGGTTGTAGAAGATGAAGTCGTCGTCGGAGCGCACCTTGCCGTCGGCGGTGAGCAGCAGGCCCGATACGTCGAGCCGCACCGGGGCGGCGACGTCCACCGTCACGCGAGTGACGGGGAGAGGGATGTTCGAGCCAGGGGTCATAGCTGTCATGCCTGGGGTAACGAGCGGGGGCGCTTTACCGTTCCCTTACCCAAGGAGTTATTGATTTGGGTGCGGATGGGGCGGTTTTCGCCCCCTCCGCCCCTGCCCGTTCCCGTCACGGGGGGGGGGGGGGGCCCCCCCCCCCCCCCCACCCAAAAAACAGCAAACCACCCCCCCCAGGCCCGGGGGCGGGGGACGGCGCGCGGC
>NZ_JBITGS010000005.1:65964-148921 GCF_044457265.1 Streptomyces sp. NPDC050564 | reverse complement strand
CTGCGCCCCCAGACCCCCGCCAAAAGATTGCGCAGTTCCCCGCGCCCCGTTTCAGGGGCGCGGGGAACTGCGCGAACGGGGTCCGCGGCAAAGCCCCGGGTCGGGACCGGCAGGGGCGGAGAGGGCGAAGAACTCCTACGGCACCACCACGATCTTGCGGCCCACCCCCGACGCGAACTGTTCCAGGGCCTGGGGGTAGCTCGTCAGGGGGAGGCGGTCGCTGATGAAGACGGACGGGTCGAGGACGCCGGTCGCGAAGAGTTCCGCCGCGCGTTCGAAGCTGTGGAGAACGGCCATGGAGCCGGTGATCGTGATCTCCTGGTTGTAGATGCGGTAGGGGTCGATCGTCACCCGCGTCGCGTAGTCGGCGACGCCGAACTGGAGGAACGTGCCCGCCTTGGCGACACGCCCCAGGCCGTCCTGGATCGCCGCGGCATTGCCCGTCGCGTCGACGACGACGTCCCAGCCCTGGGGGCGTTCGAACTCGTCGGCATCGGCCGCGGAAGCGGAGACGCCCAGCTGCTGGGCCGTGGCCAGCCGCTGCGGGTTCAGGTCCACGATGTCCACGCTCGCCGCCCCGGTGCGCTTCGCCAGCTCCAGCATCATCAGCCCCATCGTCCCGGAGCCGTAGATCAGGACGTGGGCGCCCAGGCGGGAGCTGAGGACGTCGTAGCCGCGTACCGCGCAGGAGAGCGGCTCGACCAGGGCCGCGTCCTGGGTGCGGACGTGTTCGGGAAGCTTGACGCAGTTGGCGACGGGGGCGACCGCGTACTGGGCGGCTCCACCCGCGGTCGTGACGCCGATCGCCGCCCAGCGTTCGCAGAGGTTGTTGTGGCCCGTACGGCAGTAGCGGCATTCGTAGCAGTAGAGGGACGGGTCCACGGCCACGCGGTCGCCGACCGAGACTTCGGTGACCTGGGTGCCGACCCCGACCACCTCGCCCGCGAACTCGTGCCCCGGCACGATCGGCAGCTTGGGCGCGAACTCGCCCTGGAGGATGTGCAGATCGGTGCCGCAGAGGCCGCAGGCGGCGACCTCGACGACGACCTCGCGGGGCCCTGGCGTCGGATCCGGGACCTCGGCGACGACGGCGCGGCCCACGGACTCGATGACGGCGGCCTTCATTTCACGGCTCCCAGTGACAGGCCCTGGACCAGCTTGTCCTGGGCGGCGAACCCCGCGGCGAGCACCGGCAGGGAGATGACGAGCGACGCGGCGCACACCTTGGCCAGGAACAGGCCCTGGCTGGTGATGAAGCCGGTCAGGAAGACGGGGGCGGTCTCCGCGGCCACGCCCGTCAGTACGCGGGCGAACAGCAGTTCGTTCCAGCTGAAGATGAAGCAGATCAACGCCGTCGCCGCGATGCCCGGCAGGGCGATGGGGGCCACCACGCGCGCGAGGATCGTGGGGAGCCTGGCGCCGTCTATCTGCGCCGCCTCGATCACCGCCACCGGGACCTCGGCGAGGAAGGACTGCATCATCCACACCGCGATCGGCAGATTCATGGAGGTGTAGAGGATGACCAGCAGCCAGATGTTGTCCAGCATTCCGGTGTTCTTCGCGAACAGGTAGATGGGCAACAGCCCCGCCACCACGGGCAGCATCTTCGTGGAGAGGAAGAAGAACAGGACGTCCGTCCACTTCTTCACCGGGCGGATGGAGAGCGCGTACGCCGCCGGGAAGGCCAGAAGGAGGACGCAGAGCGTCGAGACCATCGACGCCACAGTCGAGTTGATCAGCGCGGGCCACGGGCTTGCGCCGCCTCCCGTGCCGAAGAACTCCCGGTAGCCGTCGAGGGTGAGAGCGGCGCCGAAGGACGGCGGGTTGGTCGCCGCGTCGGACTCCGAGTGGAACGACGTCAGGGCCATCCAGGCGATGGGCAGGAAGAAGACGACGCCGGCCAGCCAGGCCGCCAGGCCCAGGCCCGCTCCCCGGGTGCGGCGGGGACGTACTCGTATCGCGGTGGCGCTCATGCGCGGGACACCTCCTCGCGGAACAGGGACGACACCACGCGCAGGGCGAAGGTCGCGATGATGATCGAGCCGATGACGACCAGGACGCCCGCGGCCGAGGCGAGGCCGTTCTCGTGGGCCTGGTAGAAGCTCTGGTAGACGGTGTAGGGGAGGTTCGCGGTGCCGAGGCCGCCGGAGGTGATCGTGAACACCGCGTCGAAGTTCTGGACGATGTAGATCGAGCCCAGGAGCGCGCCCAGTTCGAGGTAGCGGCGCAGGTGGGGGAGGGTGAGATGGCGGAAGATCTGCCAGTCGCTCGCGCCGTCCACCTTCGCGGCCTCGATCTGCTCGTGGGAGCGGCTCTGCAGGCCCGCGAGCAGGATCAGCATCATGAAGGGCGTCCACTGCCAGATGAGGGAGGCCTCGACCGCGAGCAGCGGGGTGTTGGAGATCCAGTCCGGCTGGGGGCCGCCCACGTAGTGCAGCAGGCCGTTCAGGAGGCCGTACTCGGGGTTGTAGAGCACGTGCTTCCAGAGCAGGGCCGCGGCCACCGGGACCACCAGGAACGGTGCGATCAGCAGCGTACGGACGATGCCCCGGCCACGGAATTTCCGGTCCAGGAGCAGCGCCAGGGCCAGGCCGAGCACCAGGCTGACCAGGACCACGGTGACGGTCAGCAGGACCGTCGTCCAGACGGAGTGGCGCAGGTCGGGGTCGGTCAGTACGTCCGAGTAGTTGCCGAAGCCCGTGAAGTGGCGGGCCTTCGGGTAGAGGGCGTTCCAGTCGAAGAAGGAGATCACCAGCGTGGCCACGAAGGGGAGTTGGGTCACGGCGATCATGAAGATCAGGGCGGGGAGGAGCGGGGCGCGGGTGGCCCAGGCGCGCATCCGGCCGGAGGGGCGGCGGGCGGCGTGTACGGAGGGGGTGGCCAGCGGGGCCGTTGTCGTGGCGGTCATCGTCCCTCGTACTCCTTGGAGATCTTCTCTGCGAGCTTCTGGGACTTGCTCAGGGCCGACTCGACGGACTGGCGTCCGGCGATGGCCGCGCTGATCTCCTGCGAGACCTTGGTGCCGAGATCGGTGAACTCGGGGATGCCGACGAACTGGATGCCGGGCGCGGGGCGTGGCTGCACCCCCGGGTCGCGCGGCCGGGCGCCCTCGATGGCGTCGCGTGTCGTGGCCTGGAAAGCCGCGGCCTCCTTGACGTAGGCGGCGTTCGTGTAGGTGGAGGCGCGCTTGCCGGCCGGGACGTTGGACCAGCCGATCGTGTCGCCGACCAACTGCTCGTACTTCTTGCTGGAGGCCCAGGAGATGAACTTCCAGGCCTTGTCCGAGTTGTGCGAGGCCTTCTGCAGCCCCCAGGCCCAGGTGTAGAGCCATCCGGAGGACCGGGTCTTCTCGACGGGCGCGGGTACGTAGCCGATCTTGCCCTTGACCGGGGAGTCGGACGCCTCCAGCGAACCGGCGGCGGAGGTGGCGTCGTACCACATGGCCGTCTTGCCCTGGGTCATGTTGTTGAGGCACTCGGCGAAACCGGACTGGGCGGCCCCGGACTCTCCGTGCTTGCGCACGAGGTCCACATAGAACTTCGTCGCCTTCTCGAACTCGGGGGAGTCGAGGCGGGCTTTCCAGTCCTTGTCGAACCAAGTGCCGCCGAAGGTGTTCACCACGGTGGTGAGCGGTGCCATCAGTTCGCCCCAGCCCGGCAGGCCGCGCAGGCAGATGCCCTTCATGCCGGACTCGGCGCCGTCGGCCTCGGCGGCGAGCCTGCCCACCTGCTCCCAGGTGGGATGCGCGGGCATCGTCAGGCCCTTCTCGGCGAACACGTCCTTGCGGTACATCAGGAAGGACGACTCGCCGTAGAACGGCTGCCCGTAGAGCTTCCCGTCGTCGGCCGTCAGGGACTGCCGCATGGGCTTCAGGATGTCCTGCTCGTCGTACGCGCTGTCCTGGCGTACGTACGAGTCCATCTCGTGCAGCCAGCCGTTCCTGGCGTAGATCGGGATCTCGTAGTTGGACAGCGTGGCGACGTCGTACTGGCCCGCCTGGTTGGCGAAGTCCTGGCTGATCTTGTCGCGGACGTCGTTCTCCGGCAGGACGGTGAAGTTCACCTTGATACCGGTCTCTTTGGTGAAGTGCGCCTTGGTGAGCTTCTGCAACTCCACCATCTGCGGGTTGTTGACCATCAGGACGTTGATGGAGTTGCCTCCGGAGCCCGCGCCGCCCGCTCCGGTCCAGCAGCCGGAGAGCAGCGGGGTGAGCAGCGTCCCTGCGGCGACCGCGGCGAGCAGTGCGCGCGGCCTCCGTCGGCTCGGGGTTCGCATGGATCACTCCTGGACGTATGGGGAGATAGGGGGTGCTTGCGGGCAGGGGGGTGCCCTACGAAGTGCGTGAGTTCGGTTTTCGGACGCGGTGGTGGGGGTCGGGGTCGGTTCGGTTTTCAGACTCGGATGACCTGAGGGCCTTGCAAGGAGTAGCGGTGCGCCTCGGACGCCGGGAGAAGCGTGCTCGTGACGATCGCCTCCAGGGCGCTGATGTCGGCGAACCGGCAGAAGCTGACCGCCCCGAACTTGGTGTGCACGCCTGCGAAGATCGTGCGCCGGGAGGCTCGGATCGCCTGCGTCTTGACCTCGCTGACCGCCGGGTCCGGCGTGGTGAGGCCGTGCTCGCGGGAGATGCCGTTCGCGCCGATGTAGGCGAGGTCGATGACGAAGCCGGAGAGCATCTTCGTCGCCCAGTGGTCGACTGTCGCGAGCGTGCCGGGGCGGACCCGGCCGCCGAGCAGCAGGACGCTCGTGTTGTCGGCCTCGGCGAGCGCGCCCGCCGTGGCCAGGGATGCGGTGACCACGGTCAGCGGCCGGTCCCGGGGCAGTGCCTCGGCGATGAGCTGGGGGGTGAATCCCTCGTCGACGAAGACCGTCTCGGCGTCTCCGAGCAGCTCGGCTGCCGCGGCCGCGATCCGGCGCTTCTCGGGCACATGGCTCGTGGTGCGGAAGGCGAGCGTCGTCTCGAAGCCGGCGCTCTCCACGGGGTAGGCGCCGCCGTGTGTCCGGCGCACCAGACCGTGGTCCTCCAGGGTGCGCAGATCCCGCCGTACCGTCTCCTTGGCGACGCCCAGGTCGGCGGCGAGCGCGGTGACATCGACCGAGCCCGTGCGGCGCGCGGCCCGGACGATCTCGCGCTGTCGTTCCTCCGCCGTCATCGCCGTCATGATCGTCACCTGCTCCCTTGCGCTCCGTTGCACACTGCCCGTTCGGGCCCGGTGGGCCCTTGAGGGAAGTTCTACAGCGGGTTTCGGCCACTGACCAGGCCTGTTGCGTGCCCGATGGTGCCCGGCTGGGCCCGTTTCGCGCCGCGGGTGCCCGCGGCGGACCTGGGGCGGAGCGGGTGGGGAGGTGGGATCGGGCAGGGCTCGTGCCCGAACACGGGAGCGGGCGGGCCCGTTCGGTGCCCGCCCGCTCTGTGTGGTGCTCTCGCCGCGCCGTCAGTGGGGCCAGATCGGCGGGTGCGTGGTGAAGTGACCGCCCAGGTGGGCATGGTCCGGGTTGTCCGGGTCGAGTCCGCCCTGCTCGGCGATGAGCTTCTCGGCGTACGACTCGGAGTCGTCCTGCGGCTCGTAGCCCAGTGCCCGGGCCGTCGAGAGGTCCCACCACAGGCGGGTGTTGGCGGACGAGCCGTAGACGACCGTGTGCTCTACGCCCTCGGCGGTCAGTGCGGCGTGGAAGAGGCGGGCGCCGTCCTCGGGGCTCATCCAGACCGAGAGCATGCGCACGCTCGTGGGCTCCGCGAAGCAGGAACCGATGCGGACGGAGACCGTCTCCTGGCCGTACTTGTCCCAGTAGAACTGGGCCAGGTCCTCGCCGAAGGACTTGGACAGGCCGTAGAAGGTGTCGGGCCGGCGCGGGGTGTCGATCGGGATCAGGGCGCTGTCTTCGAAGGGGGCGTCGCCCTGGGGCCGTGGGGTGAAGCCCACCGCGTGGTTCGACGAGGCGAAGACGATCCGGCGTACGCCCTCCTCGCGGGCCGCCTCGTACAGGTGGTACGTCCCCTCGATGTTCGCCTTCAGGATCTTCTCGAAGGAGGCTTCCAGGGAGATGCCCGCGAAGTGGATGATCGCGTCGACGCCCCGGACCGCCTCGCGCAGCGCCGCCTTGTCGGACAGGTCCGCGATGATCGCGTCCGGCTCGCCCTCGATGGGCCGCAGGTCGAGGAGGCGCAGCTCGTATCCGTACTTCGGGAGCAGTCCCCGCATCAGGGTGCCGAGTCCGCCGGCGGCGCCGGTGAGCAGAACGGTGCGGGGAGCGGGCATGCGGGGGTCTCCTCGGTGCGGGGCTCTGGGCCACGGCGGTGGTCGCGCCGGGGGCACGGCGGATGTTGCGGCGGGGTGTCACGAGGTGGGTCGCGGGGTGTGTCAGGACGAGCGGCCGTATTCGTGTACGACATTCACATGCGTGGACACGCTAAGGATCGCTGACGTGCTGCGTCAAGTGTCGCGCGGAGGCGGGGAATCCGCCTTCGTGTTGCGGGTTTGCGTGCTTGACCGGCCCCAAGGTCGCGGCTTAGCGTGGGCGCGTTCAGAAATATAGACGTGGATCAGAAACATGCACCGATGGGCACCTGTTTAGGGAGAGTCCGTGACGTCAGCCCCTCTCGCCGCTCGGCTCAGCGTCCCCAGCGGGCCGTTGTTCTTCCCCGTCACCGCGTACGGCCCCGACGGCTCCGTCGACCTCGACGTCTACCGGGAGCATGTGCGGCGCGGCGTCGAGGCAGGGGCCGCGGCCGTCTTCGCGTGCTGCGGCACGGGAGAGTTCCACGCGCTCACGCCCGAGGAGTTCGAGACGTGTGTGCGGGCGGCCGTGGAGGCGGCGGAGGGGCGTGTGCCGGTGGTCGCCGGCGCCGGGTACGGGACCGCGCTCGCCGTACGGTTCGCGCGGCTCGCGGAGGCTGCCGGGGCCGACGGGCTGCTCGCCATGCCGCCGTATCTCGTCGTGGCCGGGCAGGAGGGTCTGCTGCGGCACTATCGCGAGGTCGCCGCGGCCACCTCGCTGGACGTCATCGTCTATCAGCGCGACAACGCCGTGTTCACGCCCGAGACCGTGGTCGAGCTGGCACGCACCGACGGGATCATCGGGTTCAAGGACGGGCTCGGCGATCTGGATCTGATGCAGCGGATCGTGAGTGCGGTGCGGAGCGAGGTCCCCGGGGATTTCCTGTACTTCAACGGTCTGCCGACGGCCGAACTGACCGGGCTCGCGTATCGGGGTGTGGGGATCACGCTGTACTCGTCCGCGGTGTTCTGCTTCGCTCCCGAGATCGCGCTGGCCTTCCACCGGGCGCTGAACACGGGGGACGACGACGTGGTGAACCGGCTGCTGGACGGGTTCTACCGGCCGTTCGTCGATCTGCGGGCGCAGGGGCGCGGGTACGCGGTCTCGCTCGTCAAGGCGGGGGTGCGGTTGCGGGGGCTGGATGTGGGTGAGGTGCGGCCGCCGTTGCACGAGCCGGCCGAGGATCATGTCAAGCAGCTCGCGCAGTTGATCGAGCGTGGGTACAGGTTGCTCGAGGAGGGCGTGTGACCGTGCGGGTGGGGCTGCTCGGGAAGGGCGTTGTGACCGTGCCGGTGGGGCTGCTTGGGGAGGGTGCGTGAAGGCGTCCGTGTTTCTGTACCCGTGGGACGTCAACGGGGATCCGGAGGCCGCCTCGCGGATGGCCGGGCTCGGGGTGGCGCAGGTGACGCTCGCGTCCGCGTACCACTCGACGCGGGCGTTGACGCCTCGGCATCCTCGGCATCGGATCGTGACGGCCTCGCATGCCGCCGTGCTGTATCCGGCGGAGGACGCGCGGTGGCAGGGGCGTTCGCTGCGGCCCTACGCGGCTGGGGAGTGGGCGTCCGGGGACGCGTACGGGGCGGCTGCCGCCGAGCTTGCAGAGGCCGGTCTCGAGGTCCACACGTGGGTGGTCCTCGCGCACAACTCCCGTATGGGGGCCGAGCATCCGTCGACCTCCGTGGTCAACGCGTACGGGGACCGGTATCCCTGGGCGCCGTGCATCGCGCAGCCCGGGACGCGGGCCTATCTGGTCGACCTCGCGGCGGAGGCCGCGGTGCGGCCCGGGGCTCGCGGTACGGAGCTGGAGTCGCTCGGGTGGTACGGGCTGGCCCATCTGCACGCGCACGACAAGATCGGCGGGGTGGGGCTGGGGGATGCCGGCCAGTACCTGATGTCGCTGTGCTTCTGTGCGGTGTGCCTCGACGGTTACGCGGAACAGGGCATGGACGGCGGGGAGTTGGCGGTCGCCGTGCGGGAGGCGTTGGAGCCGGTGTGGCGGGGGGCGGTGGCGTCGGACGGTGGCTGGGCGGGGGTCGAGAAGCTGCTCGGCGCGGAGCCTGCGGCGGCTACGCGGGTGTGGCGTGATCGCGTCGCTCGTACGCTCCAGGAGGCGGCGGTCTCGGCGGTGCGGGCTGCTGCGCCGGCCGGGTTCCAGGTGCTGCTGCACGCGGATCCCGTGTCGTACCACTGCGGTGCGAACGCCGGTGTCGACCCTCGGCACATCCTGTCCGTCGCCGACGGTGTCGTGGTGCCGTGCACCGGTGGCGCGGGCCTGCTGACGCCGTTCGCGGAGACGGGGCGGGAGGGGCGCGTGCTGGCCGCCAACTTCACCGTGGTGTCGGGGATGGGGGGCCGGCCGCACACGCTGGCCGCCGACGCGGAGCGCGCGGCCTCGCTGGGCGCGACGGAACTTCGGCTGTATCACGCCGGGTTGGCGTCCGATGCCGACCTGGAAGCAGTGCGGTCAGCGGTGGCGGACTTGGTCTGACGCCCCCGAGGGCTGGGTGCGGGGGCCCCGCCTGTGGCCGGTGCGTGGGGCAGGGGCGTGCGGGTGCGTCCGGTCGTTTCGCCTGTGGCCGGTGGGTGGGTCGGGGCCGTGCCGGTACATCCGCCCCGTCGCCGGTGGCAGATCGGTTGGCCTTCAGGGCTCTGCCTGTTGGCAACCACGTAAGCGACGGGGCATGTGATGTACCGGCACGGCCCTTTCCGCGCGTCGGCGGCCGCGGGTGCTTCCCACTATCGGCCCCCTGTGCTGCCCAGCGTCAACGTGGCGGTCTTCGCGTCTGAGGCCGGGCCGGTGAGCCGCAGCCCGGCTCCTGCTCCCGCTGTCCCACCCAGCGTCGGATTCAGCTCCTCGGCATCCGAGGACGACACCGTGAGCGTCTTCCTGCAGCAGGTCTGGTCGGCGGCCGCAGGCACCCCCCTTCAGCCCGTCCGGCGTTTGAGGACGAGGCCGCTCAGGCCGAAAGGGGGTCTGGGGGCGCAGCCCCCGGGTACGGGTTGGGTAGGGGCGGAGGGGGCGAAGAATCGCTTTCATCCCAAGCCGGAGACCAGCACGCCGGACACGTACAACCCGCGTTGCGACCGGTGGGAACGCGCGTCACCGTCCACGTCATGGCAGGTGATCGTGGTGCCAAGACCCTGGAACCGGCCCCGACGGCGACGCTCTCGGCCCGGAGCGATGAGTTTCGGGCGCGGCCTCGGTCTACCCCATGAGTAGAGACGAGCTATGAGGAGAATCGGATGAGCGGCGACACTCTTGACCTCGGCCCGCAGGCCCTGATCGTGGCGCGCCTCGCGCAGGGCGTGACGGAGGAGCAGCTCGGCGGCGTGACCCCCTGCCCCGAGTATGCGGTGCACAACGTGCTCGGGCACCTGGCCGGGCTGGCCGTCGCGTTCCGTGACGCCGGGCGCAAGGACCTGGGCCCCACGACGGACACCAGCCCGAGCACCGCCGTGCCCGACATCGAGCCCGGCTGGCGCGAGGCCCTGCCCAAGGCACTCGACGAGCTGGCAGAGGCCTGGCGTGACCCGGCCGCCTGGACCGGTCGGACCCGTGCGGGCGGGGTGTCCCTGCCGGGTGCGGTGGCGGCTGCCGTCGCCGCGGACGAGCTTGTGGTGCATGGGTGGGATCTCGCCCGGGCCACTGGCCAGGCGTACGAGCCCGATGCCGCCGCCCTGCAGGCGTCGTACGGGTTCCTCGCCGCCGCGGCCGAGGATCCGAGCACGGACGGCGGCATCTTCGGGCCTGTGGTGTCGGTACCGGACGACGCGCCGCTGCTCGACCGGGTGATCGGGCTCAGCGGCCGCGACCCGGGCTGGAAGCCGTAGCGAGGCGGCGTAGGCGCCTCACGTGAGACGAGCAGGATCAGGCATACGACGTGAGACGAGCATGCTCAGGCGTCTGACGTGAGACGAGCAGGCGTAGGCGCATGACATAAAGGGGCGCCTGGCGGCGAGCCGTTTCGTACGCTCCCCGTATGTCTCTCGGTCTCACCGTCCTCGGCACCGCCTCGCCGCACCCGCAGCCCGGCCGTCCCTGTTCCGGCTATCTGCTGCGCGGCGGGGACGCCGAGGTGTGGGTCGACGCCGGGCCCGGGAGCTTCGCCGAATTGCAGAGGCATACGGATCCGGCGCGACTGGACGCCATCTGGATCTCGCATCTGCACGCGGATCACTACGCGGACCTCGTCTCCGCCGTGTACGGGTTCGCGTACGGCGGGCTCACCCTGTCCGCGCCCCTTCCGGTCTATGGGCCGCCCGAGCTCGGGCACCGGCTCGCCGGGTTCTTCGGGCAGTCGGATCCCGGGTTTCTGGGTGAGGTTTTCGACTTCCGGACCTTGTACGACGGGCATGACACGCGCGTGGGAGAACTGCGGCTCCGAACGCGTGCCGTCGTGCACGACACCGAGGCGTACGGACTGCGGGCCGAAAGCGAGGAGAGCGTTCTCGCGTACTCGGGGGACAGCGGGCCGTGCTCCGCGCTCGCCGAACTCGCGGTCGGCGCAGACCTCTTCCTCTGCGAGGCCGACATCGACCGGCATCGCGGAAGCGAACGCCAGGTGCACCTCACACCCGAGGACGCCGGTGCGGTCGCCGAGCGGGCGGGTGTGGGGGAGCTGCTCGTCACCCACGTAGGGCCGACGCTCACGCCGGAGTCGGCGACCGAGCGCGCCGCGGCCGTCTTCGGCGGCCGGACCGGCACGGCCCGTGAGGGTGACAGCACGGCTCTTTGAGGATCGGGTCCACCCACCGGTCACTCCCACTTCTTTTGTCAGAAGCGTTGACGAAACACGGTCACGCTCCTACCTTCAACGCGTCGTACTTCGTACGTCATATATGAGACGCGATATGCGAGATCAGATGCGGCCCATGGATCCCATGGATCAGAGGGATTCGGTTGCGTCTGGGCCTCGCGATCCGACACGTGAGATCCGAGAGGCGCGCATGACCTCTGTGCCCACCCCGATCCCGTCCCGCACTCAGTTCGTGCTGGAGGGGATCAAACACCGCATCCTCACCGGGCAGTTGCCCCCGGGGCAGGCTCTGGTGGAGACCGAACTCGCGGCGCAGTTCGGGGTGTCGAAGACACCCGTGCGCGAGGCGCTCAAGACCCTGGCCGGTACCGGGCTCGTCGTGATGAACCAGTACAAGGGCGTCACGGTGCGCATGGTGGACGCGGACATGGCGCGCGAGGTGTACGACGTGCGGCTGCTGCTCGAACCGGAGGCGCTGCGGCGGGCCGTGCGGCGCGGGGCCTCGCTCGATGCCGCGCGGGACGCGCTGACCCGCGCGGACGATGCCACCGACACCGCCGAACGCTCGCTCGCCAACCGGGAGTTCCACCGCGCCCTGTACGTGCCCTGCGGAAACCCGCTGCTCGGCCGGATGCTCGACGAGGTGCGGGACCAGGCCGCCCTGGTGTCCGCGGTCGCCTGGGCGGCCGACCCGTCCTGGGAGCGCGAGGCGGGCGAGCACCGGGAGATTCTGCGGCTCGCCCTCGACGGTGACGCCGACGGTGCGGCCGGCGCGCTGCACGCCCATATCGCGTCGTTCGTGCAACGGGCCTTCCCCCAGGGCCAGGAAGAGGATGGACAGGAATGACAGCGACGTACGAGACCCAGCGGGCGGCGCTCGCCGAGGTCGTGGCGATCCCCGTGACACCGTTCGCGGGAGACGGCTCGATCGATCGCGACACCCATCGGGCCCTGTTGCGTCGGCTGCTCGACGGTGGAGTGAAGACCCTTACGCCGAACGGCAATACCGGTGAGTTCTACGCTCTGACGCCTGAGGAGCGGCGGCTCGTCACCGAGTTGACCATCGAGGAGACCGGGGACCGGGCGGTCATTCTTGTCGGTGTCGGGCACGATGTGCCGACCGCCGTCGCCTCGGCGCTGCATGCGCGTGAGCTCGGAGCGCAGATGGTGATGGTCCACCAGCCCGTGCATCCGTATGTGTCGGAGGGCGGTTGGGTCGACTACCACCGGGCCATCGCCGCGGCGGTGCCCGAGCTAGGAGTCGTTCCGTACATCCGCAATCCGCTGCTCGCGGGGGAGCGGCTCGCCGAGCTCGCCGACGCGTGCCCGAACGTCATCGGGGTGAAGTACGCCGTTCCGGACGCCGCGCGCTTCGCCGCCTTCGCGCGGGACGCCGGGCTCGAACGGTTCGTGTGGGTGGCCGGGCTCGCCGAGCCGTACGCGCCCTCGTACTTCTCGGCGGGTGCCACCGGGTTCACCTCCGGTCTGGTGAACGTCGCCCCCTCCGTTTCGCTGAACATGATCGAAGCGCTTCGATCCGGGGACTATCCGGGGGCGATGAAGGTGTGGGAGCAGATCCGCCGGTTCGAGGAACTGCGCGCGGCCAACGGCTCCGCCAACAACGTGACCGTGGTCAAGGAGGCCCTGGCCTCGCTCGGGCTGTGCCGCCGGGACGTCCGCCCGCCGAGCAAGCCGCTGCCCGAGGCCGAGCGCGCGGAAGTCGCCGCCATCGCCACGGGGTGGTCCATATGAAGCGCCCGGAGGAGCTGAGAAGCCACCAGTGGTACGGGACCGACGGGCTGCGCTCCTTCAGTCACCGGGCGCGGACGCGGCAGCTCGGCTATCTGCCCGAGGAGCACCTGGGCAAGCCGGTCATCGCGATCCTCAACACGTGGAGCGACATCAATCCGTGCCATGTGCATCTGCGGGACCGTGCGCAGGCCGTGAAGCGGGGGGTGTGGCAGGCCGGGGGCTTCCCGCTGGAATTCCCGGTGTCCACGCTGAGTGAGACCTTCCAGAAGCCCACCCCGATGCTCTATCGCAACATGCTCGCGATGGAGACCGAGGAGCTGCTGCGGTCCTACCCGGTCGACGGGGCCGTGCTGATGGGCGGGTGCGACAAGTCCACGCCCGCGCTGCTCATGGGGGCCGCCTCGGTCGACCTGCCGGCCGTCTTCGTGCCCGCCGGGCCGATGCTTCCGGGCCATTGGCGCAATGAGGTCCTCGGCTCCGGCACCGACATGTGGAAGTACTGGGACGACAAGCGCGCCGGGCTCATCGGGGACTGCGAGATGACCGAGCTGGAGAGCGGGCTCGCCCGTTCTCCGGGGCACTGCATGACCATGGGTACGGCCTCCACACTCACCGCGGCCGCCGAGGCGCTCGGTGTCACCGTGCCCGGTGCGTCGAGCATTCCCGCCGTCGACTCCGCTCATGACCGGATGGCCGCGGCGGCCGGGCTCAGGATCGTCGAACTCGTCCGCAAGGGCCGGAAGTTGTCCGACATCCTCACCGCGGAGGCCTTCGAGGACGCGGTGACGACCGTCCTCGGGCTCGGCGGCTCCACCAACGCCGTGATCCATCTGATCGCCATGGCCGGGCGGGCCGGTGTCACCCTCACGCTCGACGACTTCGACCGGATCGCGCGGACCGTGCCGGTGCTCGCCAACGTCCGGCCCGGTGGACAGGCGTACCTCATGGAGGACTTCCACTTCGCCGGCGGCCTGCCGGGGTTCCTGTCGCGGATCACCGATCTGCTGCACATGGACCGGCCGACGGTGTCGCACGACAGCATGCGGGAGCAGCTCGACGGCGCGCTCGTCCACAACGACGACGTCATCCGCAGCCGGGAGAACCCGGTGGCGGCCGAGGGTGGTGTCGCCGTGCTGCGCGGCAACCTGTGTCCGGACGGCGCGGTCATCAAGCACATCGCCGCCGAGCCGCAGCTGCTCAAGCACACCGGTCCCGCCGTTGTCTTCGACGACTACAGGACCATGCAGCGGACCATCAACGACCCGTCCCTCGGTATCACCGCGGACAGTGTGCTCGTCCTGCGGGGCTCCGGACCCAAGGGCGGGCCCGGCATGCCCGAGTACGGGATGCTGCCCATCCCCGACCACCTGCTGAAGCAGGGCGTACGGGACATGGTGCGGATCTCCGACGCCCGGATGAGCGGCACGAGTTACGGCGCGTGTGTGCTCCATGTGGCGCCCGAGTCGTACGTCGGCGGGCCGCTGGCACTGGTGCGCACCGGCGACACGATCACCCTCGACGTCGAGGCGCGTTCGCTCCGACTCAACGTGGACGATGAGGAGTTGGAGCGCAGGAGGGCGCAGTGGACGCCGCCCGCCGAGCGGTACGAGCGCGGCTACGGGGCGCTGTACAACGAGCAGATCACCCAGGCGGACACCGGCTGCGACTTCGCGTTCCTGGCCCGGCCGGGCAAAGTACCGGACCCCTACGCCGGGTGAGAGCGGTCCGCGAGGACCGCTCTCTACTGACCGATATCCCGAACCGCATCTGTGAAGCGCTTCAACCATGTGCATGGAGCAAGCGCTTCCTGTGCGACTGACAGCAAGCGCTCCACGGCACTCGTAAGAACGGAGAACAGTCATGGCCCAAGCCGCAGCCGTGGCGAAACAGCCCGCGCCACCCCGGCGGCGCCGTGGCTCGGCGACGCCGCGCAAACTGCCGTATCTGCTGATCGCCCCGGCAGGCCTGCTGATGCTGGGCTTCATCGCCTACCCGGTCATCAGCGTCTTCTACTACAGCCTGCAGAACTACAACCCGACCAAACCGTGGCGCAACGGCTACGCGGGCTTCGACAACTTCGTGCACGCCTTCACCGACGACCCGCAGTTCTGGGACACGCTGACCTTCAGCGCCAAGTGGGTCATCGTCGAGGTCGGGCTGCAGCTGCTGTTCGGGCTGGCGCTGGCGCTGATCGTCAACCAGACCTTCGTCGGGCGGGCGGTCGGCCGCGCGCTGGTCTTCTCCCCGTGGGCCGTCTCCGGTGTGCTGACCTCCGCGATCTGGGTGCTGCTCTACAACTCCCAAACAGGGATCACGCGTTACCTCGCCGACGCGGGCATCGGGCAGTACGGCACCAGCTGGCTGTCCGACACCGCCACCGTCTTCCCGGCCGCCGTGGTCGCCGACCTGTGGCGCGGTGTCCCCTTCTTCGCGATCCTGATCCTCGCCGATCTCCAGTCCGTCTCCAAGGACCTGTACGAGGCCGCCGAGGTCGACGGCGCGAGCCGCTTCCGGCAGTTCCTGCACATCACGCTGCCCCATCTGAAGGACGCCATCGTCCTGTCCACGCTGCTGCGCGCGGTGTGGGAGTTCAACAACGTCGACCTGCTCTACACGCTGACGGGCGGTGGTCCCGCGGGCGAGACGACGACGCTCCCGCTGTACATCGCCAACACCAGCGTCGACGCGCACAACTTCGGCTACGCGTCGGCCCTGACCACGGTCGCGTTCATGATTCTGCTCTTCTGCTCGATCGTCTACCTACGACTGAGCAAGTTCGGAGGTGGGGACAAGTGATCACCGAGGACGCCACGATCAGCGCTCCCGAGGCACCCGCCCCGGTGGCCGACGAGCCCCGGCAGCGCCCGCGCAAGAACCGGCGCGCCTGGGACGAGATCCCGCGCTGGCAGATCTACCTCCCCCTCTCGATCTATCTCCTCTTCACCCTGGTCCCCTTCTACTGGATCCTGCTCTTCGCGCTGCGCCCGGCAGGATCGACCTCGCTGGTGCCATGGCCCATGACCTTCGAGCACTTCGACAAGGTGTGGACCGAGCGCAGCTTCGGGACCTACTTCCAGAACAGCGTGCTCATCGCCGTCGCCACCCTGGTGATGACGACCGTCGTCGCGCTCGCCGGCGGCTACGCGCTCGCCCGCTTCGACTTCAGGATCAAGCGTGGCTTCATGCTGGCGCTGCTCTGCTCCCAGTTCGTGCCGGGCGCGCTGCTCCTGGTCCCGCTCTTCCAGATCTTCGCCAAGCTCCAGATGATCAACTCGCTGGGCAGCGTCATCATCGCCGAGACGGTCTTCCAGCTGCCGCTGTCGATGATCCTCATCAGCGGGTTCATCAGAAACGTCCCGTACTCCCTGGAAGAGGCCGCCTGGGTCGACGGCTGCAACCGCTTCAGCTCCTTCCGGATAGTCGTACTCCCGCTGCTGCGGCCGGGGCTGATCGCCGTCGGCTCCTTCGCCTTCGTGCACGCCTGGAACCACTTCCTGTTCGCCCTGATGTTCCTCAGCGACCAGGGCAAGCAGACCATCCCCGTCGGCCTCAACACCCTGATGAGCTCCGACAGCGTCGATCTGGGCGCGCTCGCGGCGGGTGGCATCATCGCCGCCGTGCCGGTCGTCATCGTCTTCGCGTTCATCCAGAAGTGGCTGATCACCGGCTTCAGCGCGGGGGCGGTGAAGGGATGAGGCGTCTTCTTCGAGGGACGAGACGCACTCTGCAAGTGGCAGCCGTGGTCGCCCTGTCGGGGGCCGTGATCGACAGCGCCAAGCAGGCCGACCACGACCTGGCGCGCGGCGCGGGGAGGGTGCGATGAACACGCGGACCTTCACCTTCCCGGTGCCCGTCGTCCTCGCGGGCGCGCGCGGTCACGGTCGCTGGCATCTGAACAACATCCGCCGCCTCCAGGACGAGGGGCTCGTACGGCTCGCGGGAGTCTGCGAGCTGTCACCGCTCACCGAAGAGGAGCTGGGCGGGCTCGGCTCGCCGGAGCAGTCCGGCGACTTCGGCGCCCTCCTGGACTCCGTGCGCCCCGCGATCGCCGTGATCTGCACGCCCATCCCCACCCACACCGACCTGGCGTTGATCGCCGCCGAGAGGGGGGTACACCTGCTCCTGGAGAAGCCGCCCGCGCCCTCCTACGAGGAGTTCCGCAGGATGGCGGACGGGGTCGCCTCGACCGGAGTCGTCTGCCAGATCGGCTTCCAGTCGCTCGGTTCGCACGCCGTGCCCGCGATCCGGGAGCTGATCGCCCAGGGCGCGCTCGGCGCGGTGACCGGGATCGGCGGGGCGGGGGCCTGGGCGCGCGACGAGGCGTACTACCGGCGTGCGCCGTGGGCGGGCAAGCGCCGCCGGAACGGCGTGGACGTGGTCGACGGGGTGCTGACGAACCCCCTCGCCCACGCGGTCGCCACGGCCCTCGCGCTGGCCGGTTCCACCCGCGCCGAGGACGTCACGGCGATCGAGACCGAGCTGCTGCGCGCCAATGACATCGAGTCGGACGACACCTCGTGCGTGCGCGTCGATACCGCGACGAGCCGTATCACCGTCGCCGCGACGCTCTGCGCGGAGCGGCCCGGCGAGCCGTACGTCGTCGTGCACGGCACCAGCGGGCGGATCACCTTCTGGTACAAGCAGGACCGCGTGCTCGTGCAGCGGTCCGGGCACGGCCCGCAGGAGATCGAGTACGGCCGGACGGACCTGCTGGAGAACCTGGTCGCGCATCTGACGGACGGCACCGAGCTGCTCGTCACGCCCGAGTCGACGGGTGCCTTCATGAAGGTCGTCGAAGCGATTCGGCAGGCGCCCGACCCGGTCGCGCTCCCCGAGGAGGCCTGGGAGCTTCTTCCCGGTGAGAACCGCCGGGTGGTCCGCGGCATCGACGCGCTTGTCGCGGCGGCCGCTGAAACCCTCGCCCTCTACTCCGAGCTGGGCGCCCCCTGGAGCGCCTTGAACGAGGTGAGCACCCGATGAACAACGAGTCACTCGTCCTGCGCATCGCGGGGCGACCGGTCGCCCGGTACATCACCCGGCCGGAACTGCCGCCCCGGCTCTCGCCGCGTCCCCATCTGCACCCCGTCACCACCCTGGCCGGCACGGCCGTCACCGAGCTCAGCCCCGCCGACCACGCACACCACCTCGGCGTCGGTGTCGCCGTTCCCGACGTCGAGGGGCACAACTTCTGGGGCGGGCGCACCTATGTGTGCGACGAGGGGCCCACCGAGCTCGACAACCACGGTGCCCAGCGGCACACCGCCTTCCAGCTGCGCGACCCCGACGGCTTCGTGGAGGAGCTGCGCTGGGTGGCCGCGGGCGGCGAGCTGCTGCGCGAGCGCCGTACGGTCGGGGCGACCGAACTCACCGAGTTCGCCTGGGCGTTGGACTTCACCTTCTCGCTCACGAACACGACCGATCAGGAGCTGTCGATCGGCAGTCCCGCCACCAACGGGCGGCCCGGCGCGGCCTACGGCGGCTTCTTCTGGCGCGCCCGAAAGGAGGCCGAGGCGCCGCGCGTCCTCACCGCCGACACGGAGGGCGAGGAGGCGGTCCACGGCGCCCGCGCCGACTGGCTCGCCCTCGTGGGTGCCACCTGGACGCTCGTGTTCGCCGGGGCCACCGAGGCGACGCGGCGCGATCCGTGGTTCGTGCGCACCGCCGAGTACCCGGGCGTCGGCTCGTCCCTCGCGCACGACGCCCGGCTGCCGATCCCGGCCGGGGAGACGCTCGTCCGCAGGGTCGTCACCGTCGTCGCGGACGGCGCCCTCGACCGGGCCGAGGCCGCGGCCCTCGTACGGAAGGCGGTGAGTCCGTGAACAGGGCCTTCAGCGCCGACCTCGGCGACGGCACCTACCGCAACCCCGTTCTGGACGCCGACTGGTCCGACCCCGACCTCCTGCGCGTCGGCGACGACTTCCATCTCACCGCCTCCAGCTTCGGCCGCGCCCCGGGGCTGCCGCTGCTGCACTCCCGCGACCTGGTCAACTGGACGCTCGTCGGACACGCCCTCCCACGTCTGGAGCCCGCAGACGACTTCAGGAAGCCCCGGCACGACTGCGGGGTCTGGGCTCCCTCCCTGCGTCACCACGACGACCGCTTCTGGATCTTCTGGGGCGACCCCGACCACGGCATCTTCCAGGTCAACGCCCCGCAGATTCGGGGCCCCTGGACCCGGCCGCACCTCGTCAAGGAGGGCAAGGGGCTCATCGACGCCTGCCCGCTGTGGGACGAGGAGACCGGCGAGGCGTATCTCGTGCACGCCTGGGCCAGGTCCCGCGCCGGCGTGAAGAACCGGCTGACCGGGCACCGGATGCGCCCCGACGCCACCGGACTGCTCGACGAGGGCAAGGTGATCGTCGACGCGGACCGGATCCCCGGCTGGTTCACCCTGGAGGGGCCCAAGCTCTACAAGCGGGACGGCTGGTTCTGGATCTTCGCTCCCGCCGGGGGAGTGGAGACCGGTTGGCAGGGCGCTTTCCGCTCGCGGGGCTTCTTCGGCCCGTACGAGGAGCGGATCGTCCTGGAGCAGGGCGACACCGAGGTCAACGGCCCGCACCAGGGCGGCTGGGTGCGCACGGCGAGCGGCGAGGACTGGTTCGCGCACTTCCAGCAGCGCGGTCCGTACGGCCGGGTCGTCCACCTCCAGCCGATGCGCTGGGCCGCGGACGGCTGGCCGGTGCTCGGGAACGAGGGCGCCCCCGTCGCCGTACACAAGAAGCCGGATCTGCCGTCGCAGCCGGCGTCCGCGCCCGCCACCGACGACGACTTCCCCGGCGGCCGCTTCGGGCGCCAGTGGCAGTGGACGGCCAATCCGCAGGACGGCTGGGCCACCCAGCACTCCGGGGACGGGCTGCGGCTGAGCTGCGTACGGACGGTCGACGCGCACGACCTGCGCAAGCTGCCGAACGTGCTCACCCAGCGGCTGCCCGGCGTCCCCGTCACCGTCTCGGTGGAGCTGCGACTCGACAGCGCTGAGCCGGGGGCGCGAGCGGGGCTCGCCGTGCTCGGGGACGCGTTCAGCTGGATCGGACTCCAGCGCGAGGCGGACGGATCGGTGCGGCTCGTGCACCGGTTCGCCGAATCGGTCGGCACGGGGGCACCCGCCACGCCTTCAGAGCAGTGGGGGAGGGAGCGCGACGCCGCGCATCCGCAGCCGGCGACCGAGGGGCGGGCGCGGCTGTGGGTCGAGATCAGCGCGGGGGCGCGCTGCCGCTTCTCGTACGACGTCGGCGGCGGCCGGCAGGCCTCCGGTCAGGTCTTCGCCGCCACCCCCTGGCGCTGGGTCGGCGCCCTGCTCGGCCTCTTCGCGCTCGCGCCCGCCGGCGCGGGACACGCCGGCGCGGCCTCGTTCACGCAGTTCCGCATCACCGCTTCGCAGACCCCCTGAGGGTCACTTCCTGCCATCCGTACGCCTGTTGGGAGCCGCAATGACGCACCTCCGTAGCAAGCGCTTGCCGAGACCGGGCCTCGGAAGAACCGCGGCCGCCGTCGTGAGCCTGGTCGCCGCGCTGGCCCTGGGGACGGCCGGCCAGGCGAAGGCCGCCATCACGCCGGAATCCCGTACGTCGGCCGCCGCGGACCGCTGGAGCGATCAGCCGCACGGCTTCGCCTCCCTCGACGGCGGCACCACCGGCGGCGCGGGCGGCAAGGTCGTCACCGTCACCGACCAGGCCTCGCTCGCGCAGTACGCGGCCGCCGAGGAGCCGTACGTCATCCGGGTCTCGGGCTCCGTGGTCGTCGAACCCTTCGGCTCCGACATCGTCGTGACCTCGAACAAGACGATCGTCGGCATCGGCGACAGCGGCGAGATCGTCCACGGGGAACTGCACCTCGCCCCCGGTACGCGCAACGTGATCATCCGCAATCTGACGATCCGGGACTCCTACGTCGAGGGCGACTGGGACGGCAAGACGCAGGACTTCGACGCGATCCAGATGGACACCGTCGACCACGTGTGGATCGATCACAACCGGTTCACGCACATGGGCGACGGCCTGCTCGACATCCGCAAGGACAGCCAGTACATCACCGTCTCCTACAACCACTTCAGCCACCACAACAAGGCGCTCGGCATCGGCTGGACCAGCAACGTCAAGACGCAGATCACCATCGACCACAACTGGTTCGAGGGCACCAAACAGCGCAATCCGTCCGCCGACAACTGCGCCTACGCGCACCTCTACAACAACTACCTGTCGGCGCAGGTGGCCGACGGCGACCCGGTCTGGACGTACGGCAACTGGTCCCGCGGCCGGACCAGGATGGTCATCGAGAACAGCTACTACGACGGTGTCCAGCATCCCTACCAGGCCGACGCCACCGCGGAGTTGGTACAGCGCGGCTCCATCCTGAAGAGCACCACCGGGCGGCACGACGAGTGGGGCGCGGCCTTCGATCCGCGGGACTTCTACGCCTATCGGCTGGACCCGGCGTCCGCCGTGCCCGCGCTGGTGCGCGCGTTCTCGGGCCCGCAGAAGCGGATCGGCACCGTGCTGAGCCTGCCCGCCGACCACCCGGCTCCCTACGCCGGTCACTGACCCCCACTGCTTCACCATCCGTTGGATCCAGAAGAAGAGAGCCGACCAATGAAGATCAGCATCCGTAGAAGCAGGCGTGCCGCGATGGCCGTCGCCCTGGGTTCCGCGCTCGCGCTCACCGCCACCGCCTGCGGCGACGACGGCAGCGGCTCGGGCGGGAGCAAGGGCAACGAGGGCTCCGGCAAGGGCGAGATCACCTTCTGGGACAACAACGGCGGTGTCCGCACCGACATCTGGAAGCAGGTCATCGCCGACTTCGAGAAGAAGTACCCGGACATCAAGGTCAACTACGTCGGAGTCCCCGCGGCGAGCGCCCAGTCCAAGTACGACACCGCCATCCAGGGCGGTGGCCTGCCCGACGTCGGCGGCGTGGGTACCGCCATGCTCGCCGAGATCGGGGTCCAGGGCGCGCTGGAGCCACTGGACAGCCGGCTGGAGAAGAGCTCGCTGAACGGCAAACTGAGCCAGAACCTGCTCGACGTCAGCAAGGCCGCGGGCGGCGGGGACAAGCTGTACCAGGTGCCGACCTCCGCCAACAACGGCACGCTGTGGTATCGCACCGACCTGTTCAAGAGCGCCGGCCTGGACGCGCCGACCACCTGGTCGAAGTTCTACGAGGCCGCCGACAAGCTCACCGACAAGGGCAAGAACAAGTTCGGCTTCACCATCCGAGGCGGCGAGGGGTCCATCGCGCCGGCCCTGGACGCGGTGTACGGCCAGACCGGTATCACCTCGTTCTGGAACGGCGACAAGACCACCGTCAACGACCCGAAGAACGTGGCCGCCCTCGAGAAGTACATCGCCCTGTACAAGAAGGACACCCCGTCCGCCGACCTCAACAACGACTTCACCAAGATGGTCGCCCAGTGGGACAGCGGCACCATCGGCATGCTGAGCCACAACCTCGGCTCCTACCAGGACCACCTGAAGGCGCTGGGCGCGGACAAGTTCAAGGGCATCCCCAACCCGACCATGGACGACGGCACCCGCGTGCAGATCTCCAACCCGGTCGACGGGCTGAGCCTGTTCAAGTCCAGCAAGAACAAGGCGGCCGCCTGGAAGTTCATCGAGTTCGCCGTCTCGGCCGAGGAGAACTCCAAGTTCAACGAGTCCGCGGGGCAGGTCCCGGCGAACACCGATGCTGCGAAGGACGCCTGGATTCAGCAGGCGGAGCCCACCAAGCTCGCGGCTCAGGCGCTGAACGGCGCCGACACGAAGATCGTGCGGCTGCCGTACTACCTGCCCGACTGGAACACCATCTCCAAGGCCGACAACGAGCCGAACTTCCAGAAGCTGCTGCTCGGGAAGATGTCGGCGAAGGCGTTCCTGGACACGCTGGCGGACCAGTTGAACAAGGCGCAGGCCGACTGGAAGCAGAACCACTGAGAGCTCGGGTGGTTCGGTTCCTGTGTGGCTGCGGGGCCGTTGTCGATGGTCGCGCCCCGCGGCGGAGCCGCATGTCGATACAGACCCGCGCCCCTTTCGCGGCGCGGGTCCCACCCCCTGTTGAAAGGCACACCCCCGTGTCCCTTACCCGCAGACAGGTCACCTCGGCGGCCCTCGCCGCCTTGCCCCTCGCCGCCGCCGCGGCACCCGCCTCGGCCCACACAGGTCGGCGGGGTCGCACCCTCCATGTCGCCGGCGACTCCACCGCCGCCCAGAAGTATGCAGACGCCGCCCCGGAGACCGGGTGGGGCATGGCGCACCCGTTCCTCCTCGGCAAGGACATCACGGTCGCCAACCACGCGGTGAACGGCCGCAGTTCGAAGAGCTTCATCGACGAGGGGCGCCTCGACGCCATCCTCGAAGTGATCGCTCCCGGCGACTTCCTGATCGTCCAGTTCGGCCACAACGACGAGAAGAGCGCCGACCCCACCCGCTACACCGAGCCCTGGACGACGTACCAGGACTGTCTGCGTCAGTACCTCGACGGGGCGCGGGCCCTTGGCGCGCGGCCGGTGCCGGCCACACCCGTCGAGCGCAGAAAGTTCGACGCGGACGGCAACGCCCTGCCGACCCACGGCGACTATCCGGCGGCGATGCGCGCCCTCGCCGAGGACGAGCGCGTCGCGCTGCTCGACATCCAGGCCCTGTCGCTCGCCCTGTGGCAGCGGCTCGGCGTCGAGGAGACGAAGAAGTACTTCAACTGGACGGCGACCGAGCAGGACAACACGCACTTCAACCCGCCCGGCGCGATCGCCGTGGCCCGTCCCGTCGCGGCCGGGCTGCTGCGTCACCGGGTGCTCGCGCCTCGGGACGTGCGCCGGCTCGACGAGGAGATCCCCGAGTCCTGGATCACCTGGCCGACCGCCTGACGCCTCACCGCCCCTCCTGGCCCGATGGAAAGAGAGAGCCGCACAATGAAGACACAGATTTGGCATGGGCACGTCACAAGAATCGGCACGCGAGCGGCCGCGCTGATCGGCTGCACCGCCCTCGTTCTCACCGTCACCGGCACCACCGCCCAGGCCCGGCCTCGCGACCTCACCCGCCAGACCCTCGCCGCCGGCGACGGCTGGGCCTCCGACGGCACCGGCACCACCGGCGGTTCGGCCGCCGACGCCGCGCACGTCTACACCGTCACCACCTGGGACGGGTTCAAGGCGGCCCTGGCGGACGGCGGCACCGCTGCGAAGATCATCAAGGTCAAGGGCACGATCGACGCCAACGCCGAGGGCTGCGCCACCTTCGCCGAGCCCGGCTACGACTTCGACCGGTACCTCGCCGACTACGACCCGGCGGTCTGGGGCTACGACAAGGTGGTCAGTGGCGAACAGGAGGATCTGCGCGCCGCTTCCGCGGCCCACCAGGACGCCGCCATCAAGGCGTTCGTCCCCGCCAACACCACCATCGTCGGCATCGGTGAGAATGCGGGCTTCAAGGGCGCAAGCCTGCAGATCAAGGCCGTCGACAACGTCATCGTCCGCAACCTCGCCATCGAGAGCCCGCTCGACTGCTTTCCGCAGTGGGACCCGACCGACGGCGACACCGGGAACTGGAACTCCGAGTACGACAGCGCGGTGGTGTACGGGGCCACCCACGTCTGGCTCGACCACAACACGTTCACCGACGGGGACCACCCGGACAGCACCCTGCCGACGTACTACGGCCGGATCTACGAGCAGCACGACGGCGAACTCGACGTCGTCAAGGGCGCGGACTATGTGACCGCCTCCTGGAACGTCTTCGCCGACCACGACAAGACGATCCTGATCGGCAACAGCGACAGCGCGTCGACCGCCGCCGTCGACCGGGGGCACCTGAAGGTCACCTTCCACCACAACCTGTTCACCGGCCTCGTCGAGCGCGCGCCGCGCGTCCGCTTCGGCCAAGTGGACTCCTACAACAACCACTTCGTGGCCGACTCCACGTACTCCTACAGCTTCGGCATCGGTACGGAGTCCCAACTCGTCGCCGAGCACAACGCGTTCACGCTGCCCGACGGGACCAGCGCGGCCAAGGTCCTGAAGAAATGGAAGGAGGCGCCGGTCACCGCCGACGACAACTACGTCAACGGCACGGAGACCGACCTGATCGCGGTGCACAACGCCGAGATCCCGGCCGAGACGCTCCAGTCGGGCGCCGGGTGGACGCCGACCCTGCGGACCCAAGTCGACCCGCCGAAGGCAGTGCCGGGGATCGTCGACCACCGCGCGGGCGCCGGAAAGATCTGCTGACCATGACGGCCCGACTACCGATCAGCAGAAGGGCGTTCGTCGTCGCGAGCACCGGAGCCGCGCTGGCTCTCGGGCTCGCGGCCCCCGCCCGCGCCACACAGCGATCCCCCTTCGGGCGCTACGGTTCGCCGTCGGCACGCCTCACCGAGCGGACGCTGTACGTCCATCCCGACGGTGCCGGTGACCACACCACCGTCCAGGCCGCCGTGAGTGCCGCCACCGGAGAGGGATACACATTGGTCATCGCGCCCGGCGTGTACCGCGAGACGGTCTCCGTAGGAGTGATCGACCCGGCGACGGGCCTGCCCGGCCCCGCGGGGACCGGGATGACCTGGATCGGCGCCTCCGAAGATCCGCGCGATGTCGTCGTGGTGTACGACAATGCCAACGGCACCCGAAAGCCCGACGGTTCGGGTACCTACGGCACCACGGGCTCGGCCACGACCACCGTGCGCACCGACGGCTTCACGGCCCGCTGGATCACCTTCGCCAACGACTGGCTGCGCGCCGACCATCCCGAGATCACCGGCACCCAGGCCGTCGCCGTCAAGGTGCAGGGCGACCGCTCGGCGTTCCACCACTGCCGCTTCCTCGGGCACCAGGACACGCTGTACGCCGACTCCATCGCGCTCGGCAGCTTCGCCCGCCAGTACTACCGCGACTGCTACATCGAGGGCGACGTCGACTTCGTCTTCGGCCGGGCCACCGCAGTCTTCGGACGCTGTCACTTCCACACTCTCGACCGTGACGTCGCGTTCAAGCCCGAGGGGATGGTGTTCGCCCCGTCCACGGCCCGGGCCAACCCGTACGGCTTCCTGGCGGTACGCAGCCAGGTCACCTCCGGCGCCGAGGACGGGGCCTACAAGATCGCCCGGCCGTGGGTCCCGTCGTACGAGACCACGGCCTGGCCCTCGCTCGTCGTCAGGGAGACCCGGCTCGGACCCGGCATCGACGCAGTGACGCCGTACATCGACATGCGCGAGGCCTACCCCTGGCAGTCCATGCGCTTTCGGGAGTACCGCAACACGGGCCCCGGCGCGGAGATCACCATGCCGGAGAACCGGCCCCAGCTCACGGACGCCGAGGCGCAGTCGCACACCCCTGCCTCGTATCTCGGCGACTGGCGCCCCTGAAGTCCGGCGGAGAAAACAGCACATCCCCCGAAGGAATCGACGAAAGGACCGCACTCCTATGTCTCGTCGTACCGCTCTCATCGCCGCCGGGGCCCTGGCGCTCGGCGGCGGACTCGCCGTCCTGCCCAGCCAGGCCCAGGCGGCGACGGTCGTCGTCAGCACCACAGCCGACCTCACCAGCGCCGTCAAGAACGCGACCGCCGGCACCGTCATCCAGGTGCGCGGCGGCACGTACTACCCGACGGCCACGCTCCAGTCGACCGCCAACGGCACCTCGTCGAACCCGGTCACCCTCCAGGCCTACGGCTCGGAGACGGTGAAGATCGACGGTTCGTCCCTGCCGTCGGGCGACTGGATCTTCAAGCTGACGGCCGACTACTGGAACGTCTCGGGCATCACCTTCCAGAACTCGCCGGACAGCGCCGTCGTCTGCCAGTCCTGCACCGGCACGAACTGGAACAACATCAAGACCATCAACGGCGGCGACTCCGGCTTCACGCTCACCGGCGACGGCACCGTCAACAACACGGTCAGGAACATCGACAGTTACGGCAATTACGACGCCGCCAACCATGGCGAGAACGCGGACGGCGTCGCGGTGAAGTTCGGCTCCGGCACCGGCAATCTGATCACCGGCGCCCGCCTGTACCACAACTCGGACGACGGCATCGACCTCTGGTCCTTCTCGTCCCCCGTCACCATCGAGCACACCTGGTCCTTCGGCAACGGCAAGAACCGCTGGTCCGACTCGGCCTTCGCGGGCGACGGCAACGGCTACAAACTGGGCGGCGACGGCGAGGTGGTCGGGCACGTGCTCAACAACTCCGCCGCCTGGGACGACGCGGGCAACGGCTTCACCGAGAACTCCAACATCGGGTCGATCGTCATCAACCGCACCACCGCGTACGCCAACGGCAAGTACGGCTACTACTTCGCGACCAGCTCCGCGAAGCTCGGCAAGAACCTGGCGGTGAGCAACGGCAGCGCGGCGGTCTCCAAGGGCTCCTCGGCCACGTCCTTGGGCAACAACTGGGACTCGGGCATCTCCACCCCGTCCTTCGTCTCCACGGACGCCACCACCACGTACAACTCCCGCAAGTCGGACGGCTCGTTGCCCGCGACCACGTTCCTGACGACAGGATCCACGACCATCGGCGCCACGATGAACTGACCTCTTCCAGAGAGACGGAAGCGGGCCGGAGCACCGGCCCGCTTCTCTTTTTCCATGGGTGAGGTATCGATCGGATAAAGGCCCTCGCACAGCGCACGTGATGCGCGTAGACAGTCCGTGACCTGGTGCGGAATCCACCACACCCAGATACCGGAGAATCCATGCGGAAGTCCCTCAGAGCGGCAGCCATAGGCGCCGCCTGCGTCGTCGCCGGCGGCGCCCTCTACGGCACCGGCGTAGCCACCGCCGGCCAGTCGACGGCGAACTCCACCCACGAGCCGTACAACATCGGGCTCCTGGTCAAGGACATCGACACCTACTACGGCACCACGCTCGACAGCAACGGCGTGTACCAGGCGTCCGCGGACAGCCAGTACGCCAAGGACCTGGCGCGCCTCGAGTCCGACGCCAGGCGCTACATCGACAAGGCGGCGCACAAGGCCCGGCACCACGGCGAGAAGCCCGCGGTCGTCTTCGACATCGACGACACGCTGCTGCTCTCCCTCGACTACGAGAAGAAGACCAACTACACGTACAACTCCGCCTCCTGGGCCGCGTACGTGGCTCAGGCCGACCGCCCGGCCGTCTTCGGCACCCCCGCACTCGTCGAGTACGCCGAGTCCGAGGGTGTCGAGGTCTTCTACAACTCGGGCCTGAAGGAGTCGCAGCGCGCGGATGCCGTCAAGAACCTGAAGAAGGTCGGCGCCGACATCAACCTCGACGCCGACCACATGTTCCTCAAGGACGCGGCGAACCCGCCCGCGTACCTGAGCGACTGCGCCACCGCCGCCGCCTGGAACTGCACGACGGTGCAGTACAAGTCCGGCACCCGCAAGCACATCGAGTCCCTCGGGTACGAGGTCATCGCCAACTTCGGCGACCAGTACTCCGACCTCGAAGGGGGCTACGCCGACAAGACGTACAAGCTCCCGAACCCGACGTACTTCGTCAGCTGAGCCTCCTCAGGAACGGTCGGTCCGCACGGGGCGGATCGACTCCAGGGTCGGCACCACCGGCAGAATCGTCCCGTCGGCCGCGAATTCCAGGCGGTCGACGGTGGTCTCCCGGTGCGTGCCGTCCCCGCCCGGCTTCCCGGGGCCGTTCAGGGCGAACCGGTGGTAGACGATGTACCAGTCGTCCGTACCGGGGACGTTCACCACGGAGTGGTGACCGGTGCCCTTGATGCCGTACTCCGGGCGCTTGGACAGGATCGTGCCCCGCTTGGTCCACGGGCCGAGTGGGGACGGTCCCGTCGCGTAGGCGACGTGGTAGTTCTCGCTGCGGGTGTCGTCCTCGGACCACGTGAAGTAGTACGTGCCCTGCCGCTTGACGACGAAGGATCCCTCACGGAAGCCGGTCTGGGTGATGTCCTTCACCTGCGTCGCGTCGAACGACACCATGTCGTCGTTCAGTGGCACGACGTACCCGTGCCCGTTGCCCCAGTAGAGATACGCCTGGCCGTCGTCGTCCGTGAAGACAGCCGGGTCGATCATCTGGCCCGCGAACTGCCCCTTGGCGACCAGGGGTTTGCCGAGGGCGTCCGTGAAGGGACCCGCCGGGGAGTCCGCCACGGCCACGCCTATCTGCTGCTCGGCGCAGAAGTAGAAGTAGTACTTGCCGTTCTTCGAGGCGATCGCGGGTGCCCAGGCGTTCTTGTCCGCCCACGCCACATCGGGCCCCAGGTCGAGGATCACCCCGTGGTCCTTCCAGTGCACCAGATCCTTCGACGAGTAGGCCTTGAAGCTCGTCCCGCTCCAGCCCGGGTGGCCGTCCGTCGTCGGATAGATCCAGTACCGGCCGTCCAGGTAGTGGACGTCGGGGTCTGCGTTGAGGCCCGCAAGGACGGGACTTCGGGTCGGTACCGCCTCGACCGTCCACGTCCGGCTCGTGCCGTCCGCCGCCGTCACGGTGTACGTCCGCGGCTCCCGGAAGTCGCGGCGCGTGCCGGACTTGGGGCTGAGCTCGGCACCCTCGCCGACCCACAGCTTCGGCGCGAGCCGCGAGAGGTCCGCTCCGGGCTCCATCGGCAGCACCACCTTGGACGCGGCCTCGGTGACGACCGCGTATCCCTTCTGCCCGTGCGCCGTCGCGTCCACGACGGAGGTCCCGGTGTGCGGATACGCGGCGAGCAGCCGGTCGTACTCGGCCTGGGTCACCGGCATGACGGTGCCGTGCCGTGGGCTCGCGGGCAGCTGGTAGTCCGTCGACATGGTCCACTTGCCGGAGTCGAGGTCGGTCGTCTCGAAGGGGACGTAGCCGCGGCCGCCGTACTCGTCGATGAAGAGGTACCACTTGTTCTCGGTGTTGGACTTGAAGACCGTCGGTCCCTCGCCGCGGTCGATCGAGCCGCTGCCGACGCAGTCGGAGACGAAGTCGTACTTCGTGTTCGTCAGAGACGTCGATTTCTCCACGGTGATGAACTTCGAGCAGGGGCTGGACGAGGTGGGGTCGCGCTCATCCTTGGTGTAGCGGTAGTAACTGCCCTTGTTCTTGATGACCGTTGAGTCGATCACCGAGTAGCCGGGGTCGTCCCAGACCTTCGGCTCGCTGAAGGTGCGGAAGTCCTTGGTGGTGGCGTACAGCATCTTGTTGTACGTCGATCCGGTGTGATCGGGATCGTCATCGGCGTAGAGCTTGGAGGCCCAGAAGACGACGTACTCGCCGAGCGCGTCGTCCCAATAGGCCTCCGGGGCCCAGGTGTTGCCCGCGTTGTCGGGGGCGACCTCGACCAGCCGTCGGTCGGTCCAGTGGACCAGGTCGGTGGACTCCCAGATCATGATGGACTTGCTGCCGTGCCGCTGGACGTAGTCCCAGCTGCCGCTGCTGTTCTTGTACATCTTCAGGTCGGTGGCGATGAGATAGAACTTGTCGCCCTCGGGGGAGCGGATCACGAACGGATCGCGCAGTCCCTTCTCACCCAGGTCGGAGGTGAGGACGGGTTTTCCGGCGTTCAACTCCCGCCAGTGCAAGGCGTCGTTGCCACGGCTGAGGGCATAGCGGATCTGCTCCCCGTCGGCGGTTCCCTCGCCGGTGAAGTAGGCGAAGAGATAGCCGGCGTACTTCTGTTGGTTCACGTGGGGTGCTCCGGGTTGCGCGGCGGGGCTGGGCGGTGCCGCGAGCAGGCCCAGCAGGAGGGCGAACAGGGGGATCAGGAGCGTGCGGGCGGTGCGGCGTCGCATGACACATCCTGTCGGAGTCTGATGGATTCTGTTGATTGAACTGCTCCCGGAGTGTCACCAGTTGGGGACGGTGTGTCAATCGATGTGGAGGTGGTGAGGGTGGCGAAAAGTTTCGATCGCTTGCGTGCGGACCTCGGCAACCCTTTTGGCTGCGGCGGCGACCAGAGAGCAGAAGCGGGCCGGGGCGGCCCCTCCGGCCCGCTTCGTACGGCCCGACAGGGCCTGGAGCCCCATTTCCCCGGGAAAGGAATGCCCCGTGCGTCAGAGCATCGGACGCCACCGCAGGACCCGCACGCTCTCGATCGCCGCCGTGGCGGCCGTCGCCGCGGGGGCGGGTGGCGTCTACCTCGGTCTTTCGGACAACGGTTCGGCCCAGGCCGCCGCCACCACGGTCACCGTCTCCACCACCGCCCAGCTGGAGTCGGCGGTGGCCCACGCGGCCGCCGGTACGACCATCCAGGTGCGCGGCGGCACGTACTATCCGACGGCCACGCTCAAGTCCACGGCCAACGGCACGAGTTCTACGCGCATCACGCTCACCGCGTACGGCAGTGAGAAGGTGAAGATCGACGGTTCGAAGCTCGCCGCCGGTTCCTGGCTGGCCGGGATCTACGGCGACTACTGGACCGTCCAGAACATCACCTGGCAGAACTCGCCGGCCCAGGGCTTCGTCGCCACCTCGTCCGTCGGCGGCGTCTTCAGAAACCTGGTCACCGCCGACAACGGCGACTCCGGGTTCACCCTGCGTGGCGACGGCACGACGAACAACCTCGTGCAGAACCTGGACAGTTACGGCAACTACGACGCGGCGGGCCACGGCCAGAACGCCGACGGCATCGCGATCAAGTTCGGCTCCGGCACCGGCAACAAGATCACCGGAGCTCGCCTCTACAACAACTCGGACGACGGCCTCGACCTCTGGCAGTTCTCCTCGTCCGTCACCATCGAGCACTCCTGGGCCTTCGGCAACGGCAAGAACCGCTGGAGCGACTCCGCCTTCGAGGGCAACGGCAACGGGTTCAAGCTGGGCGGCGGGGGTGTTGCCGTCGCGCACGTCGTGAACAACGACGCGGCCTGGGACAACACGCTGAACGGCTTCACCGAGAATTCCAACACCGGGGCGATCGTGCTGAACCGGAACACCGCGTACGCCAATGCCGAGGCCGGGTTCTACTTCGCCACGGGGAAGGCGCGGCTCGCCAGGAACCTCGCTGTGAGCAACAAGGGCGGGTTGGACAAGCTCGGCTCCGCCACGGTCTCCGCAGCCAACAACTGGGACAGCGGTGTCCCGACACCGGCCTTCAGGTCGACGGACGCGACGACCGCGTACGGGGCCCGCTCGTTGAGCGGTTCGCTGCCCTCGACGACGTTCCTGACCACGAGCTCCACGACCATCGGCTCGACCATGAACTGACCTGTCGGACGACGAATGAACGCCCCCGCCGGTCGTCACCGGCGGGGGCGTTCCTCTGCTGACCGAGGGGGGCTCAGGTCAGCAGGTCAATGCAGTCGAACGACGTGCCCGGGCTGGGTGGGCCGAGCCGGTCGCACCACTGACGATGCCGAGCTTCAGGACGCTGTACTGACCGGCGTCCGTCTTCCCCGCACTGGTAGGGACGTGGAAAGTGAACATGTGGTTCATTCCTGGTACGAACCCATGGTGAGCGAGCACACGCCGGCGCGTGAGACGTTGTGCGTGAGCGCTCAAGGCGATTGCGTCACTCGTAGCTGATGTCGGACGCCGTGAACTTGCAGGACGTGCCGTCCGGACCGGTTCCCAGCTCCGTGGGCTCCTTGCCGGTGTTGTTGCCCTGGAAACGGACACAGGTCTTGATCTTCTTGCCGCTGTCGCCGTGGACGCGCACCTTGCGCAGGGCGGCCGTGTCGCCGTAGTTGGAGTTGATGCCGACGATCGCCTTCAGGGGCGCGGTGACATCCACGTCGTTGATGATGATCGTGCGCTTGTACTGCGTCTTGCAGTTGCCGCAGGAGCGCACCAGCTTGCCCGAGTTCTCGACCTGGAACTTGCTGACGACGAGCTTGCCCGCGCCGTTGAACTGCAGCACCTTGTCGGAGGCGTTCTTCGCACCGCCGCCGTAGACCTTGTACACGGCCGACGACGACTTGCCCTTGAAGCTCGCCGCGTCCTCGCCGACGTCCAGCCACCACACGTTCTGGAGCGTGCAGCTGCCCAGGCAGTGGACGCCGTCGGCAGCCGGGGTGCCGATGATCACGTTCTTGAGGGTGGCGCCGTCGGCCAGCTCGAAGAGGGGGCCCTGATCCTCGTCCTGGCTGTCGGTGCCCAGGTCGCCACTGCCGTAGAACTTCTTCAGCTTGCCGTCGTACGTGCCGGACACCGGAATCGTGGACCCGACGGCCTTGCTGCCCGTGGCCGTCGGCCAGGCCGACGCCGCGCCGGCCGAGGACAGCATCGTCGTGGTGACGAGGGCCGCGCCGGTGATGCCGAGGGCGGCCACGCCCCCGATCACGGCACGCCGCTTGGTGACCCGGCGGCGGTGGCGGACGCGCTGTTCAACTCGTGCAGTCATGAACCGAGTTCCTTGAGTGGTGAGGAGATCGTTGCGTCTCCTGGTCGCCACTGCCGAGGAAAGGGTTGCCGCCTTCCGGAAATTCTCTTACGAATCTCCGTCGGCCGCCGCGTCGGTGCTGCCCTGGGCCGCGAAGTCGCCGGACACGGTGGACCGTTCGCCGTCCGTGGTGGTGGCCGTCGCCGAGTAGCTGTCGTCCTTCGCGTCCCGGCCACCGCGGTCGTGGTCGTATTGCCCCGCGAACACCCACTCGCCCGGCCAGACCGTGTGGTCCGGCTTGAGCACCCAGGTGTAGACGAGGAAGCCGTCCTGCTCCGCGACCGTCGTGGTGAAGTCGTCCTCGGGCAGCGAACGCCAGGATCCCGCGTTCGTGACCCCGCCGGCCTGTCTGATCCTCAACACGACGGTGAGCGAACGGAGTTGCTTGCCCGGCTTCAGGGTCACATTGCTCTGCGCCCAGAACTCGTTGCTGTGCGGGTCGACCGAGCCGTCGGACCAGAGCGGGCCGTCCTGGTTGCCCTTGGCGGGCGGCTGTGCCGTGGCGGAGACGGAGCTCCCGGGCGTCGGGGTTGTGGAGGGCGAGGAACGCGGCTTCCCGGACTGCTTCGACGTACCGGAACGGTGGGTGGGCTCCGGGGCGACCGGCGCCCGGCTCGTCGCGTCCGGCGACGGATCGGGGGTCGGCGAGACCGCGACGGTCTGATGCGCCGGTGTGTCGTCCTTCACCGCCGAGGCGACGGCGTAGCCGCCCACCGCGAGGACGCCCGCGACCGCGGCCGTGGCGCCCACGACACGGGCCCAGCCGAGCAGTGGCGGCCGTGCCGCACGCCGCGCGGGCCGCCGCTCGTTGCCCCCCGCCATCCCGCGCTCGACCCGGGCCAGGATGCGCGCGCGGTCGGGCTCGTGCGCCTCGGCCGCCTCACGCAGCCCGGCGCGCAGCTCGTCGTGCACGTCCTGCGCCTTCCTCATCGGTCCCTACCTCCGGCTCCGCCTGTGGGCAGCACTCCCGCGTGCACCCGCATCGGTGCCTCGTCGGTGCCGAGAAGCCGCTTCAATTCCGCCATGCCCTTCGACGTCTGGCTCTTCACCGTACCCACGGAAACCCCGAGGGCGAGAGCCGTGTCCTTCTCCGAGAGGTCGAAAGCATGCCGGAGAACGACACACGCGCGCTTGCGGAACGGCAGTCTGCGCAGCGCTTCCTGGACATCGATCGTGCCCGGAACGTCGGGGTTCTCGGTCCTGTCCTCGCGCTGCGACCAGAACAGTGTGATCCGCCGGCGCTCCCGCACGGCGCTGCGTATGCGGGTGCGGGCGAGGTTGGCGACCACACCGCGCGCGTACGCCACCGGATGGTCCGCCGCGCGCACCCGGTCCCAGCGGTGCCACAGCGCGAGCAGCGCATCCGCCGCCAGATCGTCGGCGGCGTCCGCCTCGCCGGTCAACAGGTGGGCCAGACGGGCCAGTTCGGCGTAGTGCCGTTCGAAGAAGGTGTGGAACTCCACGGAGGCGGCGTCGTCGACGACAGTGCCCACGGGCGACCTCTCCTCGCTGCGGCTTTCGGTACCGGTGCGGGTCTGTGCGTATACGGCCCCTGTGTTTCACCTGTGAAGAAGTGGTGTTCGCGTGGGGCGAGATGCGAGAGCGTACCAGCGTTCCGTACAGAACTTCGAACGCCGTATGGCAGGTCGAACTCGATTCTGTAACACGGGGAAAACCTGAAAGCGGTTCAACGCGGGAACAATCCAGCCAGCATCCGCACACCCGGCACGCAGGTAGCGAGGAGTATCGCCATGTCCGAAACGCAGAAGGTGACCGATCGGTCAAGTGCCGCGCCACCGGCGGAGAACAGCGTCGATCGGTTCTTCAAGATCTCCGCCCGGGGCTCCACCTTCGGCCGGGAGATACGCGGCGGCTTCGCCACGTTCTTCACCATGGCCTACATCCTTGTCCTGAATCCGATCATCCTGGGCAGCGCCAAGGACAAGTTCGGCCACCAGCTCGACACCGTCCAACTGACCACCGCCACCGCCCTGGTGGCCGCGGTCATGACGATCATCATGGGTATCGGCGGCAACCTCCCGCTCGCGCTCGCCGCGGGCCTCGGCCTCAACGCGGTCGTCGCCTTCCAGATCGCCCCGCTGATGAGCTGGGACGACGCGATGGGCCTGATCGTGCTCGAGGGCCTGCTCATCTGTGTGTTGGTGGTGACGGGCCTGCGTGAAGCCGTCATGCACGCGATACCGCAGCCGTTGAAGCAGGCGATCAGCGTCGGCATCGGCCTGTTCATCGCCTTCATCGGCTTCGTCGACGCCGGGTTCGTCACCCGTATCCCGGACGTCGCGAACACGACGGTTCCGGTGCAGCTCGGCGGCACGGGCGCGCTCGCCGGCTGGCCGATCCTCGTCTTCTGCCTCGGAGTTCTGCTGACCATCGGGCTGCTCGCGCGCAAGGTCAAGGGCGCGATCCTGATCAGCATCGTCACCATGACGATCGTGGCGATCATCGTCAACTTGGCCGCCGACATCAAGAGTTGGGGCCTGACCACGCCGAAGGTCCCCGACGACGTGGTGGCCTCGCCGGACTTCGGACTGCTCGGTCGCTTCAGCCTGTTCGGCTCCTTCGGTGAGACCAGCGCGATCACCGTCGTCCTGCTGGTCTTCACCCTTGTCCTGTCCGACTTCTTCGACACCATGGGCACGGTCGTCGGCATCAGCGCCGAGGCGGGACTGCTCGACGACGAGGGCAAGGTGCCCCAGCTCGGTCGCGTCCTGCTCATCGACGGTGCCGCGGCGGTCGCCGGTGGTGCGGCCTCGGCGTCCTCCTCGACCTCCTACATCGAGTCGGCGGCGGGCGTCGGTGAGGGCGCGCGCACGGGGTTTGCGAACCTGGTCACCGGTGGCCTGTTCGCGCTCGCCCTCTTCCTGACGCCGCTGCTCACGATCGTTCCGCTGCAGGCCGCCGCACCTGCCCTCGTCGCGGTCGGTTTCCTCATGATGACCCAGGTCAAGCACATCGACTGGGACAGGTACGAGATCGCCATCCCGGCGTTTCTGACCATCGCGGTGATGCCGTTCACGTACTCGATCACCAACGGGATCGGGGCCGGTTTCCTGGCGTACGTCCTGATCAAGACGGTGCTTGGGAAGGCGAAGGAGGTGCACTGGCTGTTGTGGGCGGCGTCGGCGCTGTTCCTGGTGTACTTCGCGATTGATCCCGTGGAGCAGCTGTTCGGGGTGAAGTAGCCCGTCCTTCGGGTGCCGCTTGTCCGTGGCCGGTCGCGCAGTTCCCCGCGCCCCTTCGGGGGTCCCGTACGGGGCGCGGGGGAGCGAGCCTCTGGGGCCTGATCCAAACGACAGGCCCTAGTTCTTCAGGGCCGCCTGCATCATCGCCTTCGCCACCGGAGCCGCCAAGCCGTTGCCGCTGACCTCGGAGCGGGCCGCGTCGGACTGTTCGACCATGACCGCCACGGCGACTTCCTTGCCATTGGAGTCGGACTTCGCGTACGACGTGAACCAGGCGTACGGCGTCTTGCTGTTGTTCTCGCCGTGCTGGGCCGTACCGGTCTTGCCGCCCACGGTCGCGCCGGAGATCTGGGCGTTCGTGCCCGTGCCGTCCGTGATCACCGTCTGCATCGCCGACTGGAGCTGCTGGGCCGTGGACGAGCTGACGATCTCCTTGGTCTCCGTGCTGTCGTCGTAGTTCCTCAGCACATTGCCGTCGGCGTCGCCGGTCTGCGACACCATGTGCGGCGAGACCAGCTTGCCGTCGTTGGCTATCGCGGCGGACACCATGGCCATCTGGAGCGGGGTCGCGGTCACGTCGAACTGGCCGATGCCGGTCAGCGCCGTGGAGGACTTGTCCATGTCCGAGGGGTACACGCTGGTGTACGCGCGGACCGGCACGTCCTGCGTCTTGTCGTTGAAGCCGAACTTCTCGGCCATCGCCCTGACCTTGTCCTGGCCCAGGTCGACGGCCATCTTCGCGAAGACGTTGTTGCAGGAGTACTGCAGCGCGACGCGGATCGAGGCGTTCTCGCAGGGTGCGTTCGGGTTCTCGTTCGACAGCTCCCGGGTCGTGCCCGGCAGCGTGTACGGGTCCGGGCTGTCCGTCTTCGTGTCCACGTCCGAGTACCGCCCGTCCTCCAGCGCGGCCGCCGCGACGACCAGCTTGAACGTCGACCCCGGCGGCAGCGGCTGGCGCAGTGCGCGGTTCGTCATCGGCTTGTCCGCGTCCTTCGTCAGCTTCTTCCAGGCGGTGGAGTTGCCTGTGCTGAGCTGCGAGGGGTCGTACGACGGTGTGGAGACGGCCGCGAGGATCCTGCCCGTCTTCGGGTCGATCGCGACGGCGCCGCCCTTCTTGTCGCCGAGGGCGTTGTACGCCGCCTTCTGCACATCGGGATCGATCGTCGTGATCACGTCACCCGGGTCGGCGCGCTTGTTGGTGATCGTGTCGAGCGGGTTCTTCAGCTGGGTGTCCGTGCCGTCGAGCAGGTCCTGGTAGATGCCCTCCAGCTGGGTCGCCCCGTACACCTGTGAGCTGTAGCCCGTGACCGCCGCGTACAGACTGCCGTCCTTGTACGTGCGCTTGTACTTGAGGTCGCTGCCCTTCGTCTGCGCGGAACCGGTGATCGCGTCGCCGGCCACGATGATGTTCCCGAGCGGGTTCGCGTACAGCGAGATCGCGTTCCGCCGGTTGTCCTTGTTGTCCGCGAGCGCCTTGCCGTCGTAGAACTGCACCCAGGTCGCCCTGATCAGCAGGGAGAGCACGAGCAGCAGAGTGAAGACGGCGGCACGCCTGATCGTCTTGTTCATCCCGCTCAGAAGGACGAGCGAGGAGGGGCGAATCGTTCCCTTCCGCCCGGATTTCTCATACGTCCTTCATGAAGTTCGTCCCTCGGCAGCGGGGGTCAGCCGCCGTCCCGCATGAAGCCCGCTTCGTAGGCGGCGATCACCGCCTGGGTGCGGTCGCGGGTGCCCGTCTTCGCCAGGACGGCCGCGACGTGCGTCTTCACCGTCGCGGGGCCGACTTCCATGCGCCCGGCGATCTCGGCGTTCGTGAGCCCCGTGGCCATGAGCCGCAGTACGTCGCGCTCCCGTGCGGTGAGCTTCGCCACCCATGGCGGCGGAGCGGGCCGCGACCGGGCGTGCTCGGCCGCCAGCGCCCGCACGGCCGACGGGAACAACAGCGTGTCGCTGCGCGCCACCAGCCGTACGGCCTGCACGAGCGCGTCGGCCTCGGCCCGTTTGAGCAGGAAGCCGGAGGCTCCGGCGCGGAGCGCCTCGTACACGTAGGCGTCGTTCTCGAAGGTGGTCACGACGACGACGCGCGGGGGGGCGGGGAGCGTCGCGAGGATCTGCTCGGTGGCGCGGATCCCGTCGATCCCGGGCATGCGTACGTCCATGAGGACGACGTCCGGTGTGAGCTCCCGGACGACGGACACGGCCTCGGCGCCGGTCGCCGCCTCGCCGACGACCTCCAGGTCGGGCTCGGCGGTGAGGATCGCGCGCAGGGCGGTGCGCACCATGCGTTCGTCGTCGGCGAGGACGATACGGAGGGGGTCGGTGCGCGGGCTGGTCATGAGGGTCCTTCGTCTCTCTCGACGGGCAGTCGTACGGTCAGCCGCCACACCCCGTCCGCCGGGCCCGCCTCGCACGTGCCGCCGAGCAGCCGGGCGCGGTCGGCGATGCCCCGCAGGCCGTGACCGCCGCCCGGGCGGGGAACGCCGGTCGCTGTGGTCGGATTCTCCGTGGTGATCTCCAGTGCGCTGCCGCTCCCCGTGATCCGCAGGGTCACCGGTGTGCGTGCGCCCGCGTGTTTGAGGGCGTTGCTCAGGCCCTCCTGCACGATGCGGTACGCCTCCCGGGAGACGAGCGGGTGCAGGTCGTCCCGATTCACTTCGACGGTGGCGGTCACCTGGAGGCCGCCGGCGCGGGTGCGGTGCAGCAGGCCGTCGAGGTCGGCGGCGAGGGTGGGTGCCGGAGCGGTGGAACGATCGTCGCCCTCCCGCAACACGCCCAGCACCGCGTCCAGTTCACCCACCGTCCGCCGCGTGGTGTCCTCGATCGCGGCGAGGGCCTCGCGGACGAAGTCAGGGTCGGTGTCGAGGACACGGCGGGCGGCGCTCGCCTGGAGGGTGACCGCGCTGAGGGCGTGGCCGACGGAGTCGTGCAGCTCGCGGGCGAGCCGGTTGCGTACGGCGAGGTCGGCGGCACGGCGTTCGGCCGCCGCGAGCCGGTCCTCGGGCGTGGGCCCGAGCAGCGCGGGCGCCCAGCGGGCCAGCAGATTCCCACCAACGGCGGCGCAGGCCGCGAGCGCGATGAGCGTCGCGACCCCGGCGACCGGCGACAGCGCCAACGCCCAGGTGTGGTCGAGGACTTCGGGCAGTCCGAGGCGGGAGTCGCGCAGCCCCGCCACGACGGGCAGCACGATGAGAACCGTCGCGAAGGGCGGTACGGCCAGCGACATCCCGCTGATGACCCCGCCGAAGCCGAGGTGCAGCGTGAACCAGCCGACAGTGCGTCGTCGGGCCGCCCAGGTGCGCGGGGGCCCGTCGGCGAGCCGTTCGCCGTCGACCCCGCACAGCGCGCGCACCCCGGCCACCGACATCGGACGGGTCAGCGGGAACAGCGCGGTGATCGCGGCGAGCGGCAACCCGACCGCGAAGGACATGAGCTGGAGGGGGAAGGAGTTGAACACGTAACGCGAGTCGGTGAGCGGCCCGACGATGACCTCACCGACGAGGACGTACGGCATCGCGAGCGCGCCGCCGAGGATCAGATGGATCCACCGCCGGCGCGCCCGCCGTCCGAACAGGAACCGGGCGAACTCCCTCACGTGGTGCGCCGTGGCGGCCTGGCAGCGGCGGTCCGCTCGGCGAAGAAGTGCGCGCCGAGGGTGACCACGAGCATGCCGACGATCATGTGCACAGCGTAGGTGAGGTTCATCAGCTCCGTCGGGCGCTTGGCGATGTCGTCCACGCCCAGGCCGGCCAGCGACAGCCAGCCGCCCCAGCAGGCCACCGCCCCCGAGCCGATCCAGGCGAGGGCGAGGGGCGCCGTCACGGGCAGGGCCCGCCCGCGCCGGAAGGCGAGGATCCACGCGCCCGCGACGGTGGACACCAGGAACACGACGTCCATGACCTCCAGGACGAAGAAGTCGCTGGTCCGGTCCGCGACCCGGCCCGTGCTCAGCCCCGCCGTGCCGCCGCACGCCCACAGCAGGTGGGTGGTGAGCGGGAACAACGCGAGTACGGCCGCCGCGACCGCCGCCGCCCGCTGGGCCGCGCCCACCCGGCTGACCGGCAGCTCCCAGACCCGTCCGCGCCACAGGTACCCCCAGCGGTCCCGCGCGTACAGCACGAACAGGGGGCCCAGGGCGAGGCCCTGCACGATGAACCCGGTGTAGACGACCCCGAACACCCACTCGTCCAGGAACGGTTCCCGCCCGCTCTCCAAGGCCTTGTTCCCGGAGCCGCCGAGGGCCTTCACCAGGATCTGGAGCGGGAATCCGGTCATGATCGGCGCGAGCAGGCCGGTGGCCACCCACATCGGCAGGGCCGGCAGCCACGCCGGCACCCGTAGCCCCCAGGGCCGGGTGAGCAGCAGCGCGATCACGATGACGGCCCCGTCCATCAGCACGGTGATGCCGTTGGCCACGGCCATGCCGGTGCGGTGCTCCAGCAGCGAGCTCCCCTCGGGGATACCGAGGTGGCTCCCGGCGATCCAGGCGACCTTGAGGGAGAGATACGGCGCGCACGAGACGATGGCGACGTTGCGGAGGATCCGGCGAAGCCGACTGCTGCCCAAGGGCCCCGCGGGGGTCGTGTCCGAAGCGGAGGCGAGTGTCTGCGTCATGCCTCCACGCTCCCTGGCGGGCCCTCGCCCCACGTCCTGCGCGGCGACGATCCGCCTCCGCCGGACGGGGGAGGGGCCGTCTGACTTGCGGAGGTCTCCGGCAGCGTCGCCGAGGCGCGCCCAGGGGGTTGAGCGCTGTCACGGCGCGCATGGTTCCGGCACCTTGCGGTGCCGGAACCATGCATCGGAGGGCGAGGCGGCGCGCGGCTGCGGTGGGGTGCGCCGGGAAGCTTTGCGTTCAGCGGGCCACAGGGCGGAGCCGCGCTTGCGACCTGTGCCGGGGAGCCGCCCTGGTCCGTGCCATGAAGGGGTCGGCACCATCAGGTGCCGCGCCCTTCATCCGCCGCGACGGCGCTCGGCCCACGCGGCGCTGTGCGGCCGTGTCGAGCCGGCGCCGGGCCGGGCGTGGTCCACGTCGTGCTCAGGCCTCCAGGGTGAGCACGAGCTCGGGTATCTCCGCGCCGCGGGCGTTGGCGTAGCCGCTGGTCCGGGCGGTCACGTGGAAGCCACACTTCTCCAGGACCCGACGGGAGGCGGTGTTGTCCGCGGCGGTGCGGGCGGACAGCGGGCGTTCGTCGACCTGCGCCAGCAGGGCTCGCAGCGCCGCCGTCGCGATGCCGCGGCCCCAGTACGCGCGGTCGATCCAGTACGTGACCTCCCGCTCGCCCGGCGAGCCGTACACCGACGCGCTGCCGAGGACGTCGCCGTCCACCAGGACCGTGCGCACGACGATGTCGGACGAGGAGCGGATACGACGCCAGTGGTCGGCGAAGGCGGTCCAGTCGGCGGGATCCTCCGCGGTGAACGCGGCCATGCGGAGCGCTTCCGGGTCGTTCATCTGGCGGAAGAAGACCGGCAGATCGCTGTCGTGTACCTCGCGCAGGATGACATCCATGCCGGACACGTCAGAGCCTGCGCGTCGCGAGCGTGAGCCGGTCGCGCGCGTCGAACAGCGCGTCCTTGACCATCTGTTCGTGCGCGGGGGTGAGACGGGCCACCGGGACCGAGCAGCTGATGGCGTCGCGGGCGGGCGTGCGGTACGGGATCGCCACGCCGAAGCAGCGCAGCCCCAGCGTGTTCTCCTCGCGGTCCACCGCGAAGCCCTGCTCCCGCACCTGGTGCAGCTCCTCGATGAGCTTCTCCCGGTCGGTGATCGTGTGCTCGGTGAGCGCGGGAAGCGTCTCGGGGAGCATCTTGCGGACCTGCTCGTCGGTGTGGGTGGCGAGCAGCGCCTTGCCGAGGGAAGTCGAGTGGGCGGGCAGCCGGCGGCCCACCCGGGTGAAGGGGCGCAGGTAGTGCTGGGACTGGCGGGTGGCCAGGTAGACGACGTTCGTGCCGTCCAGGCGCGCCAGGTGGATCGTCTCCGTCGTGTCGTCGGAGAGCCGGTCCAGCGTGGGCCGGGCCGCGGCGACCACCTCGTCGCCGTCGATGTACGACGTGCCGACCAGCAGCGCCCGTACGCCGATGCCGTACCGGGTGCCCGTCGCGTCCGTCTCGACCCAGCCGAGCTCCACGAGCGTGCGCAGCAGCATGTACAGGCTGGACTTGGGATAACCGACGGCCTCCTGGACCGCGGCCAGGGAGTGCATTCCGGGCCGACCGGCGAAGTACTCGAGCAATTCCACGGTCCGCACCGCGGACTTGACCTGCGCCCCGCCGCCTGTCTCGCCTGCCGACATCGCCCTTGACCCCTTCGTTGGACGGGAAATAGTCTCCGCATCATATTCACCAACAGAGACAGCGTTCAGTATATCGAACGCCCCTGGTGGGTGACATTAAGAACTGCGGTGAAGAACTGCGGCAACACATCTGGAGGGATCCGCGGTGGCAGCAGCACCAGTCTGGAGTGTCGACCCCCGTACCGGGAAGCAGCGTGAACAGGTTGCGGTGGAGGCCACAGCCCAGGAGGTGGACGAGGCAGTGCGTGCCGCGCACGCCGCGCGCCCCGCGCTCGCCGACCGCACCGTACGCGCCGCGTTCCTGCGCACCGCCGCCGACCTGCTCGAAGGCGCCAAGGACCAGCTCGTCGAGGCCGCCGACGCGGAGACCGCGCTCGGCCCGGTCCGGCTCACCGGCGAACTCGCGCGCACCTGCTACCAGTTGCGCGCCTTCGGGAACATCGTCGACGAGGGCGCCTTCCTCGACGTCGTGATCAACCACCCCGACGACACCGCGACCCCGCCGATCCCGGACCTGCGCCGCTACAAGGTGCCGCTGGGCGTCGTCGCCGTCTACTCCGCCTCGAACTTCCCCTTCGCCTTCTCCGTGGCGGGCGGCGACACCGCGAGCGCGCTGGCAGCCGGGTGCCCGGTCGTGGTCAAGGCGCACCCCGACCACCCGGCACTGTCGGAGCTGGTCGCGGCCGTACTGCGCCGGGCCGCCGCTCAGCACGACATCCCCCAGGGCGTCGTCGGCCTCGTCCACGGTTTCGAGGCGGGCGTCGAGCTGGTCAGGCACCCGCTGATCGCCGCCGCCGGGTTCACCGGTTCGGTCCGCGGTGGCCGTGCGCTCTTCGACGCGGCGGCCGCCCGGCCGGTGCCGATCCCCTTCCACGGCGAGCTGGGCTCCCTCAACCCCGTCGTGATCACCGAGGCCGCCGCCGCCGAGCGGGCCGAGGCGATCGGTGCCGGACTCGCGGGCTCGATGACGCTGGGCGTCGGCCAGTTCTGCGTGAAGCCGGGCCTGGTGCTGGCGCCCGCGGGCGCGGCGGGCGACCGCCTGGTGAAGTCCCTGACGGACGCGGTCAGCGACACGGACGCCGGTGTGCTCCTCGACCACCGCATGCGGGACAACTTCATCGCCGGTGTCGCCGCGCGCGCCGAACTTCCCGACGTGGAGTCCCCGGTGACCCCCGGCGCGGGCGGCGAGCACACCGTGAGCCCCGGCTTCCTGACCGTGCCGGCACAGAAGCTCACCACCGAGGGCGAGCACGACCTGCTCCTGGAGGAGTGCTTCGGCCCGCTCACCGTGGTCGCGCGCTACGAGGACGAGTCCGAGGCGGGCGCGGTCCTCTCCCGCCTTCCCGGCAACCTCACCGCGACCGTCCAGCTCTCCACCGAGGAGGCCGCCGGCGAGGGCCGCGGCGCGGAGATCCTCGCCGAGCTGACGCCGCTCGCGGGGCGCGTACTCGTGAACGGCTGGCCGACGGGTGTCGCGGTCGCCCCCGCCCAGCATCACGGCGGTCCGTACCCGGCGACGACTTCGACCTCGACGTCGGTGGGCGGTACGGCGATCGAACGCTGGCTGCGGCCGGTGGCGTACCAGAACGCGCCGGAGGCGCTGTTGCCGGCGGAGCTGCGGGACGACAACCCGCTGGGGTTGCCGCGTCGTTTCAACGGCCGTCTGGAGCGGTAGCGCTCCGCCGCGCCGTTGGGCCTTCGTCCGGAGCGGTAGTGCTCCGCCGCCCCGTTGGGCCTTCGTCCGGAGCGGTAGTGCTCCGCCGCCCCGTTGGGCCTTCGGCGGGGCGCGGGGCCGCAGGCCGTCCGTGGTCTGTCGCGCCCAAGCGGCGGAGCCGTACGTGTCACTGCCCCGCGCCCCTTCGGGGCGCCGGGCCGGACCTGAGAGACTCCCGCAATGGACGTCGAACTCCCCGAACTCCCCTTCCCCCTTCGTACCTACGGCCCCGACGGCCATTGGTCGTACGAGGACGGAGTGCTCACCGGCTGGGCAGGACCCCGCCAGGACCGTTTCGTGCCGCCCACCGGTGAGAACCTGGACCCCGCCTCCGACGCGCCCCGGCTGCTCGGCGCGCCCGAAGGGGACTTCCAGCTGATCGCCCGGGTCACGGTGGGCTTCGCGGCCTCCTTCGACGCGGGCGTCCTCTACGTCCACGTGGGGGAGCGGGCCTGGGCGAAGCTGTGCCTGGAGTACTCCCCGGACGTGCCCACCGTCTGCACGGTGGTCACCCGGGGGCACTCCGACGACGCCAACTCCTTCACGGTGGACGGTAGCTCCGTGTGGCTCCGGGTGAGCCGGACGGGTCGCGCCTTCGCCTTCCATGCCTCGCGCGACGGCGAGCGCTGGACCTTCGTGCGCCTCTTCACGCTGGGCGACGAGAAGGAGACCGGGGCGGCTCTGGTCGGCTTCATGGCCCAGTCGCCCATGGGTGAGGGCTGCGTGGTGACCTACGACGGCATCGAATTCCGCCCGAACTGGCCGCGGGACTTGAGAGACGGCAGCTGATCGCCCCCGCCGCCCCTGAAGGGGCGGGGGGAACAGCGTGACAAGCCCCCACCCACCTACGGCCGAAAGGCCGGTACGGGTCGGGTAGGGGCCGAGGGGCCGAGGGGCCGAGGGGCCGAGGGGCCGAGGGGGCGAAGAAACCCTAGCGAGTCACCCGCAATCCCCACGTCGCCCCCGCCGTTACCACCAAAAGCGCCGCGCTCAGCGCGAGGCTGACCCGTAGTCCCGACTCGAAGCCCCCGGAGACCAGGGAACCGAAGGCCGCGATGGCCAGCCCGCCCGCCACCTGGCGGGCGGAGTTGAGGACGCCCGCCGCCAGCCCCGCCCGGTCCGAGGGCACCGCGTCCATCATCGCGGCCGTGAGCGGAGGGATCGTCAGGGCGCAGCCCAGGGCCATGGGGACCAGGAGCAGGGCCACCAGAGCGGGCGGGGTCGACGAGTCGACGTACAGCAGGAGGAGCAGCCCCACCGCGGCCGACGACTGGCCGAGCAGCATCGGCAAGCGCGGCCCGAAACGCCCCGCCAACTTGCCCGCCGCGATGTTCGTGACCGCGATCAGCCCGGTCATCGGCAGGAACATCAGCCCCGCGTACAGCGCGGAGCGGCCTTGGACCTGCTGGAAGAAGAGGGAGAACAGGAACACCACTCCGTAGAACGCCACGCTGCAGGCGGCGCCCGCGGCAACCGCCACGGTCACGCTCCGGCTGCGGAACAGACCGAGCGGGACCACGGGATGCGTCTGCCGCGCCTCGACCCGCAGGAAGAGCAGGGCCGCGACGACCGCCACGGCCAGGGCGGCCGACCCCGTCCCACCGCCCTCGATGACCGCGAACGTCAGCGCGGTGAGCGCGACGACCGCCGTCAGCTGGCCGGGCAGGTCCAGCGGTGCGGGACGGCGCTCCGAGCGTGGCGCCCGTACCAGCAGCGCGAGAGCCACCGCGCCCAGCGGCACGTTGATGAAGAAGATCCCCCGCCAGTCCCACACCGTGGTCAGCGCACCGCCCGCGACCGGTCCCAACGCCACCGCGACCGAACCGCCCGCCGCCCACAGCGCCACCGCCCGCGCCCGCTGCGCGGCGTCCGGGTACGCCTGCCGCACCAGCGCCAGCGAGGCCGGCAGCACCACAGCCGCCGCCACGCCCTGCACGGCACGCGCGCCGACCAGCACCGGCAGACTCGGCGCAAGACCGCATGCCACCGACGCCAGTGTGAACACCGCGATCCCGATCCCGTACGCCCGGCTCGCCCCGGCCCGGTCCGAGAAGGCCCCCGTGGACAGCATCAGCGCCGCGAACGCCAGCGTGTACGCGTCCACCACCCACTGGAGCCCCGACATCCCGCCCCCGAGCGTCGCCCCGATCGACGGGAGCGCCACGTTCACCACGGACGCGTCGAGCGTGATCAGCGCGAAGCCGAGCAGGGCGGCGGTGAGGGTGAGGGCGGGCGACGGGTTCAACAGGGCTGCAGTGGCAGGGTGTTGAGCCTCGACCCACGGTTTCTCGGTAGCCGGTTTCGTTGACATGCCCCCATGCTGCGGACCTCCGTCGGCTTACAGTAGTGGCCTGAATGCCATACACCCGGAGGTTCTGGCCATGCTCGCCGCACAGCGGAAGCCGCACCGCATCGCCGTCATCGCCCCTTCCCCCGTCTCGATGTTCAACCTCGCGATCCCCGAGCTCCTCTTCGAGAAGGTCGAGTTGGACGGCGGTCCGGGGTACGCACTGGTCGTCTGCACCCCGAATCCGGGCCCGATCGCCACCACCGGCGGGCTCGACCTGCACGTCGGGCGGGGCCTGGACGCCGTACGCGACGCGGACACCGTGCTGGTCGCCGGCACCGGACAGCGGTACTCGCCCGATGCGGCCACCGTGGCCGCCGTCCGCGAGGCCGCAGCCGCGGGCAAGCGGATCGCCTCCATCTGCAGCGGGGCCTTCGTACTGGCCGAGGCCGGACTGCTCGACGGGCGCAGCGCCACCACGTACTGGGAGCTCGCGGACGAGCTGCGCAAGCGGTACCCGGCGCTCGACCTCAAGGGTGACGTCCTGTATGTGCAGGACGGTCAGATCATGACCTCGTCCGGGTACGCCGCCGGAATCGACCTCTGCCTGCACATCATCCGGACCGACTACGGCGCCGCGGCCGCCAACCAGGTGGCGCGGCTCGCCCTGGTCGCCCCCGTGCGTCCGGGCGGCCAGACCCAGTTCACCCAGACCCCGCTGCCGCCCGAGCGCGGCGAGGCCTGCGCCGACACCCGCGGCTGGGCCATGCGCAACCTCGACAAGCCGCTCACGCTCACCGACCTCGCCCGGCACGCGGGCGTCAGCGTGCGCACGCTCACCCGCCGTTTCCATGCCGAGAGCGGGGTCAGCCCCCTGCAATGGCTCCTCCACCAGCGCATCGAGCGTGCCAAGGAACTCCTGGAGACGACCACCCTCCCCATGGACCAGGTGGCCCGCGCCTGTGGTCTCGGCACGGCCGACTCGCTGCGCGGCCATCTGGTCCGCCGCACCGGCCTCACCCCGAGCGCCTACCGCGCCCAGTTCAGCCGCCTGGGAACCGCGGTCCTCTCGGGAGCGTCCTCGGCTGCATGATCCAAGACCGTGTGAATCAGGTGGGCCGGGTGATCAGAACCGCGCTCCCCGCCGAGGCCGAAGCCATCGCCGCCCTGCATGCCCGGGCCCGGGCGACGTACTACCCGGACGGGATCCCGCAGGACGGCACCGACTGGCTCGCGGCCTGGCAGAGCGTCATCGAGCGGCCGGACGGACATGTGCTGTGCGTCGTCGAGGAGGGCCGGATCACGGGCATCGCGTCCTTCCGCACACCCGAGGGCGCCCCCGCAGAAGCGGTCAAGCTCTTTCAGTTCCACGTCGACCCCGACCGCTGGCGGGGCGGCATCGGCACCGCGCTGCACGCCGCGTGCGTCGAGGAGTGGCAGGCCGACGGCAAGCGCACCGCCGTCCTCGACGTGCACGTCGACAACCGGCGCGCCCAGGCCTTCTACGCCCGCCTCGGCTGGACTCCCGATCCGGAGAACCCGCCGGCCGAGGGTGACCACCACCTGTACTTGCGCTTCTCCGTGACCGGGGAGTGACCGTCTCCCCGACCGGGGAATGAGACCAGCCGCTTGAACGTTCACATACAGACGTCCCTGGAGGGTGTCCCCGTACCCCGTATCCGTACGACCTGGAGAGAGCCGAAGACATGCGCGTCGAGATCTGGAGCGACATCGCCTGCCCCTGGTGCTACGTGGGCAAGGCCCGCTTCGAGAAGGCGCTCGACGCCTTCCCGCACCGCGACCAGGTCGAGGTCGTGCACCGTTCGTTCGAGCTCGACCCGGGCCGTGCCAAGGGCGACATCCAGCCGGTCATCAGGATGCTCACCAAGAAGTACGGCATGAGCGAGGCGCAGGCGCAGGCCGGCGAGGAGAACCTGGGCGCGCAGGCCGCGGCCGAGGGCCTGGAGTACCGCACCCGAGACCGTGATCACGGCAACACCTTCGACATGCACCGCCTGCTGCACTTCGCCAAGCAGCAGGGCAGGCAGGACGAGCTGATAGCCCTGCTCTACAAGGCGAACTTCGCCGAGGAGCGCACTGTCTTCGACGACGACGAACGGCTCGTGGAGCTGGCCGTCGCCGCCGGGCTCGACGCCGACGCCGCCCGCAAGGTGCTCGCCGACCCGGCGGCGTACGCCGACGACGTGCGCGCCGACGAGCGCGAGGCCGCCGAGCTGGGCGCGAACGGGGTACCGTTCTTCGTCCTCGACCGCAAGTACGGCGTTTCCGGTGCCCAGCCCGCCGAGGTCTTCGCGCAGGCGCTGACCCAGGCATGGGGCGAGCGGCCGCCGCTCCAGCTGATCCAGGACGGCTCCGCCGATGCCGAGGCCTGCGGCCCGGACGGATGCGCGGTGCCGCAGAGCTGAAAAGCCCAGGTCGGAGCGCACGTATAAGCACCTCTTAGCGGTTCCACGCAAAAATCGGCAATGGACGGGGGGTTCCTGGGACCGCAGAGTGGTCCCATGGAGACCTTCGAGAGCCTCGTGCGTGCCGAGTTCGCCCCGGAGAACACCTACCTGAACACCGCGAGCACCGGCCTCCTGCCGGTGCGCACGGTGACCGCCATGCGCGCCGCGGTCGAGTCCGTCGCCGCCGGCCGGCCGGCCGACATGTTCGCGGACGTCGAGGCCGCACGCGCGTCGTTCGCCCGGCTGGTCGGGGTTCCCGCACGCCGGGTGGCGGCCGGGGCCTCGGTCGCCGTCTACAGCGGGCTGATCGCCGCCTCGCTGCCGCAGGGCGCCGAAGTCCTCACCGCCGAGGCGGACTTCAGCTCCGTGGTGACCGCCTTCCACGTCCGCGGCGATCTCAAGGTGCGCGCCGTACCGCTGGAGCGGATGGCCGAATCAGTACGCCCGGGCACGGCGCTCGTCGCGGTCAGCGCCGCGCAGTCCGCGGACGGGCGGGTCGCCGATCTGGAGGGGATCCGCGACGCCGCGCGGGCACACGGGGCACGTACGTACATCGACGCGTCCCAGGCCGCCGGATGGCTGCCCGTGCGGGCGGACGCGTACGACTACGTCTCCTCCGTCGCCTTCAAGTGGCTCGTCTGCCCGCGGGGCGTGGCCTTCCTGGTCGTCCCGGAGGACCTCGGCGGGCTCACCCCGGTGTTCGCGGGCTGGGTCGCCGGGGAGGCCCCCTGGGACAGCTGCTACGGCCCCGTCGAGGAACTCGCCCACTCCGCACGGCGGTTCGACGAGAGCCCGAGCCTCTTCTCGTACGCCGGTGCCCGGCACTCCCTCGCCCTGATCGAGGAGCTGGGCGTGGCGCACGTACACGCCCACGACCTTGCCCTCGCCGGCCGTTTCCGTGAGGGTCTGCACGCCCTGGGCCACGAAGCGATCCCCGCCCCCGGCTCACCGATCGTCTCCGTGCCCGGACTCGGTCACCGTCAGCCCGACCTGAGCCGCGCGGGTGTCGAGGTGTCGGACCGTGCGGGCAACTTGAGGGCCGCCTTCCACCTGTACAACACGCCCGCGGATGTCGACCGGCTGCTGGACGTCCTGTCCGGCTGAGGGGTTCGCCCTCTGGCGCGGGGTGCGGGAGGGCGCTAGGAAGGCTCCACGAGGTGGTGGTGCCGGTGGATCCGACGCTCACGGACGCCGAGCTGCATCGGCGGCTGGTGTACGGGGACGAGACCGCGCTGGCCGAGGCGTACGCCGCGTACGGCGGGCTCGTGCGACGGGTCGCCGTTCGGGTCATCCGCAGCCCGGCCGGCGCCGAGGACGTGGCGCAGGAGGTCTTCGCGCAGTTGTGGAGCAGGCCGTACGCCTTCGACCCGCGCCGTGGCTCGCTGCGCACCTGGCTGTCCATGCTCGCCCACCGGCGGGCCGTGGACTGGGTGCGCAGCGAGGCCCGGCACCGCAAGGACGCCCGCGCGGACGACTCGGCGCTGCACGCCATCCCCGACGCCGGACCCGGCCCCGACGAGATGGTCGTCGACCGCGAACGCTCGCTGCTGCTGCACACCGCCCTCGCCGAACTCCCGCAGCCGCAAAGGGAAGTCGTCCACCTCGCCTACTTCGCGGGCCGCACCTGCCGGCAGGCGGCCGTGGAACTGGGGATCCCCGAGGGCACGGCCAAGACCCGGCTGCGCTCCGCCTTGCGCAAACTCGCCGAATCCCTGGCCGATCCACCGGATCCGGCGCTGGAGAGGGGTGCGTGATGGCGGCGCGGGTGGGGCCGGCCGGGCCGGGCGTGCGTAGGGTGGCCACAGCGGGGCGAGGTGCGGCCACCATGCCGGCCGTGACCCGGAAGGGCGGCATGTGATGAGCACCGACCACGAAGGCGTACGGGACCTGCTGGCGGCCTGGGCCGTCGGCGCGCTGACCCCCGCCGACCAGAAGACGGTCCCTCTGCACCTGGCGGAGTGCGAGTCCTGCGCGGCGGAGGCGGAACGGCTGCGGCAGACGGTACGGCTGCTCGACGGCGCCCCACGGCCGCCCCTGACGAACGACGCTCCGGCCGGCATCGACGGCGTCCTCACCGTCGCCCTGCGTGCCCGTCCGGCGGCACCTCGCGTGGCCTCGCACGCCGCCCCGTACGCCGCCGCTGTCGCCGGACTCCAGGCTCTGCTACGGGAGTTGGACGGTCACAGCCCCTGGGGTACGCCGGTCGTGCACGACTGGGACGTGCACGCCACGGTGGCCCACCTGATCGCGGCGGACGAGCCGCTGGCGCGACGACTGGGCCTGGCGGCGCGGGTGCCGGAGTCCCGGGTCGCGGAGGGGACGGGATGGGCGGACGCCTGGGCCGGGCGGACCGCCGACGTGATCGCCTACGAGCAGCGGCGTACGCCCGAGGAGACCGTCGCCACGTGGACCGCACAGGCCGGCGCGCTGCTGGCCACGCCCGAGGCGAGGGATCCCGAACGGGCCGCGCACGCCACCACGCTGATGGGCGTACGGCTGCCCGTCGCCGACCACTTCGTCGTGCGGGCCTTCGAGGCGTGGATCCACACCGACGACATCGGGCGGGCCCTCGGACTGGCCGTGCCGCCGCCCCCGGACCCGCACCTGTGGCAACTCGTCCGGCTCGCCGTCCGCATCCTCGGCCTGGCACTGGGACCCACGGCACCGCCGGTGCTGTTCGCGGTGACCGGGGGAGAACTCGACGCCCAGTGGGTGCTCGGTTCCGAAGACGAGCCCGTACGCGCCGAACTCGTCCTGGATCCCGTCGACTTCTGCCTGCTGGTGGGCGGGCGGTATGCACCCGACGAGGTGCCCCGGGGCGCGGCGGGGGACGACGCCGCGATCAGGGACGTGCTGGGGCGCGCCGCCTCACTGGCGTGGCTGTAGGCCCGGCACCCAGGTGAAGTGCCGGGCCCCGCACGCCAATTACCGCACCGGCGTGAAGTCCCGAGCCCCGATGCCGTGTCCGATTGCGGCTTCGCCACGGGTCGGCTCCGCCGACCGGAGCAGAGTCACCGCACCGGCGTGAAGTCCCGAGCCCCGATGAACTCGGGCCTGCGCACCGGCGCCGCGAACGGTTCCACGGCCGCGTTCTCCACGCTGTTGAACACGATGAAGACATTGCTGCGCGGGAACGGGGTGATGTTGTCCCCGGAGCCGTGCATGCAATTGCAGTCGAACCAGGTCGCCGAACCGGCCCGGCCCGTGAAGAGCTTGATGCCGTGGCGGGTGGCGAAGCGGGTGAGCGCCTCGTCGGAGGGCGTGCCCGCGTCCTGCATCTGCAGCGACTTCTTGTAGTTGTCCTGCGGTGTGGCACCCGCACAGCCGAGGAAGGTCTTGTGCGACCCCGGCATGATCATGAGGCCGCCGTTGGTGTCGTAGTTCTCGGTCAGCGCGATCGAGACGGACACGGTCCGCATGTTCGGCAGACCGTCCTCGGCGTGCCAGGTCTCGAAGTCCGAGTGCCAGTAGAAGCCGCTGGCTCCGAAGCCCGGCTTGACGTTGATCCGCGACTGGTGAACGTAGACGTCCGAGCCGAGGATCTGCCGGGCCCGCCCGACCACGCGCTCGTCACGGACGAGACGCGCAAAGATCTCGCTGATCCGGTGCACCTCGAAGACGGACCGGATCTCCCGCGACTTCGGCTCGACGATGGACCGCTCGTCGGCACGGATCGCCGGATCGCCGACGAGCCGCTCCAGCTCCTGCCGGTACACCGTGACTTCGTCCTCGGTGATGAGCTCCTCGACGGCGAGGAAGCCGTCACGCTCGTACGCCTGGAGCTCGGAGACCGCGATCGGCCCCGGCTCGCCCGGCGCGCTCCACACGACCGGGTCCTGGCGGGGCGCGGACACCTCGGTGGCGCCGCGGCTGGGGTAGAGATCGGTGAGGGTGGTCATGCGGTTGTCACACCTCCTCGGGTTCGGTGAGCAGGGGGTAGACGCCGTTCTCGTCGTGGTCCTCCCGTCCGGTGACGGGCGGGTTGAAGACGCAGATACAGCGGAAGTCCTCCTTGATCCGCATGGTGTGCCTCTCATGGCCGTCGAGGAGGTACATGGTGCCGGGCGTGATCGTGTACTTCCGCCCGGTCTCGTCGTCGGTGAGCTCGGCCTCGCCCTCGACGCACACGACGGCCTCGATGTGGTTCGCGTACCACATCGACGTCTCCGTACCCGCGTACAGGATCGTCTCGTGCACGGAGAAGCCGACCTTCTCCTTGGCGAGGACGATGCGCTTGCTCTCCCAGGTGCCCGAGGCTGACCTGACATGCCGGTCGGTGCCTTCGATGTCCTTGAACGAACGGACTATCACGGTGGTGCGATGCCTCTCTCTCGTGGCTCGGGTGTGTGTCAGGCGGTTTCGCGTACGGCGCGGGCGAGGGTGCGCAGCCCCTCGTCGAGCTCGTCCGGGGTGATGGTGAGCGCCGGGAGGAGCTTCATGACCTCGCTCTCCGGCCCGGACGTCTCGATGAGCAGCCCGAGTTCGAAGGCGCGTTGCGCGATACGCCCCGCGCGCTCCTTGTCCGTGAACTCCATGCCCCAGACGAGTCCCCGCCCCCGGTACTCCTTGACGTCGGCGAGGTTCTCCTCGGTGATGGAGATCAGCGCCTGCTCGATCTGCTCGCCGCGGGCGCGGGTCTGCTTCTCCATGGCGGAGCCGTCGGCCCAGTAGGCCTCCAGCGCCGCGGTGGCCGTGACGAACGCCGGGTTGTTGCCGCGGAAGGTGCCGTTGTGCTCGCCCGGCTCCCAGATGTCCAGCTCGGGCTTGAACAGGCACAGGGACATGGGAAGCCCGTACCCGCTGATGGACTTGGAGACGGTCACGATGTCGGGCACGATGCCCGCTTCCTCGAAGGAGAAGAACGCTCCCGTCCGTCCGCAGCCCATCTGGATGTCGTCGACGATCAGCAGCATGTCGCGCCGCGCGCACAGGTCGGCGAGGGCCCGCAGCCACTCGGGCCGCGCGACATTGATGCCGCCCTCGCCCTGCACGGTCTCGACGATGACCGCGGCGGGCTGGTTGAGCCCCGATCCCTGGTCCTCGAGCAGCCGCTCGAACCAGAGGAAGTCGGGGACCTGGCCGTCGAAGTAGTTGTCGAACGGCATCGGAGTGCCGTGCACGAGTGGAATCCCGGCGCCGGCCCGCTTGAAGGCGTTGCCGGTCACGGCGAGCGACCCGAGGGACATCCCATGGAAGGCGTTGGTGAAGGACACGATGGCCTCGCGCCCCTTCACCTTCCGCGCCAACTTCAGCGCGGACTCCACGGCGTTGGTGCCGGTCGGACCCGGGAACATGACCTTGTACGGCAGATCGCGCGGCCGCAGTACGAGATTCTGGAAGGTCTCCAGGAAGGCGCGCTTGGCGGTCGTCGACATGTCGAGCCCGTGGGTGACGCCGTCGCGCTCCAGGTAGTCGATGAGGGCTCGTTTGAGTACGGGGTTGTTGTGCCCGTAGTTCAGCGACCCCGCACCGGCGAAGAAGTCGAGGTACTCGTGCCCGTCCTCGTCGTACATCCGGCTGCCCTGCGCCCGGTCGAAGACGGTGGGCCAGCCACGGCAGTAGCTGCGCACCTCCGACTCCAGGGTCTCGAAGACGCTCAGGTCGGGCTGGGTGATACTCACAGCGAATCGCTCCTCGAAGCGTGGGGGGAGAAGGAGACCGGGGGAGGTCAGCGGGAGAGGGGGAAGCGGGGGGAGAGGGGGCCGATGCGGTACAGCACTTCGGGATCGTGCGGTCCGTCGGGGAACTGCTCGGCCTGGAACAGCACTTCGCGCTCCACGGTCGCGCCGTGGCGTCGCGCGTACGACGTGAACAGGCGCTCGGAGGCGGTGTTGCCGGGCGTGATCGTGGTCTCGACAGTTGTCGGCGTGTGCTCGCTCTCCTCGGCGACCCGCGCGGTCAGCCCGTCGAGCAGCGCCGCGGCGAGCCCCCGCCCGCGGTATGCGCCGTCGACGGCCACCTGCCATACGAGCAGCGTGCGCGGGCGCTCGGGCCGGACGTACCCGGTGACGAAGCCGACGGGCGTCCCCTCCGCGTCGCGCGCCACCGCCGACGTGCCGGCGAAGTCACGGCACCAGAGCAGATAGCTGTACGAGGAGTTCAGATCGAGGGTTCTGGAGTCCTTGGCGATACGCCAGAGCGTGGCCCCGTCGGCCACCTCCGGACGGTCGATCCGAAGGCCCTCCGGCATTTCCAGGAATTCCGCTTGCAGGTCTGCGTGTGCGGCGGTCATGCGGATTGAATTTACCGAGCGAAAGCTCAAATTGCATCGTCGGTCGGGGTTACGTGCGGCGCGTCCATGTGTTATCGCGCGCCCGCGGAGGCGCGCGAGTGGGTGGCGATAACTCCCGTTTTGACCGGGAAATAGGGGAGGAAACAGGGCAGGGTGTGGAGTGCGTCACAGCTATGTAATGGCCACGAGATCTGCCCGAATTACGTCGATTGGCGTTCGCGAAATCTTTGCGTTTAGGCATCCGGAAAGCGGGCAGAAGAATACGGGAAGCTGTGCTGGATTAATTACTGGACAGGCGGGTGAGGAATCCCTTTTCTGCGGGATTCGCGCCGGAGTTTTTCGCCCCCGCCGCCCCCTGACCCATTCCTGTCCCCTGGGGCTCCGCCCCGGACCCCGCTGAAAAGTGGGGGGGGGGGGCCCCCGGCCCGGGCGGGGGGGGGGGGGGCGGGGGGGCGCGGGGGGGGGGGGGGGGCCCCCGCGGGGGGGGGGGGGGGGGGGGGGGGGGGGGGGGTAACGCAGGTGGCGCGGCACCGGCGGGCCGGCCCCCCAAGCCCACTGGGCGACCGGGGGCGGCGGCCCCCACACCGGCGCCCCCCGCGCCGCGGCCCCGCCCCCCGCCCCCCCGCCGCCCCCCCCGCCCGCCCCCCCCCCCCGCACGGGGTCCGGGGCGCAGCCCCGGGTCGGGACGGTCAGGGGCGGCGGAGGCGACGAAAGGCTCGGGCCTCAGCCCCACACCCCCGCCACGGCCCTCCGCGCCCCTTCCAGATCCACCGAAAGACCGAACTCGGCCAGCGCGGCCCCCAGCCCCGCAAGGCTGGAGTGGACGACCCCCCGAGTCGCGTCGGGCCCATAGTGGTTCACCCGGATCACCTCCTTCGCGAGCGCACCCCCACCCGCGACCAACGGAAGCACCGGATCCGCGGCCAACGCCTTCGCGACCAGCGCCGACGCGTCAACCCCCGCCGGCACCCGCAACGTCGTGGCGACAGGTGCCGCATCGGACGCCGCGTACACATACGGCTCGAGCCCACCGCCCAGAGCGACGGCCCCGGCCCGAGTCGCCGCCGCGGCCGAGGCATGGCGGTCCATCACCGCGTCCAGCCCCTCACCCTCGATGCGCTCCACGCACGCCTCGAGCGCCAGCATCTCCAACTGCGCCGGCGCGTGCAGCAATGCCTTGCGCCCGCCGTCGACCCACCTCTCCTTCCAGTCCAGCAGGGAGAGGTACGAGCGACGCGGCGCCGCCGTATTCGAGGCCATCCGCGCCCACGCCCGGTCGCTCACCGACACCGCGGACACGCCCGCGGGGCCGCCCATCGCCTTCTGCGCCCCGATCACGCACAGGTCGACACCCCATGCGTCCGGCAGCACCGGCTCGGCGCCGATCGACGCGACCGCGTCCAGGTAGAAGAGCGCGCCGTGCTCGCGCACGACCTCGCCGATCTCGGCGACCGGATTGGTGTTCCCGGTGGCGGCCTCCGCGTGCACGAGCGACACGAAGTCGATCGACGGATGCTCGGCGAAGGCCTCGCGGATCTGCGCGGCGGTGACGGCGGTGTGGAAGGGCACCGCCAGATCGATCACGGCCGCCCCGCAGTCCCGCAGCCAGTCCCCGAAGGTCTGCCCGTACGGACCGGTGATGACGTTGAGCGCGGTCGTGCCGGGTCCGGCCGTCGCGCGAATGGCCCCCTCCAGCGGGAGCAGCGCCTCTCCCTGCATGATCACGACGTCCTGCTCGGTGGAGAGCAGTCGGGCCACGCGGTCCTCGATCGACGCGAAGCGCGCGGCGCTCAGCGGCGCCAGGTCCAGGAAGGGGTGGGTCACGGTGGTGCTCTCTTCGCTCACGGTTCCGATGCGCGGGTGCGCGTTTCCAGCACGCGCGTGCGCGGATTCGAGCGTAACCGGGGGTCCCGTGGGTCCTGGACGCGGTGGGGGAGGGGGCCCGTCGGTCAGCGGCCGGGCCCGGGTGAATGATCCCGCGCCGCGCCCGGCGAGAACGCGGCCACGAGCCGTCGGGCACCGGCACGAGACCGCCGGGGCCCCTCCCGGCAGCAGATCTGAGGCCGCACGGCCCGGCAACCATCGGATTGATTTGAGCAACTCAAACCTTTCCTTATAATCGGAACCCACAGTTCCCCCACAGGAGGTCCCCCGTGAACTCGGTCCTCGGACGCCGGACCCGCATTCTGGCCGCCACCACCGCGACGGCCGGGCTGCTGCTCGTGGCCGGATGCTCCTCGGACAGCGGAGGAGGCAAGGCCACCGCCAAGGGGGTCCCCCTGGTCAAGGCAGGCCAGCTCACGACGTGCACCCACCTTCCGTACCCGCCGTTCCAGTCGGAGATCGACGGCAAGGTGCAGGGCTTCGACGTGTCGCTGATCGACCTCGTCGCCAAGAACCTGGGCGTGAAGCAGACCATCGTCGACACGCCCTTCGAGAACTTCAAGACGGGCGCGTTCCTCAACTCCGGCCAGTGCGACCTCGCCGCGGCCGGCATGACGATCACCGCGGAGCGCAAGAAGAACGTCGACTTCTCCGACCCGTACTTCGACGCGACCCAGGCCGTCCTGGTCGACAAGAAGAGCGGCATCAACTCTCTCGCCGATGTGAAGTCCAAGGGCAAGAAGCTCGGTGCCCAGGCGCAGACCACGGGAGAGGACTACGCGACGAAGCAGGGCTTCGACCCGGTCTCCTTCGAATCCTCCGACGCGGTCCTCAACGGCCTGCGCACCGGCCAGGTCCAAGCCGTCATCATCGACTACCCGGTCGTCCAGGGCTGGCTGAAGGACAAGGCCAACTCCGACGCCTTCAAGGTCGTCGACAACCTCAACACCGGTGAGCAGTACGGATTCACGGTGAAGAAGGGCAACACCAAGCTCCTCGCCGCCATCAACGAGGCGATCAAGGACGCGAAGGGCGACGGCACGTACAAGAAGCTCTACGAGCAGTGGATCGGTCCCTACGAGGCGTCCGCGGCCTCCGCCGCCCCGTCCGCCTCATGAGCGGTGCCGACGCACAAGTCCAGCCCCGCAAGTCCGGCCTGACCCGACGTCAGAAACGCGCCCTGTCGCGCGGCGCGCAGTACGTCGTCTTCGTCGCCGCCGTGATCGCCTTCGCGGTCACGGCCGACTGGGGGCGGCTGAAGAACCAGTTCGCGCAGTGGGACCTGGTCCAGCAGATGTTCCCGGACGTCATCACGCTGGCGCTGAAGAACACCGTGCTCTACACGATGTCCGGCTTTGTGTTCGGCCTCGTACTCGGCATGGTCATCGCCCTGATGCGACTGTCCCCGGTGGGCCCCTACCGCTGGCTCGCCGGCATCTACATCGAGATCTTCCGTGGCCTGCCCGCCCTGTTGATCTTCGTCTTCGTGGGCGTCGCCGTGCCCTTGGCGTTCCCGGGCACGGAGATCCCCGGCGGTACGTACGGCAAGGTGGCGCTCGCGCTCGGCCTGGTGTCGGCCGCGTACATGGCGGAGACGATCCGCGCGGGCATCCAGGCGGTGCCCAAGGGGCAGATGGAGGCGGCCCGTTCGCTGGGCTTCTCGCACGCCCGGGCCATGGTCTCGATCATCGTTCCGCAGGCGTTCCGCATCGTGATCCCGCCGCTCACCAACGAACTCGTGCTCCTCTTCAAGGACTCCTCGCTGGTGCTGTTCCTCGGTGTCACCCTCGAGGAGCGCGAACTCACCAAGTTCGGGCGCGACCTGGCCAGCCAGACCGCCAACTCCACGCCGATCCTGGTCGCGGGCCTGTGCTATCTGCTGGTCACCGTGCCGCTCGGCTTCGTCGTGCGCCGCCTGGAGGCCAAGGCCGGGGAGGCCACCAAGTGAGCAGTACTCCAGAGATCCAAGTCCGGGACCTGTACAAGTCCTTCGGTGACAACGAAGTCCTGCGCGGCATCGACCTGGAGGTCGGACAGGGCGAAGTCGTCTGCGTCATCGGGCCGTCCGGCTCCGGCAAGTCCACGCTGCTGCGCTGTGTGAACCTCCTCGAGGAGCCCACCAAGGGCCAGGTCCTCGTCGGCGGTACGGAGGTCACGCACCCCGACGTCGACATCGACGCCGTACGCCGCCGCATCGGCATGGTCTTCCAGCAGTTCAACCTCTTCCCGCATCTGTCGGTGACCGAGAACCTGACGCTGCCGCAGCGCCGGGTGCTGCGCCGGGACAAGGAGGAGGCCGCCCGGATCGCCGCCGAGAACCTGCGGCGGGTGGGCCTCTCGGAGAAGGCCGACGCATACCCGGCCTCCCTCTCCGGCGGCCAGCAGCAGCGCGTCGCCATCGCCCGCGCGCTCGCCATGGGCCCCGAGGTGATGCTCTTCGACGAGCCGACCTCGGCGCTCGACCCCGAGCTCGTGGGCGACGTACTCGCCGTGATGCGGATGCTCGCGAACGAGGGCATGACGATGATGGTCGTCACCCACGAGATGACCTTCGCGCGTGAGGTCGCCGACCGGGTCGTCTTCATGGACGGCGGCGTGATCGTCGAGGACGGCACGCCCGCGCAGGTCATCGGCAACCCCAGCCACGAGCGCACCCGCCACTTCCTGTCCCGGCTGCTCGACCCGGCGATGGCGGACGTGGAGGAGACCGAAAAGGGGTCCTAGCGCTCCGCCGTTCGGCAGGAATTAGGGTGCCGTCATGAGCGATCGCGCGGTGCTGCACGTGAAGGGGCGGGTCCTCGTCGGGCCCGACGACGTCCGTGACGAACTCTGGGTCGTCGGCGGGAGGATCTCGTACGAGCGTCCCGCCGGCGCCCGTGACGTCCGTACCGTCGAGGGCTGGGCCCTGCCCGGACTCGTCGATGCGCACTGCCACGTCGGGCTGGACACCCACGGCCCCGTCCCCGAGGGCGTCTCCGAGAAGCAGGCGCTGACCGACCGCGACGCGGGCACCCTGCTGATCCGGGACGCGGGCTCGCCCTCCGACACCCGCTGGATCGACGACCGCGACGACCTCCCGAAGATCATCCGCGCGGGCCGGCACATCGCGCGCACACGCCGCTACATCCGCAACTACGCGTGGGAGGTCGAGCCGGAGGACCTGGTCGCGTATGTCGCCCAGGAGGCCCGGCGAGGCGACGGCTGGGTCAAGCTGGTGGGCGACTGGCTCGACCGCGGCACGGGCGACCTGGGCGCCTGCTGGCCGCGCGGGGCGGTGGAAGCGGCGATCGCCGAAGCGCACCGCCTGGGCGCGCGGGTGACCGCGCACTGTTTCGCGGAGGATTCGCTCCGGGACCTGGTCGAAGCGGGCATCGACTGCATCGAGCACGCGACGGGCCTGACGGAGGACACCATCCCGCTGTTCGCCGAGCGCGGGGTCGCGATCGTCCCCACGCTGGTGAACATCGCGATCTTCCCGCAGCTCGCGGCCGGCGGCGAGGCGAAGTTCCCACGCTGGTCGGCACACATGCGACGACTGCACGAGCGACGCTATGACACCGTGCGCGCCGCGTACGACGCCGGAATCCCCGTCTACGTCGGCACGGACGCCGGCGGCTCACTCGCCCACGGACTGGCCGGCGCCGAGGTCGCCGAGCTCGTCACCGCCGGCATCCCGCCCGTCGAGGCGCTGTCCGCCACGACGTGGGGCGCGCGGCAGTGGCTCGGGCGGCCCGGCCTCGACGAGGGGGCGCCCGCGGACCTCGTGGTGTACGAGGCGGATCCGCGGGCGGACGTACGGGTGCTGGTGGCTCCGCGCCGGGTGGTGCTGAACGGGCGGGTGCTCGGTTAGGGGCGCCGTGCGTCGAGGTGGCGGGGACCCGGCCCGTGGCAGGGCCTGTCACCTCCGGGCCCTGACCGGCACGGCGGTCAATGCGCCGCCGGCTGTGCGGGCAGGTTGAACACGTGCTGCGGGCTGATGATCTCTGTGATGGCCTGGCCGACGACGGTGCTGGGCTCCGCGCCCTGATAGTTGATGTCGGTGTTCAGCACCACCACGAGGGTCGCCTTCGCCGACGGGAGATAGATCGTCAGGGACTCGTATCCCGGCAGTGAGCCGTTGTGTCCGATCCAGCCCTGGACGTTGAAGATGCCGAGGCCGTACCCGGCGCCCGGAATCGGGGTCGGGGGCGTGGTGAGCCGCTGCTTCTGTGTTGCGGGGCTGATCATGCGGGAGCCGTCGGGAAATACGCCCGTGGCCACCGTGGGCGCCCAGGTGCGCAGATCGTTCAGCGTGGAGATCATCGCGCCGGCCGCCCAGCCCCACGACGGATTCCAGTCGGCTGTGTTCGCGACCTTCCCGTCCGCTGTCTGGTTCGTGTACCCCTGCGCGTGCGGGTTCGGGAACGCCGCGTCGATCGGGAAGACGGTGTGATGCATTCCGGCCGGTGCGAGGACGTTCTTCTCGATGTAGTCCCCCAGCGGCAGGCCGCCTCGCTTCTCGACGACCAGGCCGAGCAGGATGAGGTTGGTGTTGGAGTAGTAGAACTTCTCGCCCGGCGGGAACAGCACGGGGTGCTTGAAGGCGTAGTCGAGCAGCTGCTGCGGTGTGAACGGCCGCTGCGGATCGGACGTCAGAGCCTTGAAGAAGTCAGGGTCCTCGGAGTAGTTGAAGAGTCCGCTGCGCATCCCGGCCAGCTGGCGCAGCGTGATCTTGTCGCCGTTGGGCACGCCGGAGACGTACTTGCCGATCGGATCGTCCAGGCCCACCTTGCCCTCGTCGACCAGCTTCAACAGAGCCGTCACGGTGAAGGTCTTGGTCTCGCTGCCGATCCGCATGTACAGATCCGGCGACATCCTCTGGCCGTTGCTCTTGTCGGCGACCCCGAACGACCGTACGTAGCTCCCCTTGTCGGGCGTCCAAATGCCCACGGTCACTCCGGGGATGTTCGCCTTCCGCATGACCTGCTGCACGGTCACATCGAGCTGGTGCGTCACATCAGGGGTGAGGACACGGACGCCGCCCGAGGGTGAGGCGGACGGTGAGGGTGGTTCGGTGGAGGCGACGGCGGCGTTCGTGACCGTGTGACCGAGCGCGGGGACCCCTAAGGCGGTACCGCCCGCGAGCGGAACCATGAGGGTCCCCATCGCCGTGGCGGTCACGGCACCCCTGCGCAAGCGTCCGGATGAGAGCGTCATGGCTGACTCCAAGCATGGATGCCCCGCCCCACCCTCGGGCCCCAAGCCCTGCAGACCAGCATAGGAGCGCCCCTCCCCCGCCGCCTGTCGAGCAGGCGGGGGGCCCGGGGACTACAGAATGCCATGGGCTGGTTGACGGAGTGTGACGAATGGCCGGGACGGCTCGTTGAACATCCTCGTCCGTGCGCCGGAGCGTCAACCGGCGTCATCGCGCAGGAATGGTCGAGTGGGTGACGGCAGGGAACACCCGTGCCGCGGGATTCGAATTGATTCACGGAAATCCCACGTTGGAGTGAAGTCACGTCAGGTTGCTGACGGTTTACTCTCAGTGCGTAATTCTTTCCGGGTCCCAAGCTTTTCTCCTATGGGGGTCCCACCCTTGAACAGCAACAACTTCCGCATGCCCGCACGCCGTTTCGCCGCCGCCGCGGCGGCCGGTGTCCTCGCCGCCGGTCCCGCGGCGCTGGCCGGCGCGGGCTCCGCTCACGCGACCGCTGACCACGGTCGCGCGAGTGCCGTCGTGCTCCGTACCGGGCTCGACGTGTCCCTGCTCAACAAGACCGTGAACGTTCCGCTCTCGGTCTCCCTCAACGAGGTGCAGGCGCCGCAGAGCGCCCAGAAGACCGCACTCACCGCGCGGTTGGACGGTGTCGATGGCGGGCGTGCGTTCAGCGTGCTGCGCGCGGACGTCGCCACCGCGAAGGCCACGGTGTCCGCCGGGAAGGCGGAGGGCTCCACGCATCTCGCGCACGCGGTGGTCCATGTCCCCGGGCTGCGACTGCTGTCGCTCATCGAGGTCGAGCAGGTGACCTCGAAGGCGACGTGCGAGGCCGGGAAGAAGCCCGAGGCCACCGCGAACCTTCTCGGCGGGGTCACCGTCCTCGGCAAGAAGGTGACGCTGTCGGTGGGCGGGCCGACGGAGGTGAAGGTGCCCGGGGTCGGTGAGGTCCGCCTCGACCTGTCCAAGACCGAGACCACGTCCCGTACGGCGGCCGCATCCGCGCTCGAACTCAAGGTGTCCGTCAATCCGTTGAAGCTGAACGTGGCCGAGGTCGAGGGAACCGTGACCCTTGCCGGAGCGACCTGTTCGTCCCCGGCGGCGCCGAGTGTCCCGCAGGCCGAGCCCGCCGATCCGGCGTCCGACGTGAAGCCCCAGGGGGCTCCCGCCAAGGCGGGCCTCGCCGAGACCGGGGGCAGTTCCGTGACGCCGTACATCGCGGGCGGCGCGGTCGCGTTGCTGGTGGTGGGCGGGGGAGCGGTGGCCTTGACGCGCCGCCGCCGGGGCTGACGCGGGGGTGTTCGCCCCCTCGCCCCTGCCCGTCCCGTCCCTGGGGGCTGCGCCCCCAGGCCCCCGCCAAAAGATTGCGCAGTTCCCCGCGCCCCTTTTCAGGGGCGCGGGGAACTGCGCGCACGAGGTCCGGGGCGGAGGGGGTGAGAAACCCCAGCCTCAGACCCCGCCCACCGTCACCGCCCGGTCCAAGGCCTGCAGAAACCGGTTGACCGTCCTCCGGTCCCGGACCGCCAGCCGCAACCACTCCTCGTCGAGCCCGGGGAAGGTGTCCCCGCGTCGCACGGCGAAGCCAAGACCGCGAAGACGCCGCCGCACGGCGGCCGCGTGCGGGAGGCGGATCAGTACGAACGGCCCCTCCGCGGGCTCCGCGACCCGCAGCCCGTCCGCGCCGAACTCCTGAAGGCCGGCGACAAGATGGGCCCGATCCGCCGCGATACGGTGCGCCGCGTGCGCGGCCTCCGCCAGCGCCTGGGAGGACATACAGGCCTCGGCCGCAGCGAGGGCGGGCGTGGAGACGGGCCAGAGCGGCTGGGCACGCTCCAGCGACGCGATCGTCTCGGGGGAGGCGAGGACGTAGCCGATGCGCAGTCCCGCCAGCCCCCATGTCTTCGTGAGGCTGCGCAGAACCACGAGCCCGGGCACGTCCGTCCGCCCGGCAAGGGCCTCCCGCTCACCCGGCACCGCGTCCATGAACGCCTCGTCGACCACCAACACCCGTCCGGGCCGGGCGAGTTCGGCGATCGGCGCGGCCGGATGCAGCACCGACGTCGGATTGGTCGGATTGCCGATCACGACCAGGTCGGCGTCCTCGTGAACGGCAGCGGGGTCCAGGCGAAAGCCGTCCTCCGGGCGGAGCAGGACACGGTCGACCGTATGGCCCGCGTCCCGCAGCGCGGCCTCCGGCTCCGTGAACTGCGGGTGCACGACCACCGGCCGGCGGACTTTGAGGGCACGCGCGAGCAGCACGAATGCCTCCGCCGCGCCCGCCGTGAGCAGCACCCGCTCCACCGGCAGCCCGTGCCGCGCCGCCACCGCGGCCCGTGCGACCCGTCCGTCCGGGTAGGCCGCGAGCCCGCTCAGCGACGCGGCGATCCGCTCGCGCAGCCACGGCGGAGGCGTGTCCGCGCGGACATTCACGGCGAGATCGATGAGTGCCGAACCGTCGTCGCGCACCTCGGCGTCACCGTGGTGACGAAGATCGTGCGCACCGCCCGCGTGCACGTTCCCCTCGTGCGCCCCGCCCTCGGCCGGCCCCTCAGTGCGCATGGGAGTGCGACTGCGCGTGATCACCGTGGTGGTGCCCGTGATGGTGGTCACCGTCGTCGTCCGGGTGGAAGTGCGGCTGCTGGGGGAGCCCCACCTTGTCCTCGAATCCGGGCAGGGCGATGCGGTACACGCACGAGTCGCAGTTCATCCGCAGATCGCCCTGGACAGCCTCACGGTAGCGCTCCATGACGAGGTCGAGCAGCTCCGGCTCGGGGCCGATCACATCGGCGGACCGCACCTCGGCCTCGGGGTGCGCGGCGGCCCAGCCCTCGGTCTGCTGCCGCACCCGGTCGGGAAGGATGCCCGTGAAAAGGAAGTAGGGGAGAACGACGATCCGGCGCGCGCCCAGCTTCACGCAGCGGTCGAGCCCGGACGGCACGTCCGGCGCCGCCAGCGACACGAACGCCGTCTCGACGCCCGCGTACCCCCGGCCCTCCCACAGCAGCCGCGCCGCCTTGTGCACCTCGGCGTTGGCGTCCGGGTCGGTGGAGCCGCGTCCGACGAGCAGCACCGTCACATCGGCCCGGTCCTCGGGCGTGCGGGCCGTACCTCCGAGGGCCTCGTCGAGCCGCCGCTCCAGGACGGCGAGCAGCGACGGGTGCGGGCCCAGCGGACGTCCGTACGTGTACGAGATCCCGGGGTGCCGCTCCTTCTCGCGGGCCAGCGCCGCCGGGATGTCTCCCTTGGCGTGACCGGCGGACACCAGCATCAGCGGTACGGCGGCGAAACGCCGTACGCCCTGCTCGACCAGTTCGGTCACGGCGTCACCCAGCGGCGGCGGGGACAGCTCGATGAACCCGCCCGCGACGGGCAGTTCGGGGTGACGACGCCCCACCTCCCGTACGAAGTCGCGGAAGGCCTCGGCTCCGGCCTCGTCCCGGGTGCCGTGTCCGGCGATGAGCAGGGCGGGGGGCGGGGTGGTCACGATTTCTCCTCAGTAGGCTCGGAGGCCTTGGTCACGGGGTGGTACAGCAGGGCGTTGAGCGCGGCGGCGGCGACCGCCGAACCGCCTTTCTCGGACACGTTGCTGACCGCGGGCAACCCGCTTTCGCGGAGCGCGGCCTTGGACTCTGCGGCGCCGACGAAACCGACGGGCAGACCGATGACGAGCGCCGGATCGGCATCCAGCGTCAGCAACTCCTCCAGGGCGGTCGGCGCGCAGCCGATGACCCACAGCGCGCCGGGCCCGACATCCTCGTACGCGAGCCGGATCGCATGGGCCGAACGGGTCAGGCCGGGCCCCGACTTGGCGTCCTTGAGCCGGCAGACGGTGGCACGGCGGGTGATGCCCGCCGCGACCATCTCGACGTCCACCACGACGGGCGCCCCGGCGTGCAGCGCCGTGTGCGCCTTCTCAAGGGCGACCTCGTCGGTGACCAGGTCCGTCGCGTACTCCAGGTCGGCGGCGGAGTGGATGACCCGCTCCACCACCGCGCGCGTCAGCGGCGCGAAGTGCGAGGTGTCCAGGCGGGCGCGCAGCCGCCGGAAGGACTCCTGCTCGATGGGGTGCACGACCCGGGTCTCGGGGAACACCTGGCTCACTCGGCTCACTTGGGCTCCTCCTGCCAGCGGTAGCCGCGCGGTGTCACCATGCGCCCGGCGATCTCCCGGGTCGCCGTATTGCCCACGGTCACCACGGTCATCATGTCCACGATCGCCGGATCCAGGGACCCCAGCGTCGTCACCCGGCTCGACTCGTCGGCCCGGGAGGCATTGCGGACGACACCCACCGGCGTCGTCCGCTCCCGGTGCTCGGCGAGGATCGCGAGGGCCTTCGGCAGCTGCCAGTCCCGGCCCCGGCTGCGGGGGTTGTAGAAGGTGACCACGATGTCCGCCTCGGCCGCCGCACGCACACGCCGCTCGATGACCTCCCACGGCGTGTGGAGATCGGAGAGGCTGATCGACACATGGTCGTGGCCGAGCGGCGCGCCCAGGATCGCCCCGGCCGCGAGCGCCGCGGTCACCCCGGGCACCCCGACCACGTCGATGTCGTCGGACGCCTCGGCCAGCGCGGGCGACGCCATCGCGTACACGCCCGCGTCGCCGCTGCCGATCAACGCGACGGCCTGCCCGCGCCTGGCCTCCGCCACCGCCGTACGCGCACGCTCCTCCTCGGCGCCGAGACCCGACTCCAGGACCCGGGTCCCGGGCCGCAGCAGATCGCGGATCTGGTCGACATACTGGTCGAGCCCGACGAGCACACCGGCGCGGCGGAGTTCGTCCTTGGCACGGGGCGTGAGCAGATCGCGCGCACCCGGTCCGAGCCCGACCACGGCGAGCCGTCCGCGCGCGGGCCGACGCACGACGGCGCAGGTCGCCATCGCCGGCTGCCCGTCCGCGCGCTCCGACTTCCGCTTGGGGACCAGGAGTTCACCACCGCGTACGAGTGCGGCGGCCTCCGCCACGGAAGGGGTCCCGACGGCGGCGAGCGGCGCGTCCGAGGGGTTCGGCACGGCCACCTTCGCCAACTCCTCGGCGGTGTACGTCACCACGGGCACCCCGAGGTGCTCGGCGGCCGCGACGATGCCGGGCTCGTCGGCCTTGGCGTCGACACTGGCGATCTCGGCAACGGACTTCGCCGAAAGGCCGGCCTCCCGGAGGGCGTCCTCGACGAGCCCGAGTACCTCATCGACGGGCGCGCCCTTGGAGGCACCCACACCGACGACGAGCGAGGGCGGCCGAAGCACGACCTCCCGCTCGACGGGCTCGACGGCACGGTCGGTGACGCGGATGACGGGTGTACCCGGCTGCGGGCCATCGTTCCGCTGGGCGATGGGGGTCCCCCCTGCTCGAGCGGAGCCGAGAGCTCGGGGGAGGGTGGGCGCGGCCCCCGGCGCCGGGCGGGTGACATTCGACGGCAACGCGGGCAGAGGCCACTGCAGCTCCCCCTCCAGCGCGACGGGCTCCCCGTCCAGCATGGCCCGGGAGACCCCGGCGACATCCCCCTCCACCGGGAACCCGAGCGTATCCAGCCCCGGCACCCCGACGGAGTCGGTCGCCGTGGTCACCACGGGCTGGGCCCCGAGCAACTCACCCACTTCGCGGGCGAGTTCGTTCGCACCGCCCCCGTGCCCCCCGACGAGGGACACGGCAAAGCGGCCCGCCTCGTCGACACACACGACGCCGGGGTCGGTCGCCTTGTCGGAAAGGAGCGGCGCCACGAGCCGCACGGTCGCCCCGGTGGCGAGGAAGCACACCACCTGCTCGCACTGCGCGAACGCGGCCCGCACGGCGTCCCCCACGGACCCGTCGTACACCCGCGTACGGGTGGGCCAGGCGGTGGCGAGCCGGTCACGGGCCGCCGCCCCCGCCGCCGTGGCGGAAATCAGGCCGATCACTGGGGGACTCCTTCGGTACGAGCCGGAGGCCGGACGCCCCACAGCAGAAAAACGGGATTGGTGGCGGCGAGCCGGGTGACGCCACCCGGCAGCGGTGCCAGCCGCGACGACTGCAGCAGCACGCCGTCGCAGTCGAACCCGGCGCCGGTGAGCGCGTCCCGGGCCGCCGACACCCGGTCCAGCGCTGCCATGGCGACCACGACGGCACGCCGGGCCCGTCGCGCGCAGACCGTGACGATGGCGGGCAGTTCACGTCCGCCGCCGCCGATGAAGACCGCGTCGGGGTCGTCCAGATCGGACAGCACCGTGGGAGCGGCCCCGTGCACCACCTGTACGTCCACGCCGTGCGCCGCGGCGTTGGCGCGGATGCGGTCGCAGCCGTCCCGCGTCTTCTCGATCGCGGTGACGGCGGCACCGAACCGCGCGCACTCGACGGCGACTGACCCGGAGCCCGCGCCGACGTCCCAGATCAGCTCGCCGAGGCGCGGCCCTAGCCGGGCCAGCGCGAGCGCCCGCACCTCGAACTTGCTGATCATCGAGTCACGGTGTGCGAACTCGCTCTCGTCCAGGGCCCATTGAGCGGGCCCGGACGGCGGCCCGGCGACGGTCCGCACGGGGGCGAGGGCACGTGACTCGTCCAGGCACAGGACGACGCTCACGGCCGTACCCCAGTCACGGGCCGCGGCCTCGGCGGGCGTGACCCGCTCCACCCGCTCGTGCTCGGGGTCGCCCAGGGCACTCGCCACGACGAGGATGCGTTCGGCGCTGCGGTACGCGAGGGCGGCGCCCAGCTCGGCGGGTCCGGAGCCGGGTCCGGTCAGCACGGCCACCTTGGGCCGGGCTCGGCAGACCTGGACGGCCGTGCGCAGATCACGCCCGTGCGCGCTGACGACCACCGCATCGTCCCAGGGCAGCCCGAGCCGCGCGAAGGCGGTCGCGACGGACGAGACGCCGGGGCTGACGTGCAGCCGTTCCGCCCCGAACCGCTCGGCCAGCGCCCGCACGACCCCGAAGAACCCGGGGTCGCCGGAGGCGAGTACGACGACCCGGCCTTCCTGCTTCTCCCCATACCGTTCGATGGCGTCAAGGGCGGGTGCGAGCGGCCCGAGGACGATCTGTTCGGCCTCCTGAGGCGGCCGCGCGGCCGCCAGATGCCGCCGGGCACCCACGACCAGCCCGGCCTCGGCGAGGGCGGACGTGGCCTCCGGGGGCAGCGGCGCCCCCGTCCCCGTACCGAAGACACTGATCACGACGGATTGCCCTTCCGCGCCGCGCGCAGCTCCGCACGCGCCTGCGGGTCGGCCTTGCGGAACCCGTGGAAGTGACCGGGGTGGTAGAGGTGCGAGCGGGTGCCGCTCGCGTCGAGTGCCGGGCCGACCAGGAAGAGGGTGTGCTTCCAGAGCTTGTGCTCCTTGACGGTCTCCTCCAGCGTCTCGATCGTGCACTTCACGATCAGCTCCTCCGGCCAGGTCGCCTGATAGGCGACCACGACCGGCGTGGAGGTGGGGTAGCCGCCCTCCAGCAGCTCCCGAACCAGCTGGCCGCTGCGGGCGGCCGACAGGAACAGCGCCATGGTCGTCCCGTGCCGGGCGAACTCGCGGACCTCCTCACCGGGCGGCATCGGCGTCTTGCCGCCGCCGAGCCGGGTGAGGATCACGGACTGGGCGACCTCGGGAATCGTCAGTTCGCGCTGTGCGAGCGCGGCCACGGCGGAGAAGGAGGAGACGCCCGGGATGATCTCGGTCTCGATGCCGATCTCCGCACACCGGTCGACCTGCTCCTGCGTACCGCCCCACAGGGCCGGGTCGCCGGAGTGGATCCGAGCCACCCGCAGGCCCTCCGCGCGGGCCCGCCGGTACACGGCGACCACGTCCTCCAGCGACATGGCCGCCGAATCGAGGATCTCTGCGCCCTCGCACGCGTGGTCGAGGACCTCGGCCTGCACCAGGCTGGCCGCCCAGATCACGACGTCGGCCTCGGCGATGGCGCGCGCGGCGCGGAACGTCAGCAGGTCGGCGGCGCCGGGCCCTGCCCCGACGAAGGTCACCTTGCCGGTGGGGGCATCGGCCATGGAAATCGGTCCTCTCCTACGAAAAACTCGGGTGTTGCGAAAAGTCAGTGCCCGCGCGGCCGTCGTCGGACGTGCGCGAACGGGGGTCGATCGGATAGCAAGGGCGTATGGCGGTGCTCGTCGCGCTCGGCGCGTTCCTGATGACGCTGGCCGGCGGCTGGACGGCACAGCGCGTGACCGACCGCCGCCACCTGGTGCTGGGCCTGGCCGGCGGCCTGATGCTCGGTGTGGTCGGCATGGACCTGCTGCCGGAGGCGCTGCGCGCGGCGGGCGAGGAGGTCTTCGGTGTACCCGCCGCGCTGCTGCTGTTCGTGGCCGGGTTCCTGCTGGCTCATCTGGTGGAACGCCTGCTGGCCCACCGTCAGGCCGCGCACGGCGGCGAGGAGAACGGCGGACGCGCGCCCGAGGTGGGCCTGACGGCGGCCGCCGCGATGGTCGGCCACAGCGCGATGGACGGTGTCGCGATCGGCGCCGCCTTCCAGGTCGGCGGCGGCATGGGGCTGGCGGTCGCTCTCGCGGTGATCGCCCACGACTTCGCGGACGGCTTCAACACGTACACGATCACGAGCCTGTACGGGAACGCCCGTCGCAAGGCGATCACGATGCTGGTCGCGGACGCGGCGGCCCCGGTGGTCGGCGCGGCCTCCACACTCTTCGTCACCATCCCCGAGAAGCTGCTCGGTTGCTATCTCGGCCTCTTCGGCGGCGTACTGCTCTACCTCGCCGCCGCCGAGATCCTCCCCGAGGCGCACCACGAGCACCCGGCCCGTTCGACCCTGCTGTGCACGGTCGCGGGCGTGGGCTTCATCTGGCTGGTGGTGGGCATCGCGGCCTGATCCGCACCTCACAGCTTTCCGCCGCGTCCGCCATCGCGCCGAGCGGGCGCGATGAGCGTGGACAGGTACGGCAGGGGCCCACCGTCCAGTTCGCCCGCCGGCCTGATCGACTGGTCCTCGAGCCCGAGCGCCGAGCCCCACACGGCGTCGTCGATCCGCCCGGTCTCGCGCAGTGCTTCCGCGACCTCGCGCGCCTGCCGCCCGAACTTGTACGCGACGACCGTGCCGGGCCCGTTCAGGGCGTCCTTGAGCACTGCGGCCCCGGCGGTCACCGGCACCAGGGTGAGCGGCTCGGTTCCCTCCGTGAGCACGGCGCCCGACCGCGCGGCGAGGTCCTGCATGGCGGTGATACCGGGCACGGTCTCGATCTCCGTGCCCGGTACGAGCTCCCCGATGGTCTGCGCGAGATAGGTGAAGGTCGAGTACACGTTGGGGTCGCCGATGGTGGCGAAGGCGACGGAGGCGTGCCTCTTGAGCAACTCCGCGACGCGCGCACCGGCGGCATCCCAGGCGGCCTCGCGCCGCCCCCGGTCGCTCCGCTCGTTGAGCGCGAAGACGACTCGTACGACCTTCTCCTCGGGCACGTAGTGCAGGACGGTCGCCTCGGCGCGCCCCCGCTCCCCAGTGTCCATGACAGGCACCACGACGACCTCGGCGGTCCGCAGAGCGTTGACGCCCTTGACGGTCACCAGCTCCGGATCGCCGGGGCCGACCCCCACCCCGATCAGCTTGCTGCTCATGACGTCAGGCACCTCTCCACGAACCGACGGGCGATACCGGGCTCGGACGCCCAGTGCGTGTGCAGATAACTCGCGTGCACACCTTGTTGTACGAAACCTTCGACGCGCTTTTGAGGGGCGCGCACCCCCCAGGCGGGAGCCGCCCCGGCGCCGGGCTCGACGACGGTCCGGTGGAACTCGTGCCCGCGCATCCGGGTCCCGGCCCCGGCGAGCACACTGTCGGACACCGCGACCGCGTCCCGGTAGCCCAGCGTGAGCCGCTCGCTCATCCGGGCCGTGGCGTCGAGCACCCCGCACATGGGCTGCCCGTCGAGCTCACGGCACAGGTAGAGCAGCCCGGCACACTCGGCGGCAACGGGCGCGCCACTGAGCGCGAGCTCGGAAACGGCCTTGCGAAGCGGCTCGTTGGCGGACAGCTCGGGCGCGTACACCTCGGGAAACCCGCCCCCGATCACCAACCCATCCGTCCCCTCGGGCAGTTGCTCGTCCCGCAGGGGGTCGAACGTGACGACTTCGGCCCCGGCGGCGGCGAGCAGCTCGGCATGCTCGGCGTAGGAGAAGGAGAAAGCGGCCCCACCGGCAAGGGCGATGGTCTTGCCGGGAACGGGCAGGGGCGGAGGGGACGAGGAAAGCACGGCCTCAGTCGCATCCCAAGCCGCACCCGACAACGCGGGCGCACTGCGGGCCAGCGCGAAGAGCGCGTCGAGATCGCACCCCTCCCGCACCTGCGCGGCCATGGCGGCCACCGCCTCGACGGCCTGCGCACGCCGCTCGGCCACGGGCACCAGCCCAAGATGCCGAGCAGGCGTGTCCACCTGCTGAACCCGCCGAAGCACCCCAAGGACAGGCACCCCGGACTCGTCCAACGCCTCCCGCAGCATCCCCTCATGCCGCTCGGACCCCACCTTGTTGAGGATCACCCCCGCGACCCGCACCTCGGGATCCCAGGAAGCGAACCCATGCACCAGCGCGGCGACGGACCGCGACTGCGACGACGCATCCACCACCAGCACGACAGGCGCCCGGAGCAACTTCGCGACATGAGCCGTGGAGGCCAGCTCCCCCTGCCCCGCGGCCCCGTCGAACAGCCCCATCACACCCTCGACGACGGCGAGATCGCACCCACGCGCACCATGCGCGAACAACGGCGCGATCAACTCCGGCCCGCACAGATACGCGTCGAGATTCCGCCCCACACGCCCGGTCGCGAGCGCGTGATACCCAGGATCGATGTAGTCGGGCCCCACCTTGTGCGGGGACACGGCAAGCCCCCGCGAGGCGAAGGCCGCCATCAGCCCTGTGGCAACGGTGGTCTTGCCGCTGCCCGAGGAGGGCGCGGCGATGACCAGCCGAGGGACGGACATCACCACTCGATACCCCTCTGGCCCTTCTGGCCGGCGTCCATCGGGTGCTTGACCTTGGACATGTCGGTCACCAGATCGGCGAACTCGACGAGCTTCTCGGGGGCATTGCGCCCCGTGATCACGACATGCTGGGTCCCCGGCCGATCCCGCAGCACGGCCACCACCTCATCGACATCCACCCACCCCCAGTGCATGGGGTACGCGAACTCGTCGAGGACGTACAGCCGATACGTCTCGGCGGCGAGGTCCCGCTTGACCTGCTCCCACCCCTCGCGGGCCTTCTCCTCGTTGTCCATCTGGGAGTCGCGCTGGACCCAGGACCAGCCCTCGCCCATCTTGTGCCAGTCGACGGACCCGCCCTCACCGGACGCGCCAAGCACACGCAGCGCGTTCTCCTCCCCGACCTTCCACTTCGCCGACTTGACGAACTGGAACACCCCGATGGGCCACCCCTGATTCCAGGCACGCAGCGCGAGCCCGAAGGCGGCGGTCGACTTGCCCTTCCCGATCCCCGTGTGCACGACGACAAGTGGCCGATTCCGGCGCTGCCGCGTCGTCAGACCGTCGTCCGGCACCACACTCGGCTGTCCCTGCGGCATTACGCGGCCCTCCTCGGAGTCCTCTGCGTCTCCTGCACATCACGCACGAGCCCGGCGATGGAATCGGCCCGCAACTCGTCCAACGTCACCGCGGTGCCGCCCAGTTCACCGGCGAGCCGACCCGCGAGCCCGAGCCGCACGGGCCCCGCCTCGCAGTCGACGACGACGGACGCGACCCCCTCCGCGGCGAACAACCGGGCCGCCCGCCCGGCCAGCGCGACCGGCTCCAGCCCACCCGTGGCCCGCCCGTCCGTCACCACGACAACCAGCGGCCGCCGGGCGGCGTCCCGCAGCCGCTCGACCCGCAGCACCTCGTGCGCGCGCAGCAGCCCGGCCGCGAGCGGCGTCCGCCCACCCGTGGGCAGCGACTCCAGCCGGGCCGCGGCGGCGTCCACCGAGGAGGTGGGCGGCAGGGCGACCTCGGCGGCGGACCCGCGAAACGTCACGAGCCCCACCTTGTCCCGCCGCTGATACGCGTCGAACAGCAGCGACAGCACCGCACCCTTCACGGCACTCATCCGCTGCCGCGCCGCCATCGACCCGGAGGCGTCGACGACGAAAAGCACGAGGTTCCCCTCACGCCCCTCTCGCGTCGCCTGGCGCAGATCGTCCCGCCGTACGACGAGACCGCGCCCCGACCGCCCGCGCGCCCGCTGATGCGGCGCCGCCGCCTGCACGGTCGCCGCCAGGTGCAGCTTGGTGAGCGCTCCTCGGGGCCGTCGCGACCCGGTCGTCCGCCCGTGCTCGGTCCGCGCCCGCGAACGCCGGCCGGCCGCGCCCTCGCCGAGACCGGGCACGCTCAGCACCTTCGTACGAAAGGGTTCGGCGGCGCGTACCGGGGACTGCGCGCCGACCGCCTGAGGCTGTCCGCTCTCGCCCGCTTCGGCCTGCGCGGGAGCGTCCCCCGGCGCCTGAGGTGCCGAACCGTCGTCGGGCCCGTCCTGAGGCGGCTGCCCGCCGCCACCGGGCCCGTCCGGGTCGGGATCGTCGTCGCCGTCCCCGTCCTGACCGCCGAACTCCTCCAGCGTCTCGTCGAGCTTGTCCTCGTCGAGTCCCGGCGCGTCGAAGGGGTTGCGGCGCCTGCGGTGCGGCAGCGCGAGCAGCGCCGCCTGTCGTACGTCCTCGGCGAGCACCTCGGTACGCCCCGCCCAGGCGGCCAGCGCGGTCGCGGTGCGCGCCATGACGATGTCGGCCCGCATGCCGTCCACCTCGAAGGCCGCGCAGGTCGCCGCGATCTGCCGCAGCGCCCCGTCCCCGAGCCGCACGGACGGCAACAGCTCGCGTGCCGCCACGATCCGCGCCCGCACGGCGGACTCCTCGTCGGCCCACCGCGCGGCGAAGACGTCGGGATCGTCGTCGTACGCCAGCCTGCGCCGCACGACCTCGACCCGCTGATCGGGCTCCCGCGAGGCCGCGACCTCGACCGTGAGCCCGAACCGGTCCAGCAACTGCGGCCGCAGCTCACCCTCTTCGGGGTTCATGGTCCCGACGAGCAGGAAGCGGGCGGCGTGCCGCACGGAGACGCCCTCGCGTTCGACGTACGAGGCGCCCATCGCGGCGGCGTCGAGCAGCAGGTCGACGAGGTGGTCGTGCAGCAGATTCACTTCGTCGACGTAGAGGATCCCGCGATGCGCGTCGGCGAGCAGCCCCGGCTCGAAGGCCTTCACGCCCTCCGCGAGCGCCCGCTCGATGTCGAGAGCGCCGACGAGCCGGTCCTCGGAGGCGCCGACCGGCAACTCCACCATGCGGGCGGGCCGTCGGGTGCCCGTCCCGGGCTCGTGCGGCCCGTCCGGGCAGGCCGGATCGGGCGACGCGGGCGCACACGAGAAACGGCACCCGGCGACGACGTCCACCTGCGGCATGAGGGCCGACAGGGCCCGGACGGCGGTGGACTTGGCGGTGCCCTTCTCGCCACGCACCAGCACACCGCCCACGGCCGGCGACACGGCGTTCAGCAGCAGTGCGAGCCGCAGGTCGTCCTGACCGACAACTGCCGTGAACGGAAACGGAGTACTCACTGGTCGTCGCCCTCCAAGTCGCCTTCGAGCTCCAGATAGGTGGCGCGCAGCCGCTCCAGGGTGTCGGCGTCCGGCTCGGCCCACAGCCCGCGGTCGGCGGCCTCCAGCAGGCGCTCGGTGATGCCGCGCAGCGCCCAGGGGTTGGACTTCTTCATGAAGTCCTGGTTCTCCGGATCGAAGACGTACTCCGCGCTGAGCTTCTCGTACATCCAGTCGTCCACGACCCCGGCCGTGGCGTCGTACCCGAAGAGGTAGTCGACGGTCGCGGCCATCTCGAAGGCGCCCTTGTAGCCGTGGCGCCGCATCGCCGCCATCCAGCGCGGGTTGACGACCCGCGCGCGAAAGACGCGATGCGTCTCCTCGCCGAGGGTCCGGGTCTTCACCTGGTCCGGTACGGCGCTGTCACCGACGTACGCCTCCGGGCTCGCGCCGGTCAGATGGCGCACCATGGCGACCATGCCGCCGTGGTACTGGAAGTAGTCGTCCGCGTCCACGAGGTCGTGCTCTCGGGTGTCGACGTTCTTCGCGGCGACGGCGATGCGCTTGAACGCCGTCTCCATGTCGCCGCGCGCCGCCCGCCCGTCGAGCCCGCGCCCGTACGCGTAGCCGCCCCACACCGCGTACACCTCGGCGAGGTCCGCGTCGGAGCGCCAGTTGCGCGCGTCGATCAGAGGAAGCAGGCCGGCCCCGTACGCGCCCGGCTTGGAGCCGAAGATACGGGCCGTCGCGCGCCGCCGGTCGCCGTGCTCGGCGGTGTCCTCGTCGGCGTGCCCCCGCACGTAGTTCCGGTCGGCGGGCTCGTCCAGCTCGGCGACCGCGCGCACCGCGTCGTCGATGAGCCCGACGACGTGCGGGAACGCGTCCCGGAAGAAGCCGGAGATCCGGACCGTGACGTCGATGCGCGGCCGGCCCAGCTCCTCCAGGGCCACGACCTCGAAGCCGGTCACCCGGCGCGACGCGTCGTCCCACACCGGGCGGCAGCCGAGCAGCGCGAGGATCTCCGCGATGTCGTCGCCCTGGGTACGCATCGCGGACGTGCCCCAGACCGTCAGACCGACGGACGTCGGGTACTCGCCGGTGTCCTGGAGGTAACGGGCCACGAGCGAGTCGGCGAGCGACTGCCCGACCTCCCAACTCAGCCTGGACGGGATCGCCTTGGGGTCGACGGAGTAGAAGTTGCGGCCGGTCGGCAGGACGTTCACGAGTCCACGGGTCGGCGAACCCGACGGGCCCGCCGGGACGTAACCGCCGTCGAGGGCCTTGAGGATGTGGTCGATCTCGTCCGTGGTACGGGCGAGCCGCGGCACGACCTCACGGCAGGCGAACTCCACCACCGCGACGGCGTCCGGGAGTTCGACGCCCAGGACGTCCCGGACGAGCGCCGCGCTCTCGGCGGTCACCCAGCCGCGTTCCTCCATGCCCTCGGCGATCCGGCGGCACAGCTGCTCCAGCAGATCGATCGCGTCGGCCGCCGTGCGGGAGGGACCCTCGACGAGATCCGTCAGCTCGACCGGCACCTTCACCGGTGTGCCGGGCTCGGCGAGCAGCTCCTTCTCGACCAGGCCGAAGTGTTCGGCGAGGCAGGCCCGCAGGCCGGGCAGCGCGTTGGCCGCGCCGCCCCACACCTGCGAGGCGCGCAGCACGGCCAGCACGAGATTCACCCGCGGCTCGGCCTCCGGCCCGCCACCGAGAATGTGCAGGCCGTCCCTGATCTGCACGTCCTTGATCTCGCACAGATAGCCGTCGATGTGCATGACGAACTCGTCGAAGTCGCCGTCGTCCGGCTGCTCGTCCACATGCAGGTCCTGGTGGAGCTCCGCCGCCTTGACCAGGGTCCAGATCTGGGCGCGGACCGCCGGGGCCTTGGTCGGGTCCAGGTCGGACACGAGGGCGTACTCGTCGAGGAGCTGCTCCAGCTTCGCCAGATCGCCGTACGTGTCCGCGCGCGCCATCGGCGGTACCAGGTGGTCGACGACGGTGGCGTGACCGCGGCGCTTGGCCTGGGTGCCCTCGCCCGGGTCGTTGACGATGAACGGGTAGACGAGGGGGAGTTCACCGAGGACGGCGTCGGGCGCGCAGCCGCTGCTGAGACCGAGCCCCTTGCCCGGGAGCCACTCCATCGTGCCGTGCTTGCCCATGTGCACGATGGCGTCGGCGCCGAACGAGTTCTCCAGCCACCGGTAGGCCGCCATGTAGTGGTGCGACGGCGGCATGTCCGGGTCGTGGTAGATCGCGATCGGGTTCTCGCCGAAGCCGCGCGGCGGCTGGATCATCACGACGACGTTCCCGAACTGGAGGCAGGCCAGCACGATGTCGTCGCCGTCGACGTAGAGGGAGCCCGGCGGCTCGCCCCACGCCTCCAGCATGCCGTCGCGCAGCTCGGGGTCGAGCTTGTCGAACCACGCCCGGTAGTCGGCGAGCGGCACGCGCGCGGGGGCCGCGGCGAGCTGTTCCTCGGTGAGCCACTCGACGTCGTGACCGCCGGCCGCGATGAGCCGGTGGATCAACTCGTCGCCGCCCGCGGGGTATTCGGTGAGGCTGTACCCGGCACCCCGCAGCGCGTCCAGGACCCGTACGGCCGAAGCGGGCGTGTCGAGCCCCACCGCGTTGCCGACCCGCGAGTGCTTGGTCGGGTAGGCGGTGAAGACGAGCGCGAGCTTCTTCTCGGCGTTCGGCTTGTGCTTCAACTGCGCGTGGCGCAGGGCGATTCCGGCGACGCGCGCGGCCCGCTCGGGGTCGGCGACGTACACCGGCACATCGTCGGGGCCCTGCTCCTTGAACGAGAACGGGACGGTGATGAGCCGCCCGTCGAACTCCGGGATCGCGACCTGCATCGCCGCGTCCATGGGGGAGAGGGCGGCGTCCGACTCGTCCCAGGCACTCTTCGACGAGGTCAGGCAGAGCCCTTGGAGGACAGGGATGTCGAGGTCGGCGAGCGCGCCGATGTCCCAGGCTTCCTCGTCGCCCCCAGCGGACGCCTGCGAGGCGTGCGTGCCGCCCGCCGCGAGCACGGTGGCGACCAGCACGTCCGCCGTGTCGAGGATCTCGAACAGGCCCGAGTCGGCGCCGCGCAGCGAACCGCAGTACACGGGAAGGGCATTGGCCCCGCGCGCCTCGATCGCGTCGCACAGCGTGTCGACGAAGGCGGTGTTGCCGGACAGCTCGTGCGCCCGGTAGAAGAGCACGCCGACGGTCGGGCGGCCGGCGACCAAGGCAGGCTCGCCGTGCACGCCGTATTCGGGCATCTTCTGCGGCTCGACGAACCCCTCGCCCGTGAGGAGCACCGTGTCGGAGAGGAATCGGGTCAGCTCGGTGAGGTTCTCCGGGCCGCCCTCCACGAGGTACCGCAGCGCCTCTGCGACCACACCGGCCGGCACCGACGACTCGGCCATCAACTCCGCGTCCGGGACGGCCTCTCCGCCGAGCAGCACGGTCGGGATGCCCGACGCCTTGAGCGTGCTCAGGCCGGCCTCCCAGGCGCGCTTGCCGCCGAGCAGCCGTACGACGGCGATGTCCGCGCCCTCGATGAGCCCCGGGAGCTCCTCCGTGACATCCACCCGGGTCGGATTGCCGATCCGGTACGGGGCGCCGCAGGCACGCGCCGCCAGCAGGTCCGTGTCGGCGGTCGACAACAACAACACTGTGCTCATGCGGGCGCTCCCGGTGGAATGAAAGGCAGTCCTGACGGCGCGCCCGACTCGATGAGCCGCCACAGCGCGTCCGTGTCCGCGTGTTCCTCGATCAGATCGCCGAGCCGGTCCAGCTGCTCCTCGCGCAGCGCCGCGAACGACGTGTCGGCGGCCGGCACGAAGCGGCGGCCCGCGGCGGCCGCCACCTCGCGCAGGAAGGCGCGCCGGAATCCGTCCGACTCCAGCGAGCCGTGCCAGTGCGTGCCCCAGACGGCGCCGACCCGGCACCCGTCCAGGCTGTGTCCCCTGTCATCGGAGATGAACGCATGCCCGCCCGTGACGTCGGCGACTCCGTGGTGGATCTCGTACCCCTCGACGCGCTCGCCGAGCGCCTCGCCGACGGGCCGGGTGAGGGTCTTCTCGCGCGCGAACCGCACGCGTACGGGAAGGAGCCCGAGGCCGTCCACCTGGCCTCGGCGGCTTTCGACCTCGTCGTCGATGTGCTCGCCGAGTATCTGGAAGCCACCGCAGATGCCCAGCACGGGCCGTCCCCCGGCGGCTCTGCGCGCGATCGCGTCCGCCAGTCCCCGCTCCCGCAGCCACTCCAGCGCCTTCACCGTCCCCCGGGTTCCCGGTAGGACGACAAGGTCCGCGTCGGCCAGCTCCTCGGCCCGGTCCACGAACCGCACGACGACACCCGGCTCGGCGGCCAGCGCGTCCACGTCCGTGAAGTTGGACATGAGCGGGATCGCGCAGACGGCGACCCGGAGGATGTCCTCGCCGACAGGAGAGGCGACCTCCGACTCCCGGACCGCCCCGCGCAGCGACACCCCCATCCCGTCCTCCTCGTCGATGCCGAGGCCGTGCTGGAAGGGCAGGACACCGTACGAGCGCCGCCCGGTGAGGCCGTGCAGCATCTCGAGCCCGGGCTCCAGCAGGGAGACGTCCCCGCGGAACTTGTTGACGAGGAACCCGGCGACGAGCTCCTGGTCCTCGCGCGACAGCAGCGCGACCGTCCCGAAGAACGAGGCGAACACGCCCCCGCGGTCGATGTCGCCGACGACGAGCACAGGGAGCCGGGCATTCCTGGCGATCCCCATGTTCACGATGTCGGTACGCCGCAGATTGATCTCGGCAGGACTGCCGGCTCCCTCACAGATCACCGCGTCATACGTGCCCCGCAACTCGGCGAGGCAGTCCAGCACGGTCCCGAGGAGCTGCTCCTGCCGCCCTCCGTGGTAGCCGCGCGCCGACAGCTCCCCCACGGGCTTGCCCATGAGGACGACCTGACTGCTCCGGTCGCTCCCCGGCTTGAGGAGTACGGGATTCATGAGCGCGGTGGGCTCCACGCGCGCGGCCTGCGCCTGCATGGCCTGCGCGCGCCCGATCTCGGCGCCCTCACGCGTCACGAACGAATTCAGCGACATGTTCTGCGCCTTGAAGGGCGCGACCTTGACGCCCCGTCGCACCAGCCACCGGCAGACCCCGGCGGTCACGACGCTCTTGCCGGCGTCGGAGGTGGTTCCGGCGATGAGCAGTCCATGACCCGTCATGATGTCGTCCTCCACCGCAGTGTGCCGTCGTTCCGCAGGGCGCTGGGGGTTCCCCCTGGTCGAGCGAGGCCGAGAGCCTGGGGGAGGGTGGGCACAGCCCGCAGCGCCGGGTGCCTCGTCACCCGACCCCACAGCAGAGCCCCCGCCGCACTCGCCCCCAGCGCCAGCCAGCTCACCCGTCGCGACAACCGCACGGCCCGTTCGATGTCGCGCACCGCAACAGCTCGGCCCGCCTCGTTGAGCACGGGCCGATGCTCGACCCGCCCCCCATAGGAGAGGGTCCCCCCGAGCCGTACCCCGAGCGCCCCCGCGAACGACGCCTCCACGGGCCCCGCGTTGGGACTCGGATGCTTGGGCGCGTCCGCGCGCCAGGCGCGCACGGCCCCGCGCCGGTCGCGTCCCGCGACGGCGGCGAGCACGGCGGTCAACCGTGCGCCCGGCCAGCCCGCGACATCGTCGAGCCGTGCGGAAGCCCACCCGTACCGTCGGTACTTGGGGGACTTGTGCCCGACCATGGCGTCGAGCGTGTTCACGGCACGAAAGGCGACGAGCCCCGGCACACCGCCGACAGCCCCCCACACCAAGGCGCCCACCACCGCGTCGGAGGTGTTCTCGGCGACGGACTCGACGACCGCTCGCGCGATGCCGTCGCTGTCCAGTGCCTGCGGATCACGCCCGCACAGATGGGGCAGCCGCTCCCGGGCCACCTCGACATCGCCGACCGCGAGCGCGTCGCCGATCGCGCGCGCCTCGCGCCCGAGGGAGGTCCCTCCGACGACGGCCCAAGTGGCGGCGGCGGTCAGTGCGATGGAGGCGGTACGGGATCGACGTACGGAATGACGGGCCAGGGCCGCGAGCCCGGTGGCACCGCCCGCGCACACCACGGTGTGCAGCGCGCCCCACCCGCGGTGGTCCCGCCACAGCACCCGCTCCACGGCTCCCGCGGCCTGCCCGAACGCGGCGACCGGATGCCCCCGGCGAGGGTCGCCGAGCAGCAGGTCACCGAGAAGGCCGGCGGCGGCGCCGTACGCGAAGACGCGATCGGCACGCACCGGTTCAGCCGACCGTCAGGTCGGGCACAACTGTCGTTCGCGTACTTCGCGTCGTTCGCACAGAACTTGGGCAGCCGCGCATGGCGATATGTCCTCACTCAGGGTGTCCACGCCCTGGTTCGACGAGACCGGCGGTGAGAGTTCCTGGCTCCCGGGGACTTACTTCCCCGGTGACAGTGGCGGGACCGCGCCGGACTCACACCGGCTTCCTCTCATGCCGCCGTACTTGGCTCGGGCAGTCCACCACGGGGTTAGAACAGCCGTCAACTTGCTGTTGACCTGGGGCGGAAGAGTGTGCTGAGGCCCACACGGGGCCGGATTGCGTCCGGCCGACCGAATCCGGCCTCTCTGGACTGAAAAGGAGAATTCGGAGAGCGGTGGAGGGCGGTGGAGCCCCATCCTCCGGGTGGGCCTGTGCCGCTGTGTGGGGCGACGCCAGGGTTTGCAGACGCGGCCGAATGCCTCCGGAGCACCGACTCTCAAGCGCAGGAGGTCTGCGTGGTCGACGGGGGCCGTCCGCACGCGTGTGGCGCACCAGCAGTTACCGCCGCATCGCCCCTCCTCGGGCAATGGCTCAACCGACGCTGAAGTCTCGCGCGGCCTTGTCGATGAGGTCGACCGCAGCCACACCGTCGAGCGTGCTGTCGGTGAGTTGTGCGAAGCACTCCTGGTAGCGGGCCAGGAGTTCGTGGTCGTCACGGACGGCGAGCTGCCCCGCCGCGTGCTCCACCCACAGCAGGTCGTATGTGAAAAACCGCGGGGCGGGGGGGGGGCCGGGGGGGGGGGGGGGGGCCCCCCCCCGCGCCGGGGGGGGGGGGGGGGGTTGGGGGGGGCCCCCCCGGAGCATCTG
>NZ_JBITGS010000005.1:0-65954 GCF_044457265.1 Streptomyces sp. NPDC050564 | reverse complement strand
TTCGCGCCGCGCGCCCGCCCCCCCCCCCCCCCCCCGCCCCCCCCCCCCCCGCCCCCCCCCCCCCCCCGCGCCCCCCCCCCCCCCCCCCCCCCCCCCCCCCCCCCCCCCCCCGCGGACGGAATCGGGAAGACGATTCGCTTGTGGCGTCAGGCCACGATGATGAAGATCCCGTACGCCACCGCCGCCGCGCACGCCGCGAAGCAGGCGTAGGCGCCGGTGACCGCGAGGGTGGCGGAGCCGCCCCGGGCCGACGCCGACTCGTGCTTCGAGAGGCCGACGATGCCGAGGGTGAAGAGGCCGACGAGGCCCACGGTGGCGAGGAGGCTGACTCCGAAGACGGAGGCGAGGGCTGCCCAGTCGATGTTCATGCTGTTCGTTCCTTACACCGTGGCCGGGCGGGTGGGCTCCGCGTCCGGGGCCGGGATGGTGGTCTTCAGGTCGGTGTCGGCCGTGGCGATCGAGCCGGCCGGCGGCGGGGTGACCGCGGCGATCGCCGCGGTGACGACGCCCGCGGGCTCGGCGACGTCGTTCACGTTGTCGACGGTGACCGGCTGGCGGCGCGAGAGGGTCCAGATGACCCCGGCGCCGGCGACGAGCAGCACGCCCGTGGCGACGATGCCCCACGTGCCCTGCTTGGTGAGGAACTCGGCCGAGGCGCCGGCCAGACCGGCGGCCGGCAGCGTCAGGCCCCACGCGACGAACATCCGGGTCGCGGTCGACCAGCGGACGACACCGCCCTTGCGGCCCAGGCCGGAGCCCATCACGGCGCCGGAGCAGACCTGGGTGGTGGAGAGGGAGAAGCCGATGTGCGAGGAGGCCAGGATGGCGGTCGCGGCGCTGGTCTGGGCGGCGAAGCCCTGCTGCGGCGCGAGGTCCGTCAGACCCTTGCCCATCGTGCGGATGATGCGCCAGCCGCCCAGGTAGGTGCCGAGCGCGATGGCCGTACCGGCCGAGACGATGACCCAGGTGGGAGGGTTCGAGCCCGGGGCGAGGACGCCTCCGGTGACCAGGGCCAGGGTGATGATGCCCATCGTCTTCTGGGCGTCGTTCGTGCCGTGCGCCAGCGAGACCAGGCCGGCGGAGGCGATCTGGCCCGCGCGGTAGCCCTTGGCGGTCGCCTTCTCCTCGGCGCGGTTGCCGATCCTGTACGTCAGCCGGGTGGCCAGCATCGCGGCGAGTCCGGCCACGATGGGCGCGGCGACCGCGGGTATCAGGACCTTGGTGACAACGGTCGAGCCGTTCACCGACGACCAGCCGGCCGACATGACCGCGGCGCCGATCAGGCCGCCGAAGAGTGCGTGGGAGGAACTGGAGGGCAGACCCAGGAGCCAGGTCAGAAGATTCCAGAGGATGGCGCCGACGAGCGCCGCGAAGATCACTTCGGTGCGGATGCCCTCTTCGTTGATGATCCCGCCGGAGATCGTCTTGGCGACCTCCACGGAGAGGAACGCGCCGACGAGGTTCAGCACGGCGGACATGGCCACCGCCGTCTTGGGCTTCAGAGCGCCGGTCGAGATGGTCGTCGCCATCGCGTTGGCAGTGTCGTGGAAACCGTTCGTGAAATCGAACACGAGAGCGGTGACGATCACGATTCCGAGGAGGAGCGTGATGTGTTCCATTTACCCAGGCTTCTGTTTGACGTCAGTGGCAAGTGGACCGTAGGCAACCTGGGTGAACGGAAGATGAACTGGGGCGGGCGGTGGGGTGTCTCAAACGGTGGACCGCCCCTCCGTTTGTGACGAAGGGGCGGTCCGCTGTCTCGAACGGAGGCGGAATACAGGGCTCCGCTATCAGTTCCTAGCCCCGCGCGAGCCTCTTGAGTGCGGCCATGGATCCGTTGAAGAGATTTTGGTCACCCGGAAGGCTGCCGTGGTTGTCGTACTGCCAGAACGTCCAGTACGACCAGCCGGCGGGCAGTGCACCCGCGTCCGCCGAGTCGTAGCGGGCGAGCCACAGGGCGTGGTTCGCGGCGAAGGCGCGACTGCCGCCGGTGCAGGTGTTCCACCAGTGCGTGGTCGTGTAGATCACCGGGCGGCGGCCGGTCTCCCGCTTGACCTCGTCGCTGAACGCCTTGATCCAGCTCACCATCCTGGCCTTGCTCAGGCCGTAGCACTTGTGGCTGCTGTACGGGTTGTACTCGATGTCCAGCGCGGGCGGCAGCGTCCAGCCGTCCGAGCGCCAGGCGCCGCCGTTGCGCACGAAGTACCCGGCCTGGGCGGTGCCGGACGACTTGTTCGGCACCGCGAAGTGATAGGCGCCGCGGAGGATGCCCGCGTTGCGCGCGCCGTTGTACTGCCGGCTGAAGTACGGATTGCGGTACGTGTGGGACTCGGTCGCCTTGACGTAGACGAAGCGGGCGCCCTTTGCTTTCGCGCTCTGCCAGTCGACGTTCTTCTGGTGCGAGGAGACGTCGTGCCCTTTGGGCTTGCTCGCCGCGGAGGCCGGAACCGCGACGAGGGCGGTCCCACCCGCGGTGAGCGCCCCCACGATGGCCGTTGCCGCGACGACGCGGGCACGGCGACGGAATGGTTTGTGATCACGGGCCATATTTCCCCCCGGAATGGCGACGTGCACGACAAATCCCCCAGAGGTTACTGGAAGATCAGTGCATGCCCATCGATCGCCAGCCAATCGCCAACAGAGGGGGATGTATGCCCATATGCGAACTTACGGATGCGCGGGTTCCGCCCTAAAGTGCCCTCGCCTGCGGCGTGTTGACGTCTGCGCCTGGCAGGATCGCGGCATGGCTGAGCAGCGGCGGGACGCACGGGACGTGCGGGAGGACGCACAGGACGCGCCCGGACGGGGCGAGTTGGACGCGCGGGACGCGCGGGACGCGGTGGAACGGGCGTGGGACGAGCTCGTCCTGACGGCCCGTCGGACGGTGGCCGACGGGCTGGTCGTCGGTACGTCGGGCAATGTGTCGGCACGAGTCGGCGGCACCGTCCTGGTCACGCCCACGGGAGTGCCGTACGACCGGCTGGCGCCCGACGACGTCGTCGGCGTCGATCTCGACGGCCGGCAGGTGCTCGGTTCGCTTCTTCCGACAAGCGAACTGCCGATGCACCTGGCGATCTACCGCGCAACCGACGCGCGCGCCGTCGTCCACACCCACGCCGCGCACGCGACGGCGGTTTCCACGCTCGTCCCCGAGCTCCCGCTGATCCACTACATGGCGGGCGCCCTCGGCGGCCCGGTCCGTGTTGCCCCCTATGCGACATACGGCACTCCGGAGTTGGCCGAGAACATGCTCCGGGCTCTCGCCGACCGCACCGCCTGCCTTCTGCAGAACCACGGCACCATCGCCCACGGAGACTCTTTGAACCAGGCGTACGACCGCACGGCCCAGCTGGAGTGGATGTCCCGCGTCTGGCTCCTGGCCTCCGCGGTCCCTGGCCTGACCCCCACGCTGCTGTCACCCCAGCAGACCCAGGAGGCGGGGGAGCGGCTACGGGGGTACGGGCAGCGGGGCTGAGCGACGCCGGGCGGACGAGACGTACGAATCCGGCGATGCCGCATCACCCGCACCACGAGAGCGCACACGCCCCGACCCGGGCGCAAGACGTCATCCAGTCCTCCCTCCCGCTGGCCGATGGCGGGCTCCCCCGGGAGACTGGACGCGTGCGCACCATCAGAGCCACGGCAGCAGCTGTCACCGTAGCCATAGCCGCGGGCGCGGCCACCGTGGCCGCGGGCCGGTTCGCGAGTGACGCCGCGCTGAAGACGTCGCCCGGCAAGCCCCTGCCCACCGAGCCCCGGCTCACTGTGCACGCCACGACGGCGGGCGGGATCACGCTCACCCGGGACCTGGCCTCCCAGCGTCCGGGCACATACGGCCTCGCCGGCGACGGCTCCCACGCGATCGTCGGACCGGTCATGAAAGGGCCCCCCCACCCCGTCGACACGGTCGTACGCCGCCTCGAACGCGTCACCCACGGCTCCCTGAAGCCCGGCGACAAGGTGTGGCTCACCCCGAATCTGCACGTCGGTGACCCGAGCGCCGCCCTCGGCCTCGCCCACGCCGACGTCGACATACCCGGCGAACTCGGCGCTCTGCCCGCCTGGTTCGTGCCCGCCGTGCGCGACACCTGGGTGATCACCGTGCACGGCCTGGGTGCCACCCGGGAACATCCGATGAACGTGATGGAGTTCCTGAACCGCCACCACTTCCCGGTACTCGACCTCGCCTACCGCGGCGACCTCGGCGCACCCCGCTCCCAGGACGGCCTCAACCACCTCGGCGAGACCGAGTGGCGCGACCTCGACGCGGCCATCCGGTACGCCGTGCGGTACGGCGCCGAGCAGGTCGTCCTCTACGGCTGGTCCATCGGCGCCACCATGGCCCTGCGCGCCGCCGCGCACTCCGCCCTGCGCGAGCGGATCTCCGGTCTGGTGCTGGACTCGCCCGTCCTCAGCTGGGAGACCACGCTGCGCGCCCTCGCCACGGCCCGCCGCACCCCCAGCGCCCTGCTGCCCCTCGCGGTGCGCGCCGCCCAGGGCCGCACGGGCCTGCACGGCGACCGCATCGAGAACGCCGCGCACCCCGACCACCTCGAGGTGCCCACCCTGGTGCTGCACGGCCCGGACGACACCATCGCCCCGTGGGACACCTCACGCCGCCTAGCCAAGCGCCGCCCGGACCTGGTCACCCTGCACACGGTCCCGAAGGCCCCGCACGGCGCCATGTGGAACGCCGACCCGGAAGGCTACGAAGAGGCCCTGCGCCGCTTCCTCACCCCCCTGATGTAAGCGCCCCGGCACACCTCCGGCAGAGCCCGGCAGCCGGTCCCCACGAAGCACCCCGGCGAACCCGACGGCGCCCTTCCGGTTCGGCCCCGGACAACTCTCGCGATGGCTCGTTCCCGCCTGTCGCGCGTCCCGAGAACCCCCCGCGCTCACCACCCCTGTCGCCTGCCGTGACATTCCGTTTGGGTTTTCGGACCGTCAACCGGAAGACTGCACCCGTGACGTCCCGTAACCCGCGCGACTCCAGGCTCCGACTCGTCAGCCCGCGGCCCCTGGCCGCCGCCCCCCGAGCGGTGACCCAGCGCCGCACGCGCCGCCCCGCACCGCGGCCCCCCGAGGGCACACCGCCGCCCGCGGAACTGGCCCGTATGGCGCGAACCGGCCTGTCCGGCGCGGCCCGTGTAGCCCGCTGGGCCGATGCCGCCCTGCGCCCGGGGCGCGACGGTGCGGCCCCCGACAGCCGGGGCACCCTCTCCGACGCCACCGCCGAACGGGCCGCCGCCGACCTGGGGCTGACCCCGGCTCAGGTCCGCGCCGACTGGGACACCGCACGCCTGGCCGGTCTTGTCGAGGTGCACGGCGACAGCGCCCGCCCGGGCTGGCGGCTGCGCGCCTGGAACCGCGACTACAGTGCCGTACTGCGCGGCTGGGTCGCCCTCTTCGACGCCTGGTCGCTCGCGTATCCGGAGCCCGCGGACCGCGAACCCGCAGCTGTCGCCGAGGTCGTCTCCGCGATGCCTCAGTTGCTCTCCTTCCTCCAGCTCTCCGCGGGTCCCGTCCCCGTGGAACAGCTCCTCGATCTCCTCGAGCAGCGCGTGACGGAACTGCGCACCGAGCGCTGCGAAATCGCGTACGGCCCCCAGCCGGAGCCCGCCCCGCAGGCCGCACCCGACACCGCGGACGCCCCCCTCGCCCCGCTCCTCGACTGGGCCCTGCACGCCCTCGCCTCCGTGGGCGCGCTCACCTGCGCCGACGGCCAGGCCACCCTCACCCCGCTCGGCAGCTGGGCGGTCTGGGTCAAGCTGGAGCAGATCTGCGTCGCCGCGCAGAGCCCCGCCGGAAACATCGAGCAGTCGGCCGAGGACATGCTCCGCGGCTGCGCCCAGCTTCGCCCCAACGCGGCCCGCGCCGAGTACCGCGCCTGGCTGGCCGCCCGTCCCGTCGGCAGCGCCGTCACCGAACTCCTCGACGCCGCCCGGGGCGAGGACGCCCTCACCCGCGGTCTCGCCTTCGAGGCACTGCGCGTGGTCGGCGCCCCCGCCGAGCCCGACGTGCGCGCCGTGGCCGAGGAGACCTCGCTGCGTCCCTACGCCCTGCTGTGGCTCGCCGAGCACGACGGTCACGACCCCGAGGACGCCCACGAGGTGCTCACCCGCGAGGAGGCCACCTGGCTGTGGGTCGACACCGCTGCCGCGGTCGCCGACCACGGTGAAGCCCCGCTCCTCGTACGGCACTTGGAGTCCGCCCTGCAGCCCACCGTGCCCGCACTCCTCGACGAGGTACGCGTGGTCGGGCACCCCCGTACCGTGCAGGTCCTGGTCGCGCTAGCCGCCGCGCACCCGGACCCGGCGCTCGCCAAGGCCGTACGCCGGGCCGCCTTCCAGGTGCACACCGGAGGAAGCTGACGGGGGGGTCGGCGACGGAAGCCGACGAGGTCCTACGCCCCTATCTCGGGGGCGTACGTGCCGAAGCTCCAGATATTTCCCTCGAGGTCCCGGGCCATGTAGTCCCGCGAGCCGTACTCCTGGTCCCTCGGGGGCATCAGGATCTCGGCGCCGTGGTCCACGGCCCGCTGGTGGTGCGAGTCGACGTCGTCCACCACCACGTACACCGAGGCCGGGCCCGCGTCCTTCATCGCGGTGTCGAAGACGCCGCCGCGGCCCTTGGAGCCGAGCATCACCGCGCCATTGCCCTGCACCAGTTCGGCGTGCATCACCGTGGTGACCGGGCCCTCGTCGCTCTCGTACACCGACGCCTCGCTGAAGCCGAAGGCTTCCGTGAGCTGCCTGATCGCCGCCTTCGCGTCCACGTACAGCAGTGTCGGGTAGATGCTCGGGCGCCCGCCGTCCATGCCTGCCATGCCGATCACTCCCTCTCGTCGCGCCGCCGGAACCGCCGCCGGAATCCGACCTGCTGCCCAGTCTGGCACCGGGCACTGACAACGCCCCGGGAGCGGAAGCCGTCTGCCGTCCGGCCTCAGCGGAACGTGTTGCATCGCGCCATGTCGCCGGTGCTGTACCCCTCGTAGAACCACTGCTGCCGCTGCTTGGCGGAGCCGTGCGTCCAGGTCTCCGGGGTCACCCGGCCCTGGAACCTCTCCTGGATCCGGTCGTCGCCGACTGCCGCCGCCGCGTCCAGGCCGTCGCGAATGTCGGCGTCCGTCAGGCTGGTGACCAGCGGCCGGTCCGTCGAGGGGTCCTTCGTCGTCGTCGCGTGGTGCGCCCACACCCCGGCGTAGCAGTCGGCCTGCAGCTCCACCTTCACCGAGTTGCTGTTCGCGCCGGTCAGTCCGTTCTGCGACCTGCCCAGCGTCCCCATCAGGTCCTGCACGTGGTGCCCGTACTCGTGCGCCACCACGTACGCCTGCGCGAACGGTCCGCCGCTGGAGCCGAACTTGGTGCGCAGCTCGTCGAAGAAGCCCAGGTCCAGATAGACCTTGCGGTCGCCGGGGCAGTAGAACGGGCCGACGGCGGACGTGGCGGTGCCGCAGGCCGTGCCGACCCGGCTGCTGAAGAAGACCGTCGGGGAGCGTGTGTACGTGCCCCTGCGGCGATCGAACTCCTGCGCCCAGTAGTCCTGCACGCTGTTGACCACCGCCACCATGCGGCAGTCCTCCCTGGCGTTCGCGTCGCTTCCCTTCTTGCAGGTCTGCTGGACCTGCGCGAGGGAGGAGGAGGTCGACGCGGGTTGGTCGCTCCCGGAGGAGAGCCCGAGTTCGTCGGGACCGATTCCGAAGAACAGTCCGATGATCAGGGCGATCAGGCCGGCGATGCCACCCCCGATGGTCGCTCTACCACCGGGGATTCGACTACTGCGCACATCCTGGACCTCGGACGTGTCCAGGTCGGCGTCGTCGTCGAACTGCATGGGCACACCACCCTCTGCCGTACGTCGCTGTGGCCATCCTCGTACGCCCCCCGGACCCCGGCCCCGGGCGGAGGTCCGAACGGGGGACGCGCTCTTGCAGGCCCGCCGTGTCCCGACGGCCCTGCGAGTCACGCGCGTCCACGCTCTGCGCCGGATCCGTGGGCTGTGGTGGCGAGGGGGCGATGTGGTCGTTCTGCCGATCGAGGTGACGGATCCGGAGGTACCGGTCCGGCACCCGCAGGCCACCCCGACCGAGCCCGCCCCCACCCACAGCACCGCCCCGCTGCATCGAGCGCCCCACGCGGAACCCGCACTCTCGCCGTGAAGGACCCGCGCGGACCCCGCGCCCTCGTCCTCCTCCTGGCCGCCCCCTTCTCGCGGCGGCCCACTTCTCGCAGCAGCCCACCAGGCCCGCACCGCCCCCTACGGAGACCACGTCACGACCCACGCGCGCCTGGAGCGCGGGGGCCGACCCCCGCTGCGGACGACAGGGGCCACCGTCGAGGCGTACGACGAGGGAACCGGGCGCCCCCGGTGGACGTACACACGAGAGGGCCGCCCCGTCCGCCGGCCGTGCTTCCCGCGCGCGGGGACGCGATCGCGCTCTGGGACGACGGGCTGGTCATGGCCACCGTCCGCGGCGACGGCGGGCTGGTCATGGCCACCGTCCGCGGTGACGGCGGCGCGGTCCGCCGGCACCGGGCCCTTCCCGTGGCCGCGCCCTGGCTCGCGGCCCAACGGGGCAGCGGAGTGCTGCGGACCCTCGGCGCCCGCATGCTCGCCGTCGTCGCCCCGCAGCGCATCGCCGCGTAACGCATCGCCGACGGCGACCTGTGCTGGGTGCTGCCCGCCCGGGCTGCGCCTTCGAGCCCGCGCGCGATGCGTGTCCGTACGGCGCTGCTGATCGCGCAGCCCTGCGCGGCCACCGACAGCCGGACCGGCGAGATCGTCGCGGTGGACGAGGTGGGCAGGATCACTCCGGACCGGACGCCGCTGGACAACGAGCGGCGGGGCGAGCATCACAGTGTCGAACACCAGCACACAGAAAAAGTGGTTGCACGGCCCCGTTAGACTTGGCCCATGGCCATTCTCCTCGCGCATTAGACGGCGGGAACGTCCTCAGCCGTCCACCCCGCCAACGACCCTGCCCTGGAGTCTGTCCGTGATTTCCGCCTCCGGTATCGAGCTGCGCGCCGGCGCCCGCATCCTCATCGAGTCCGCCACCTTCCGTATCGCCAAGGGCGACCGCATCGGCCTGGTCGGCCGCAATGGCGCGGGCAAGACGACGCTGACCAAGGTCCTCGCGGGTGAGGGCATCCCCGCCGCAGGCAACGTCGCGCGCTCCGGCGAGGTCGGCTACCTCCCGCAGGACCCGCGCACCGGCGACCTCGACGTGCTCGCCCGCGACCGCGTCCTGTCCGCGCGGGGCCTGGACACCCTGATCCGCAAGATGCGGGACAACGAGCAGCGCATCGCCAACGGCACGGGCGCCACCCGCGAGAAGGCCCTGCGGCAGTACGAGCGCCAGGAGACGGAGTTCCTCACCAAGGGCGGGTACGCCGCCGAGGCCGAGGCCGCCACCATCGCCGCCGCGCTCAATCTGCCCGACCGCGTGCTCGGCCAGCCCCTGCACACCCTCTCCGGTGGTCAGCGCCGCCGTATCGAGCTGGCCCGCATCCTCTTCTCGGACGCGGACACGCTGCTGCTCGACGAGCCGACCAACCACCTCGACGCCGACTCGATCGTCTGGCTGCGCGACTACCTGAAGACCTACCGTGGCGGCTTCATCGTGATCTCCCACGACGTCGACCTCGTCGAGACGGTCGTCAACAAGGTCTTCTATCTGGACGCCAACCGCGCCCAGATCGACGTCTACAACATGGGCTGGAAGCTCTACCAGCAGCAGCGCGAGGCGGACGAGAAGCGTCGCAAGCGCGAGCGGCAGAACGCGGAGAAGAAGGCCGCCGCGCTGAACGCGCAGGCCGACAAGATGCGCGCCAAGGCCACCAAGACGGTCGCCGCGCAGAACATGGCCAAGCGTGCCGACCGGCTGCTCGCCGGACTCGAAGCGGTACGCGCCTCCGACAAGGTCGCCAAGCTGCGCTTCCCGGAGCCCGCGCCCTGCGGCAAGACGCCGCTCACCGCCGAGGGTCTGTCGAAGTCGTACGGTTCCCTGGAGATCTTCACCGACGTCGACCTGGCCATCGACAAGGGCTCCCGCGTCGTCATCCTGGGCCTGAACGGCGCCGGAAAGACGACCCTCCTCCGGCTCCTCGGCGGCGTCGAGAACCCCGACACCGGCGAGGTCGTGCAGGGCCATGGCCTCAAGCTCGGCTACTACGCGCAGGAGCACGAGACCCTCGACCCCGAGCGCACGGTTCTGGAGAACATGCGCTCCGCGGCCCCCGACCTCGACCTGGTCGAGGTCCGCAAGACGCTCGGCTCGTTCCTGTTCTCCGGCGACGACGTCGACAAGCCCGCCGGCGTGCTGTCCGGCGGCGAGAAGACCCGTCTCGCGCTCGCGACCCTCGTGGTCTCCTCCGCGAACGTCCTTCTGCTCGACGAGCCGACGAACAACCTCGACCCGGCCAGCCGGGAGGAGATCCTCGGCGCGCTGCGCACGTACAAGGGCGCCGTCGTCCTCGTCACCCACGACGAGGGCGCCGTCGAGGCGCTCCAGCCGGAGCGGATCATCCTGCTGCCGGACGGCGTCGAGGACCTGTGGGGCGCGGACTACGCGGATCTGGTGGCTCTCGCCTGACTCGTGCCCGAGTCGGCGCCCAGGTCTCACCGGTGTCAGCCCGTCGTGATCGAATGACTGATCCACTGCGTATGGATCATTCGGCCGATCCGTGATCCATCATCTGTGTGAGATCTCCTCGTACCGAGGTGTGTCCTACATCGATTTCGCGGCCGGGCCCTTTGTTCCCAAGGGCCCGGCCGTCTCGCATCGCTGACCAGGTACTTCGCGGAAGAACCCGTTCGGCGGTACGGACGACGGCAGCCGGAACCTGAAATTCCACTCGTGGGGATGGGCTCCTGTCGTCAAAACCTTGTCTTACGGACCTTGCCGAATGGGTGGCCATGCGGCCCGTGAGGGGTGATCATGAGAGTCCAGAGCGCACTTCCCATGAGGAGGCACGGGTGGCCGAGACTCTGAAGAAGGGCAGCCGGGTGACCGGCGCCGCGCGCGACAAGCTCGCGGCAGACCTGAAGAAGAAGTACGACTCCGGTGCGAGTATCCGGGCGCTGGCCGAAGAGACCGGCCGCTCGTATGGCTTCGTGCACCGGATGCTCAGCGAGTCGGGCGTCACGCTCCGAGGGCGTGGCGGAGCGACGCGGGGCAAGAAGGCCGCCTCGGCCTGAGGCCGGGCGTCCCCATCGGCTTCGGTGGTGGCCACCCGGTCGGTCGGGTGATCGACCGGGTGGTTACTGTGCAGTCACTTAGGTTGTGTCCCTCGTGGGGTACACACCTGATCCGACCGCACCCATCGGAGGCGCCCCATGGCTTCGCTCGACCCGGTACTCGACAAGGACGGCGTACGGCTCACCGTCGACGACGCGATCGCCACGGTGACGCTGACCAACCCGACCAAGCGCAACGCCCAAAGTCCTGCTCTGTGGCGGGCGTTGACGCAGGCCGGCCGGTCACTGCCGGGCTCCGTCCGTGTGGTCGTCCTGCGCGCCGAAGGCAAGTCCTTCTCCGCCGGGCTCGACCGGCAGGCGTTCACGCCCGAGGGCTTCGACGGGGAACCGTCGTTCATCGACCTCGCGCGCGGCTCCGATGCCGAGCTCGACGCGACCATCGCCGAGTACCAGGAGGCGTTCACCTGGTGGCGGCGCAGTGACATCGTGTCCATCGCCGCCGTGCAGGGACATGCCATTGGTGCGGGGTTCCAGCTCGCGCTCGCCTGTGATCTCCGCGTCGTCGCAGACGACGTGCAGTTCGCCATGCGTGAGACCAGCCTCGGGCTCGTGCCCGACCTCACGGGGACGCATCCGCTGGTGAGCCTCGTGGGGTACGCCCGAGCGCTCGAAATCTGCGCGACGGGGCGCTTTGTCTCGGCCGAGGAGGCCGAGCGCACCGGGCTCGCCAACATTGCCGTGCCCGTCGAGCAGCTCGATGACGCGGTGCGAGACCTTGCCGCTGCGCTGCTTGCTGCGCCGCGCGATGCCGCCATCGAGACCAAGGCGCTGCTGCGCGGGGCGCAGGAGCGTTCCTATGAGGAGCAGCGGGTTGCTGAGCGTGCTGCGCAGGCTCGGCGGCTTCGGGACCTCGCCGGGGTGGGTGACTGAGACCGTCCTGGGGCTGCGGGTCGTTTTCCGGCAGGTCGCGTAGTTCTCCGCGTCCCTTGGGGGCGCTCTAGCCCACGGCGGTTACCAGAACCGTCACCGACGGTGTGTCCGTCAGGGTCTGCGTGACCGCCGCCCTGACGGCCCTTGCCACGTCTACGGTCCGCTCGTCCGCCGCGACCGCCAGTTCGACGCGGACGTGGCGGCGTGGCAGGGCGGGGTCCTCGCCCGGTGCCTCCTCGACGTGCACCGGGCGCCCCAGGAGATCCGTCAGGTGGGTCACACCCGGGACCGACCGGGCGGCCGCGGCTGCCCGCGCCTCCTCGGGGTCCGTCGGTTCGGCAGCCTCTCGCACCTCGTCAGGGGGTACGGCGACGGGGGGTTCGTCCCTGTCGAGCAGCCCTGTCACCCGTAGATCCACATCCGTGACCGTCAGACCGAGACGTTCCGTCGCCGCCGCGGCCAGGGTCAGGCGCAGGCGGGCCGCTGTCGTCGGGAGGGGCTCCATGCCCGGGGCGGTGGGATCCGTCCCCGCCGCGAACTCCGCCGTGATGCGGAGAGGACCGGGCGGCAGCGCCCCGGGCGGCGGCGGCACAGCGGGGTCGTACGTCTCGTCCGGGTCGGCGAGTGAGATCCGGAGCGTGCCGAGCCGCACACCACGCACGGGATCGGCCGCGCGCCGCAGGATCGAGCCGGCCGCCCGCTCCGTGATCCACGCGCCGTCGCGCGAGAGGCCGAGGGGCAGCAATCTGCCGAGCCCGAGCTGATGCCGTACCACCTGCGCCCACCGGTCCGCCGTCATAGTTCCAGCCTGCCGCATCCGCGGCGCGCGACCGCGCAACCCCGCTTAGTGTGGGTGAAGGAGGACGACCGAAAGGGACATACGGCCATGACCGATATGACGGAGCCGGACCGGACGGAAACCCCTGCCGGCGAGAAGGGGTCGCCCCAGATCCGCAAGTCCGGTGTCACCAAGCGCGGCGGCGGTGATCCCGCCACCCGGGGACGGACCACGATCGCCGACGGCGTCGTGGAGAAGATCGCCGGGCTCGCGGCCCGTGATGTGCTCGGTGTCCATGCGATGGGCAGCGGCCTGAGCCGGACCTTCGGGGCGGTGCGCGATCGTGTGCCCGGTGGTTCGAAGTCCGTCTCGCGAGGTGTGAAGGCCGAGGTCGGTGAGCTGCAGACCGCGCTCGACCTGGAGATCGTCGTCGACTACGGCGTGTCGATCGGCGACGTGGCCCACGCCGTGCGCGAGAACGTCATCGCGGCCGTCGAGCGCATGACGGGCCTTGAGGTCGTCGAGGTCAACATCGCGGTGAGTGATGTGAAGCTTCCCGAGGAAGAAGAGGAGGAGACGGAGACGCGGCTCCAGTGACCGCCCGGTCACCGAACCGCTGCCGACCGCCGACCACCGAACCGCTAGTGATCACTCGGCCACCGAACTGCTGAGGAGCGCATCATGAGCTTGGCCGTGATCGGCATGATCGCCGGAATGGCGCTGGGCTTCGCCGGGTACTTCGGCGGATTCGGGGCCTTCGTGCTGGTGGCCGCGCTGGGGGCCATCGGGTTCGTCGTCGGGAGGTTCCTGGAGGGGGACCTGGACGTCGGCGACTTCTTCCGCACCCGCGACAACCGACGGCGGTGACGCGTGGCAGGTCAAGTCGACCGGCTCGGTGAGACGCGGCGGCCCGTGACGGTCGTCGCGGCGGCTGAGCGCGGCGCGACCCGGATCGCCGACCGCGTCGTCGCGAAGATCGCCGCGCAGGCGGCACGCGAGGTGCTTCCGGCGCTGCCCCCGGACGCCGTGCCCCCGCACGCGAGCGTGGTCGTGCACCACGAGAGCGCCCGCCTTCGCGTCAGCCTCGAACTCGACTACCCCTCCGACATCGGTGGCCGGTGCCACGCGGTGCGTCACCATGTCGCCGAACGGGTAAGGGCGTTGGCGGGGATGGAAGTGCCGGAGGTGGCCGTCCAGGTGGAGCGGCTGCACCTGGCGCAGGCGCCCGGCGCGGCACAGGGGAGGACGCGATGAGCGAGTCCCAGGGTTCCGACAGCACGCAGCCCATGCCTGTCCTGGAGGAGGCGGGTGAGAGCGCACTCGGTCAGTCCGCCTCCGCGGCGGCGTACGAACCGCTGCGCACCGTGGACGACGAGGACGGCGGCCAGGGCCGTTTCTGGTCCGCGCGCCGCATCCCCGCGGGCATCGTCGCCGTGCTGATCCTGATCGCCTCGGGCGCCTTCCTGTACGACGTCGCAGCGGTACGAGCCCACCGGCCCGCCATGCACTGGCGCAGGTCGCTGGCCCGGCAACTCGCCGAACGGCCCCTCGACGACACCTGGGTGCTCGTCGGTGCGGGAGTCGCGGCCGCCGTCGGCATCTGGCTGATCGTCCTCGCCGTCACGCCCGGACTGCGCGACGTCCTGCCGATGCGGCGCACCCACGCCGACGTCCGGGCCGGGCTGCACCGGGGCGCCGCCGCGATGGCGCTGCGCGACCGGGCCATGGAGGTGGCCGGGGTGCAGTCGGTCCGGGTGCGCATGGGACGTAGGAAGGCCGACGTCCGCGCGGTCTCGCACTTCCGTGAACTCGACGACGTACGCGCCGACCTCGACGCCACGCTCGCCGACGGCATCACGGGACTGGGGCTCGCTCGCCCGCCCGCGCTGGCGGTGCACGTCCGGCGCCCCGGACGGAAGGGGTGAGGCGGGTGCTCCGGATGGTCAACCGCGTACTGCTCGGGATCGTCGGGCTGGGGCTGGTCGTCCTCGGCGGCTCCGTGCTCGCCGTCGGGCTCGGCGTGAACCCTCCCTCGTGGTGGATCCACAACGGTCAGCATGACGTACTGCTCGGCCGGGCCGAGCGGACCCGGTGGCGGGACCACGGCTGGTGGTGGCCGATGGTCATCGCCGTCCTCGCGATTCTGGTGCTGCTGTCCCTGTGGTGGCTGGTGGCCGTCCTGCGGCGGCGCCGGCTCGCCGAAGTGCTCGTCGACACCGGCGACGGCGAGGGCGCGCTGCTGCGCGGGCGGGCACTGGAAGGCGTACTGGCCGGCGAGGCGACGCAGTTGGACGGCGTCGAGCAGGCACAGATCGTGCTGACCGGAGGGCGCAGCGCGCCCGAGGCACGGGTGCAGCTCCTGCTGGAACCCCATGTGGACCCCGGGCAGGCCCTGCACCTGCTGACGGCCGAGGCGCTGGCGCACGCGCGGGACTCCGCGGGCCTTGCCGCCCTCCCCGCGGAGGTACGCCTCCGCGGGGTCAAGCACCGTGCTCAGCGGGTCAGTTGAGCTTCGCCCAGGCCCCTGTTCGGCCAGGACCCCGTCGGCCGGGAAACTACGGGAGACTAGAAGCCGTGCCGCATTCCGCCGTCCACCGGCAGCATGATGCCCGTGAGGTAGGACGCCGCCGGCGAGAGCAGGAACGCGGCGGTGCGGCCGAACTCCTCCGGGGTGCCGTAACGGCGCAGCGGAATGAGGGCTTCGTTGGCCGCGCGGGTGGCCTCCGGATCGGCGGAGTAGCCGTCGAGTTCGCGGACGCGGTCGGTGTCGATACGGGACGGGAGCAGGCCGACGACGCGGATGCCGCGCGGGCCCAGCTCGTCCGCGAGTGATTTGGCGAAGCCCGCGAGACCGGGGCGCAGACCATTGGAGATGGTCAGGCCGGGGATCGGCTCGTACACCGAGGCGGACAGCACGAAACCGATGACACCCCTCTCGCCGAGCTCCGCGGCAGCCGCGCGGGCCAGCCGCACCGCACCCAGGAAGACCGTCTCGAACGCGGCCGTCCACTGCTCGTCGGTGTTGTCGGCGACGAACCCGGGCGGCGGGCCGCCGACGCTGATCAGGATGCCGTCGAAGCCGCCGAAGTGCTCATGGGCGGCGGCGATCAGCCGGGGCGCGCTCCCCGGGTCGGCGTTGTCGGCGGCGACCCCGACCGCGTTCGGGCCGAGCGCGGACGCGGCGTCGGCGACGCTCTTCTCGTCGCGTCCCGTCACGATCACCTTCGCGCCGTCGGCGACGAGTTCACGCGCGGCGGCGTTGCCCAGGCCACGGGTGGCTCCCGTGACGACGTACACACGGTCCTTCAGTCCAAGATCCATGGCCCCTATCCTGCCTGCTCGCCCCCGAACAGGGCGAGGGCGGTACCCACCAGGCCGATATGGCTGAACGCCTGCGGGAAGTTGCCGAGCTGGCGGCCGGCGACGGGGTCGTACTCCTCGGAGAGCAGGCCCACGTCGTTGGCCAGCCCCACCAGGCGCTCGAACATCTCACGGGCTTCCTCGGTACGACCCGTCAGATGCAGGGCCTCCGCGAGCCAGAACGAGCAGACGAGGAACGTACCCTCACCGCCCGGCAGCCCGTCGAGGGCGGACTGCTCGGTGCCGACGCCCACCTGCTCGGTGCTGATGGCGGTCGACTCGGTGCCGGTCTGCTCGATGCTGACCCGGGTCTCTTCGACCCTGATCCGGGTCTCCTCGATGCTGTAGCGGCGCAGGAAGCCGTTGTGGCTGAGCTCCTCGCGGACCGCGGCGATCGTGCCGAGGACCCGCGGATCGTCGTACGGCAGGAAGCCGACGTGGGGGATGAGCAACAGCGATGCGTCCAGCGCGCGGGAGCCGTAGGACTGCGTGAAGGTGTTCCGCTCGGGGTCGTAGCCGAGTTGGCACACCTCCGCGTGCACCTCGTCGCGCATCGCGCGCCAGCCCTCCAGGTCGCCTTCGAGCTTCGGGCTGTCCTCCAGGGTGCGTACGGCGCGGTCGGCGGCCACCCAGGCCATGACCTTCGAGTACACGAAGTGCCGTCGCGGGCCGCGCACCTCCCAGATCCCCTCGTCCGGCCTCCGCCACGCCGTCCGCAGGAACTCCATCAGGGCGACCTGCACCCGCCACATGTGCGGCTTGGAGGGCAGTCCCGAACGACGGGCCAGCGAGAGCGAGTCGATGACCTCGCCGTACACGTCGAGCTGCAGCTGTTGTACGGCGTCGTTGCCGACTCGCACCGGGTACGAGCCCGCGTAGCCGGTCAGCCACGGCAGTTCGTACTCGGACAGCCGGCGTTCACCGGCGAGGCCGTACATGATCTGCAGGTCCGCTGGGGCGCCCGCGACCGCGCGGAGCAGCCAGTCGCGCCAGGCTTCGGCCTCCTCGAGGTAGCCGGCCTCCAGGAGCGCGCCGAGCGTGAGCGTGGAGTCGCGCAGCCAGCAGTAGCGGTAGTCCCAGTTGCGGACGCCGCCCAGTTCCTCGGGCAGTGAGGTGGTGGGGGCGGCCACGATGCCGCCGGTCGGCGCGTAGGTGAGGGCCTTGAGGGTGATCAGGGAGCGCACGACGATGTCCCGGTGCGGGCCGTCGTAGCGGCAGCGCGCCGCCCATGCCTGCCAGTCCTCGACGCTGGTGCGCAGCGCCTCGAAGGGGTCGCAGAGAGGCGGACGCGGCCGGTGCGAGGGGTGCCAGGTCAGGACGAAGGCGACCTTCTCCCCCTTTTCGACCGTGAACTCCGAGTGGGTACCGAAGTCCTTGCCCCAGGTGTGCACGGGCGGCTCGCTGCGCAGCCAGACCGAGTCCGGGCCCGCGACCGCCACACGGTGTCCGTCCGCCCGGCGCATCCACGGCACGATCGAGCCGTAGTCGAAGCGCAGCCGGAGCAGGCCGTGCATCGTGACCCGGCCGCTCAGCCCCTCGATGACGCGTACGAGATCGGGGGCGTGCTCGCGCTGCGGCATCAGGTCGGTCACCCGGACCGAGCCCTCGTCCGTGTCCCACTCGGTGTCGAGCACCAGCGTGTCCGGACGGTACGCGCGCCGGGTGCAGCAGCCCGCGCCCTTGGGCGCGATGCGCCAGTGCCCGTTGTCCTCGTCGCCCAGCAGTGCCGCGAAGCAGGCCGCCGAGTCGAAGCGGGGCAGACACAGCCAGTCGACGGAGCCGTGGCGGCCCACCAGAGCCACGGTCTGTTCGTCCCCGATGAGCGCGTAGTCCTCGATGCGTTGGTGCACGGTGGACGGGTTCCCGAGGGACGCGCGGGCCAATCGGGCCGCCGGAGTGGCGCGAACGGCCGCCTCGGTGCGGCCCCCGGACGCTAGACGGCCGCCGCGGCCGTTTCCGGTGTGGCCTCCGCTGTCGCGGCCTCCGCCCGGTCACGGCGCTCGCGGCGGACCAGGATCACCCAGCCGACGGGAACGCCCGCCGAGAACAGCCACCACTGGATCGCATACGCCATGTGCGGACCGATGTCGCTGTGCTCGGGGTCGGGGATCAACTCGGGGGAGTCGCCCTTGGGCTCCGGCGCGGTCTGTTCGATGTAGCCGCCGAGGACCTGCTTGCCGAGCCGCTGCGCCTGCTGCTCGCTGCTGATCAGCATGACCTGGCGGTCGGGCAGGCCCTGGACGTTCTTGATGCCGCTGTCGGCGGTCGTCTCGTCGGCCATGAGCCGGCCGGTGACGGTGATCTCGCCCTTCGCGGGCGCCGGGATCTTCGGGAACGCGGTCTGCGCGCCGTTCGCCGGGATCCAGCCCCGGTTGACGATGAGGACCCGGCCGTCGTCGAGCACGAACGGGGTCAGGACGTGGTAGCCGACCGCACCGTCGGAGTTGGTGCGGCGGCGCACGACCTCTTCGTGTGCGGTGTCGAAGTGACCCTTCGCCGTCACCCGGCGGTAGAGGTCGTCGTGCTTGATGCGCTGTCCCGGCGCGGTGAGCGACTCGGCGGGCACCGGCTCGGCGGCCAGTGAGTCGGAGATCACCGTGTTCAGCGCGACCTTGTGTTCATGTCGGTGCAGTTGCCAGTAGCCCAGCCGGATCATCGTCGGGATGAGCGCGAGGGTCACGAGGGTGAGGATCACCCACTGCCGGGTCAACAGGAAGCGGTACACCCCATTGACGTTACTCGGCATGATTCGGCCCCCGACGGGAGGGTCCCGCCGAGGGCCGTGCGGATGCCGGTGCCCGTGCCGGTGCCCGTGCCGGGATCGGAGCGTCGCCCCGTGCCGGGCCGGGGAATGAGGCTCAGACCTTGTCGATGATCCCCACCTTCCCCTCCGCGCGGGCGCAGTGCGCGCCGCAGAACCAGTGGCCCTCGACCTCGACCCCTTGGCCGATGACCTGGACACGACAGTGCTCGCAGATGGGGGCCATCCGGTGGATCGCGCAGGAGAAGCAGTCGAAGACGTGCACCGCGCCCTGCGCGTGCACCTCGAACGTCATGCCGTAGTCATTGCCGCATACTTCACATCTCGCCATGCGCCACAGGGTGAGGGGCCGACGCGGCGCGGGCGAGCGGGCGCCGGGCGAGTCGCCCGGCAATCACCCGTACGTCCGTCAGCCCTCGCACCTCCGCCAGGGGTCCTCGCCGGTCCGTCGGCGACCGGCGGTCGTCCGTCACCGGCCCTCGGTCGTCCCGCAGCGGCCGCCGGTCGTCCGCCAGTGGCCCTCGGTCGTCCGTCGGCGGCTGCCGGGTCACTGCTCCGTCGCCGGCTCCACGTCCCGCAGCAGCTGGCCGAACGCCGCCTCGTCGATCACCGGTGTCCCGAACTGCTTGGCCTTGATCACCTTCGACGTACCGGAGTCCGGGTCGTTGGTGACGAGCAGGCTGGTGAGCCGGGACAGGCTCGTGGCGACATGCAGCCCGGCCTCTACGGCGCGGTCCTCCAGTAGTTCGCGGTCGATGGAGGTGTCCCCGGAGAACGCGACCCGCATGCCCTGCTTGAGCGGTTTGCCCTCTTCGTAGCGTCCTGGGTTGGGATAGGGGCATGCGGGGCGTTTACGAGAGGGGCGCCAACTCCCGGACGGATAGCCGCTCCCGGACGGGTAACCGCCCGGCTGGCGCCCGATCCTCGGCGTCGCGGGGCTGTCGGACCACTCCTTGAGCGGCCGGCACTCCAACAGCGGCAGCCGCACCCCGCCGTGCGCGGCCGCGCGAAGGCTTGGCCGGAACGCCTCCGCCAGCACGCGTGCGTCGTCCAGGGCGTGGTGCGCCCGCTGCTGGACGACTCCGAAGTGCGCGGCCAGCGACTCCAGCTTGTGGTTGGGCAGCGGCAGCCCCAGCTCCTTGGAGAGGGCGATGGTGCACAGCCGCTGTCGGACCGGCGCCTCGCGCTCCACGCGAGCGTACTCCCGCGCGATCATCGACCAGTCGAAGACCGCGTTGTGCGCGACCAGCACGCGGTCGGCGAGCCGGTCGGCGAATTCCTCGGCGATGTCCTGGAAGAGCGGTGCCCCCTCGAGCATGTCGCTCGTCAACCCGTGAATCCATACCGGGCCCGGGTCCCGCTCCGGGTTGACCATCGTGTACCAGTGGTCCTGGACCTCACCGCGCGCGTCCAGCCGGTAGACGGCGGCCGAGATGATCCGGTCGTCGCGGGCCAGGCCTGTGGTCTCCACGTCAACGACCGCGTACCCCTGCGGATACGCGGCCGGCCAGGAGGCTGGGGACGCTGCGGTCGTGAGGTCTTCGAGCATGGTCACTGAGGATACGGGCCACGACTGACAGTCAGGCCGTCGCCTTCCCGGAACGCGGGGCTCCAAAGGCCCCGGACAGGGCCATGCGCGCGTGGGCCCCACAAGGGCGCCGCAGGGCCCCGGAGTTGACGCTGCGCCCGGCTGCCGCCCGGGCGCCACCACCAGCTCTCAGCCCAGTGCCGCCACGAGGTCCCCCGCCGTGAGCGGCTCCAGACCGCAGCCGTCGACCGGGCCGGGCAGCAGCCGGTACACGGACCCGGTCGAGCCTTCCGGGGCGACGCCGCCGTGCACGAGGGCGAGCAGCGCGTGCTTCTTGGCTGCCGTCTCGGCGGCGAGCGCCTCCGCGTCCTGGGAGGGGCGCCGCCACTCCGGTGGCTCCAGGGCGCGCACGCGCGCCGCGAAGGCCAAGTCGGTCTCACCCTCGCGGCGGTGGTAGTGCCACAGCTCGTCGGTCCGGCGCGCGCGACGGACCACCGCGACCTCGTCCGTACGGGCCGCCGCATGCCAGACCGCGAGGTCCCACAGCGTGGTACGGCCCGAGGAGAAGTACTGGAACAGGTCCTTGCCGATACGGCCGAGGTCGCCGCTGTGCCGGTGCACGCTGTGGAAGCCCTCCGACGGTGGCAGATGCAGGTCCGTCCACAGGAACGTGCGGCGCTCCAGATCGACCAGCATCGGCACATGGATGCGCGACTCGCCCTCGAGGTCATAGCGCTGGCGCACCGTCCGGGGGTCGTACGAGGCGTCGCGGCTGTCCTTCGAGGGCAGCGCCATGAAGCCGGCGAAGGCGTCGAGGAGCCGCTCGAAGGGGACGTTGTTGTAGCTGAAGACGATGGGCACGGCGAAGCGCACCCGGCCGTCGGCGAGCGCCCCGAGGTCCAGGTCCGCGTACTCCGTCGCGCCGTCGGGTGCCGGAGCCGAGGTGAGGTCCCCCGAGTGCACGGCGGCCCGGTCCCCGTACACGAGGTTCGTGTAGTCGCACACGCCCGCGAACGTCCAGTCCTCGTCGTACAGCGCGACGGAGAGATCGAGGTCCACGCGTGTCTTGTCGGGCTGTGTCCAGTGCAGGAAGAGCCGCAGGACCTCGCCCTGGGGCAGTGGCTGACTGCTGCCGCGCGGCACGGAGACGAGCGCCTTGGCGGACGCGCGTTCGGCGGCGGGGACGGCCAGGCCCGCGAGACCCGAGTCGAGGACGGCGAGGTCGAAGCGCGAGGCACCGGCCAGTCGGCGCAGGGCCTCCGCCTCCAGGAGCGCGCAGACGCCCTCGGCGACCGCCTCGGCCAGCGGGGCCCGGGTGTCGTCGACGGTGAAGGAGTGCGTCACCTGGCCGCGCGGGAAGAACACCCGGCGCTCGCCCGGGAGATGACGGACCCGCAGCCGCCCGAGGGCCGCGAGCAGCGGCCCGGGACCGGCCTTGGGCAGGACCCGTCGCAGGGTGTCGGCGAACCCGTCCGGCAGCGCCGCCAGGTCGCGCAGTCGCAGCAAGTGATCCATTCTGCGCAGCAGTTCGCCCGGGCGCAGGGTCAACAGGGCGAGTGCTGCGGTGAAATCACCGTCCCGCAGGGCCTCTTCGGTGCGTGCGCCCCAGGTGTCGGCCTTCAGACGCGTGCCGTCGACGCGTACCGCCTCCGGGTGCGCGGCCGCCGTACGCAGCAGCGCCTCGCCCAGCTGCGTGGCGGAGGTATCCGTGGCGCGCAGGACGGCGAAGGCGAGGGCGGCCTTCGGGTGACGCGCGTGCTGCTCGAACGGGTGCAGGATCTCGGCGGCGCGCTTCCAGGCGACCGGATGCCGCAGAACGTCCTCGACCAGCGACGACGCCTCGAACCCGTCGAGTACGGCGAGGAGTTCGCGACGCAGCGCGCGCGGGAGGGAACGGAAGCGTCGCAGTGCGACCAGATCGGCCTCGCCGCCCGACCGGACGTGCAGCAGGCGCAGGACGTCGGTGGCGGTGGTCAGGTGTGCGGCGAGCAGCGGGCGCACGGCCTCGCGCGTACGCCGGTCCAACAGGAGGCTGCCGAGGACCAGCGCCTTCGTCTCGCGGACCGGGATGTCCTCGGGCATCCAGTCCAGTGCGGTGGAAGTGTGCGCGAGCAGCAGCTTCACGTCGTCGCGGTCCTGCGGCGGCAGCGGCGTACGCCGGGCCAGCAGCTGCAGCAGCGCCTTCGTGGCGTCGGCCTTCCGGTCGGTGCCGAGGGCGAGCAACTTCAGCGGGCCGGTGGGCACTTCGAGCCGGCGGCGGGGCGCGGCGGGCTTCAGGAACGGGTCGCCGTCGGCGATACGGCGATGGCAGATCGGGCAGCCGGAGTAGTCGGCACCGTCCCAGCAGGTGCGGCACACCAGGTGGGCGCACGGCGACACGGGGTGCACGCTGCCGACGGTGCCGCACAGCACGCACGGCTGGGCCGGCCATTGCAGCAGCAGCGTGAAGACGCGGTCGACATACAGCTCGCAGGTGTCATCCGGCACCGAGGCCGGGAAGCTGCGGAACAGCGGCATGTGCGTGCGGTCGGCGCCCAGCTCCGCGTCGATCTGCCGGATCAGGGAGCCGCCGGCGTCGGCGAGTCCGGCGGGGCCGAGCCAGGCGAGCGCGGCGCGCAGCGGTGCCGTCGGGGCGAATCCCCGGTCGAGCAGCTCGGCCTCCAGGGCGGTCAGGCCCTCGGTCGTCGCCGGGTCGCCCGGGCGTGGTCCGGCCTGGTCGACGTAGACGGTACGGAGGCGGCGGAGCAGCACGGACGACAGCACGGACAAACGGATTCCCTCCGGAAAGTGTGTGTGAGGCGGGGGCGGAGAGTGAGCGCGCTACGGGTGTCATAGAAAGAGTGAGAAGGAAGCACGCTTGCGGAGCCGCCCCCGCGATCACGGAGTCTAGGAAGGCAGCGGTCCGCGCTGCCACCCAATATTTTCGAGATCCGGATCAGCGTGCGAGCAGCGCTTCCACCAACGCCCGTACGGAGGTGGCGAACAGCCGTTCCTGGTCGACCGGCCCGGCCAGCGCACGAGCCAGGCCCGGGTCGTCCTCCGCCGTCTCGGTGTCCCACAGCTGTTCCTCGGCGGGCTGCTGGACCGGGGCGCGCTCGCGGTTGCGCTCGACCAGGACGAAGCCGACGACCTGGAACTGCACGGCCCGTACGACCTCGGCCGCGCGGGCGCCGCGCAGCCCCGTGGCGTGCACCTCGTGCACCAGGGCCCGCTGTGCGGGCAGGAACATTCGCTCGGTCAGGCCGCGTTCGTGCACCATCGCGACGAGGTGCGGATGATCGCGCAGCTGTCGGCGCAGGGCGCGGGCCACCGACACGATGCGCTGCGCCGGCGTGCGCCCAGTGGGTCGGATCACGCCGAGGTCCGCGACGGTCCGCTCCACGAGTGCGTCGAGCAACGACTCGCGATTGCCGACGTGCCAGTAGATCGAGGTCACCGCGGTGCCCAGCTCGGCGGCGAGCTTGCGCATCGTCAGGGCGTCCGGGCCGTGCTGCTTCACGAGCCCGGCGGCGGTCTCCAGGACCTCGTCGCGCGTGAGTGCCGGTCGTCCCATGGTGCTCCCAAGTCCGTGTCCGCACGCGTATTTACCCTTCGCGGAGTCTGCTGTAACCCTGTTACAGGCGCCAGTGACGGACCATCAGGAAACCTTGATGCCTTCGGTGAAGGGCGGTACGACATGGCACGAGTGAGGTACGGAGCACGGACCGAGGCGGAGATCGCCGCCGCGCGCACCGCGAGCTCCAAGCTCCCCGACATCTGGTCCACCGGCGTGGTGGCCGTCTGGGAGAGCGATCCGGACGCGATCGCGGCGGTCCTGCCGCCCCCGCTGAAACCCACCGGGCGTCCCCTGGTGCGGGTGAACATCAGCAAGGTCGACCTGCCCGGATATCCGCTGGGCGCGGGCTCGTTCGCCGTCGCCGCCGCGCACGACGTCGTCGAGGGCTGGTACCCGCTCGTCATGCCGATGACCCACGAGCGGGCCCTCATCGGCGGCCGCGAGGTCTTCGGGGAGCCCAAGAAGCTCGGCGAGGTGACGGTCGAGCGCGACGGCCTCGTCGTCCGCGCCGTCCTCGCCCGGCACGGCATCGCGTTCGTCGAGGTGCGCGGTGCGGTCAGCGGTGACCTGCCGCTGCCCGAGCCCGCCCAGAAGACCGACTTCTACTTCAAGTTCCTTCCCGCGGTGGACGGTTCGGGCTTCGACGCCGAGCCCGTCCTCGTGTACTGCCTGCGCAACGAGAAGGTGCGCAGGCTGGAGCGCGTCACCGGGGACGTCGTCCTGCGCGAGTCGATGTACGACCCGGTCGCCGATCTCCCAGTCCGCGAACTCGTCGAGATCACCATCGGCGAGAAGACCACCGACCAGAGGGGCAAGGTCGTCGAACGGGTCAGCGCCCAGGCCCTGCGGCCGTACATCCACCAGCGCTACGACGATCCGCAGCAGATCCTCGACGGCCCGCCGGAGGGAAGTGTCTGATGGAGCTCAGGGAAGGACAGGTCGCCGTCGTCACCGGAGCGGCGAGCGGGATCGGGCTCGCGATGGCACGGCGGTTCGCGGCCGACGGTCTGAAGGTGGTCCTCGCGGACGTCGAGGAGGGCGCCTTGGAGAAGGCCGCCACAGAGCTGCGGGAGGACGGCGCGGACGTGCACGCGCGCGTGGTGGACGTCGGGGAGCGCTCGGAGGTCGTCGCGCTCGCCGAGGACGCGTACGAGAAGTATGGCGCCGTGCACGTGCTGTGCAACAACGCCGGTGTCGGATCCGGCGCCGAGGGCCGCATGTGGGAGCACGACCCGAACGACTGGAAGTGGGCGTTCGCCGTCAACGTCTGGGGGGTTTTTCACGGCGTCCAGGCGTTCGTCCCGCGGATGATCGCCCAGGGAGAACCGGGTCACGTCGTCAACACCTCCTCCGGCGACGGCGGGATCGCCCCGCTGCCCACCGCCTCCGTGTACGCCGTCACCAAGGCGGCCGTCGTGACGATGACCGAATCGCTGTACGCCCACCTGAAGGCGGAACACGCGCGCGTGGGCGCGTCCGTGCTCTTCCCGGGGCCCCACATGCTCCGTACGGGCCTGTGGGAGTCGCACCGCAACCGGCCGACGCGGTATGCGAAGCAGCGGCCCAGGAAGACCCCGTACCGCAGCCTCGACCAGTGGGAGGCCGCGATGAAGGAGGCGGGCCACGAGGTGCGGTTCACGCCCGTCGAGGAGGTCGCCGACCTCGTCGCCGAGGGGATCCGACAGGACCGCTTCTGGCTGCTGCCCAAGAGCGAGCACAGCGACCGGCAGATCCGGGCGCGGTCGCAGTCGATGCTCGACCGCTCCGAACCGTCGTACCTCGAGAACTTCATTCTGGACTGAGGAGGCAGGCGATGGCCGGCCAGGACCCCTACCTGATCATCTCCTCCGACTGCCACGCCGGACTCCCCACCGAGGAGTACCGGCCCTATCTGGACCCCCGTTTCCACCGGGACTTCGACGAGTTCCTCGCGGGCCGAGACCGGCGCCGCGAGGAGATGACGCGGCTCGGGATCCGGAACGAGGCGTTCGCGAACAAATGGTTCCAGGACAACGAGGAAGGCCTGCGTGGCGGCTGGGACACCGCGCAGCGCCTCAAGGAGCTGGACGGCGACGGCGTGGCCGGCGAGGTGGTCTTCCCGGACGCGGACGCCGTCGACAGCCGGACGGCCGCCCCCTTCGGTGTGGGCCTCGGCCTCTCCGGCGACCAGGACCCCGAACTCGGCATGGCCGGCGCGCAGGCGCACAACCGCTGGCTGGCGGACTTCGTCTCCGAGAACCCCGAACGGCACTGCGGGGTCGCCCTGTTGCCCATCACGGCGGAGGTCTCGCGCGTGGTGGAGGAGGTGTACCGCGCGAAGGAGTCGGGGCTCGGCGCCCTGATGATCCCCTCCATGTGGGTCGACAAGGAGCCGTACCACGACCGTCGTTACGACCCCGTGTGGGCGGCGGCCGCCGAGTGCGGGATGCCGGTGGTGACCCACTCCGGGGCCGCGCCGCGCCACGAGTACGGCGACCATCTCGGCATTTACGTCAGCGAGGTGACCTGGTGGCCCGCCCGCCCCCTCTGGTTCCTGCTGTGGTCGGGGGTCTTCGAGCGGCACCCGGGCCTCAAGTTCGGGGTCGCGGAGTCGGGATGCTGGTGGCTGCCGAACCTCCTGTGGTTCATGGACCGCCTCTACCTGGGCGCGCACGGCGGCAAGAAACTGTCGCCCTTCGCGGAGCTGAAGCGGCCCCCGCACGAGTACCTGGACCGGCAGCTCTTCATCTGTGCGACGAACACCAAACGCCGTGAACTGGCCCAGCGGTACGAGATCGGCGTCGACAACATCCTCTGGGGCAGCGACTTCCCGCACCCCGAGGGCACCTGGCCCGACACGCGCGCGTGGCTGGCGAAGACCTTCCACGACATCCCGGTCGAGGAGACGCGCCGCATGCTCGGCCTGGCGGCCGCGGACGTCTTCGGCTTCGACGTCGAGAAGCTGACGCCGCTCGCCCGGCGCATCGGCCCGACACCGGCCGACCTCGGCCAGAGCGACGACCAGGCGGCCGTGGAGGCGTCCTGGGCGCGCTCGCGCGAGGTGGGCCGCCACTGGCTGACCGACCACGACTTCCCGGTCCTGGGAGCCACGTCATGAGCGATCGGTACACGGTGATCTCCGCGGACTGTCACGCGGGCGCCGATCTTCTCGACTACAAGCCGTACTTGGAGAGCCGGCACCACGAGGCGTTCGACGCGTGGGCGGCCACGTACGTCAATCCGTACGAGGACCTGCTCGCCGACACGGCCGACAAGAACTGGAACTCCGGGCGGCGCCTCGCGGAGCTGGAGGACGACGGGATCGTCGCGGAAGTCGTCTTCCCCAACACCATTCCGCCGTTCTTCCCGTCGGCCTCCTTGATGGCGCCCGCCCCGACGGCGGAGGAGTTCGAGCAGCGGTGGGCCGGGCTGCGGGCCCACAACCGCTGGCTCGCGGACTTCTGCGCGGCCGCGCCGGGCCGCCGGGCGGGCGTGTTCCAGATCCTCCTGAACGACGTGGACGAGGCGGTGAAGGAGATCCGCCGGGCAGCGGGTGCGGGCCTCAGGGGCGGCCTCCTGCTGCCCGGCACACCGCCGGGTTCGGGCCTGCCCGAGCTGTATTCCTCGGCGTACGACCCGATCTGGGCGGTCTGCGCGGAGCTGGGCGTGCCGGTGAACCACCACGCGGGCTCGGCGTCGCCGCCGCTGGGCGACGAACCTGCCGCCCGGGCGGTTTTCATGGTGGAGACGACCTGGTTCTCGCACCGCGCGCTGTGGCACCTGATCTTCGGCGGCGCGTTCCGTCGTCACCCGGGCCTGAAGCTGGTGCTGACCGAGCAGGGCTCAGGGTGGATCCCCGGGGTGCTCGACATGCTGGATTACTACCACGGGCGGCTGGTGGCGGCCGCCACGAAGGCGTCGACGGCCGAGTCGAAGTTCGGCGCGGGACTGGCAGCGGCGATGGGCAAGGGCCCTTCGGAGGTCTGGCGGGGGAACTGCTTCGTCGGCGCCAGCTTCATGCGCCCGCACGAGGTGCCGCTGCGCGACCGCATCGGCCTCGACAAGATCATGTGGGGCAGTGACTACCCGCACGACGAGGGCACCCACCCCTACTCCCGGGAGGGCCTGCGCATCGCCTACGCGGGCCTGCCCCGAGAGGAGATCGCGGCGATGGTCGGCGGCAACGCGGCCCGTGTCTACGGCTTCGACCTGGCCTACCTGGACGGGATCGCGGCGAAGGTCGGCCCGACGGTGGAGGAGATCGCCGAGCCGCTGGGCACACCGCCCGCGGACGCGACGAGCCCGGTGTTCGCGAGGGGAGGGTCGGTACGGGTGTGGTGACAGCTCCACAGGTCGGTGCGGGTGTGGTGACAGCTTCACAGGCCGGTGCGGGTGTGCTGAGGGCCGGAGGTACCCGTGCGGTGACGGCTCAACGGGTCGGTACGTGGCGGGGGGCGCCCGGAGTGCGATCCTCCCCGTGTGACGGAACCAACGCACGACGAGGCCCACGGCGAGCTCGGTGCGCGGCTGAACTGGCTGCGGGCCGCGGTCCTGGGCGCAAATGACGGCATCGTCTCCACCGCGGGCCTCGTCGTCGGCGTCGCGGGCGCCACGAGCGACCGCGCCGCGCTGTTCACGGCGGGGCTCGCGGGACTGCTGGCCGGGTCCATGTCGATGGCGGCGGGCGAGTACGTGTCCGTCTCCACCCAACGGGACTCGGAGTTGGCCGCCCTGGCGGAGGAGAAACGGGAGCTCAAGGAGCAGCCGGAGGCAGAGCTCCAGGAACTGACGGAGCTGCTGCAGGAGCGGGGCCTGTCGCGGGACGTGGCCCGGGAGGCGGCGGTCCAGCTGACCGAACGGGATGCGTTGAGGGCCCACGCGCGCGTGGAGCTCGGCATCGACCCCGACGACCTCACCAACCCGTGGCACGCGGCGTGGGCGAGCTTCCTGTCGTTCACCGTGGGCGCGTTGCTCCCGCTGCTGGCGATCGTGCTGCCGCCGGCGGCCTGGCGGCTCGGGGTCACCGTCGTGTCCGTGCTGGCCGCGCTCGTCCTCACCGGCTGGAGCAGCGCGCGGCTGGGGTCGGCTGACGCGGGGCGAGCGGTGCTGCGGAACGTGGCAGGGGGCGCGATGGCGATGGCGGTGACCTACGCGGCGGGCGCCCTGCTGGGGGCGGCCGGCGTGTGAACGCGCTGTCCGGTGTCGTATGTCGATTGGTGGAGATCGCCAAGGAGTAAGCGCGTACCGCGGGTAATACTTGTGGGTAACAACCCCTAGCCGCAGCGGACCAGCGGTTCTACGGTGCACCCATGCCGAACCTGCCCGATGCCGTGCTGTGGTCGATACCCGCCTTTGTGCTGCTCACCGTGATCGAGATGGTGAGCGTCCGGATCCATCCTGACGAGGACGCCGCGGGATACGAGGCCAAGGACGCCGCGACGAGTGTCGGCATGGGGCTCGGAAGCCTCGTCTTCGACTTCGTGTGGAAGATCCCGATCGTCGCGATCTACACGGCGATCTACGAGCTCACACCCCTGCGTGTGCCCGTCCTGTGGTGGACCGTGCCGCTGATGCTGCTCGCCCAGGACTTCTTCTACTACTGGTCCCACCGCGGGCATCACGTCATCCGCATCCTGTGGGCCTGCCATGTCGTCCACCACTCCAGCCGGAAGTTCAACCTCAGCACCGCCCTGCGCCAGCCGTGGACGTCCCTCACCGTGTGGCCCTTCTACGTCCCGCTGATCGCCCTGGGCGTGCACCCGGCGGCGCTCGCCTTCTGCTCGTCGGCGAGCCTCGTCTACCAGTTCTGGATCCACACCGAGCGCATCGACAGGCTGCCCCGCCCCGTCGAGTTCGTGTTCAACACGCCCTCCCACCACCGCGTCCACCACGCCTCCCAAGGCGGCTACCTGGACCGCAACTTCGGCGGGATCCTCATCATCTGGGACCGGCTCTTCGGATCCTTCGTCGCCGAGATCGAGCGGCCCGTCTACGGGCTCACCAAGAACATCGCGACGTACAACCCCTTGCGCGTGGCCACACATGAGTACGCCGCCATCGCCAGGGACCTGAAGGCGGCCGCGAGTTGGCGCGAGAGGGCGGGGCGGGTCTTCCGCGGGCCCGGCTGGCAGCCGGTCGGGGCGGTCACCTCGAAGAAGCCGGTCGCGGAGCCCGTCGCGTGAACCCACGCCTCGCGCGCGTGCTGCTCGTCGCCTTCGCTCTCGCGGTGGTCGTCGACGTCGCCTCCCTGGCCACCGGATACGACCTCGGGCACAGGATCGCCAAGCCGCTCCTGATGCCGCTGCTCGCCGCCCACGCGGGCGTACGCGGCGCCCCGCGGCTCCTGATCGCCGCCCTGCTCTGCGGCTGGGGCGGCGACGTACTGCTCCTGTCCGACGCCGACCCGGCCTTCCTCGCGGGGATGGCCGCCTTCGCGGCGGGGCACGTGTGTTACCTCGTCCTCTTCACGTCTCATTCCGCAAAAGGCGTTCCACGCGCGCGTGGAGCCCGGCTCGCAGGGGGATACGCGGTCGCCCTCGTCGCCACCGTCACCCTCCTGTGGCCCGACCTGCCCTCCGATCTCCGCATCCCCGTCGCGGGCTACAGCCTGCTGCTGACCGCGATGGCGTACGGGGCCGGCAGGCTCGGGCTCGTCGCGGGTCTCGGCGGCGCACTCTTCATGCTCTCGGACACGCTCATCGCCACCGGAGTCGCCGACTGGCCGCAGCTCCCGAGACCGGACTTCTGGATCATGCTCACCTACGCCGCGGGACAGTGTCTGCTGGTCCGCGGGGTGCTGGGCACCCTCGGCGCGCGCCTCGCGCCGACGGCGGCGTACGGTGAGATGCGCTCAACCACCCCCTGAGCGCATCCACCGACGCCCCGCACGAGAAGGATCCTCGCCATGCGCGCCACCACCATCCACGCCCCGTACGACATGCGCGTGGAGGACGTGCCCGAGCCCGTTGTGCAGCTGTCCACCGACGCGGTCGTACGGGTGCTGCGCGCGTGCATCTGCGGCAGCGACCTGTGGGCGTACCGAGGCGAGGCGGCCCGGCAGGCGGGGCAGCGGATCGGGCACGAGTTCCTCGGCATCGTGGAGGCGACCGGCTCCGAGGTGACCGGCGTCCGGCGCGGGGACCTGGTCGTCGCGCCCTTCATGTGGTCCGACGGCGTGTGCGACTACTGCCGCGAGGGGCTCACCACGTCGTGCGAGCACGGCGGCTTCTGGGGTGCCGTGGGATACGACGGCGGGCAGGGCGAGGCCGTGCGCGTGCCCTTCGCCGACGGCACTCTCGTACAGCTGCCCAAGGACGCGGCCTCCGACGACCACCTGCTGTCGGCCCTGCTGACGCTGTCCGACGTGATGGGCACCGGCCATCACGCGGCCCTCGGCGCCGGGGCCAGGAGGGGCGCCACCGTCGCCGTCGTCGGCGACGGGGCCGTCGGGCTGTGCGCCGTGCTGGCCGCCAAGCGGCTCGGCGCCGAGCGGATCATCGCGCTCGGACGCCACCAGGTGCGTACGGACATCGCGCGCCGCTTCGGCGCCACGGACGTCGTCGCCGAGCGCGGCGACGACGCCGTCGAGGCCGTGCGGGAGCTGACCAGGGGCCAGGGCGCGCACTGTGTCGTCGAGGCGGTCGGCACCGAGCAGTCCATGAAGACGGCCGTGAACATCACCCGCGACGGCGGCGCCATCGGCTTCGTCGGCGTTCCGCACGGCAGCGGTACGGGCCTCGACCTGAGCGTCATGTTCGACCGGAACATCGCCCTGCGCGGCGGTGTCGCGCCGGTGCGCGCGTACATTCCGGAGCTGCTGCCCGACGTCCTCGACGGGACCATCGATCCGTCGCCCGTCTTCGACATGACCGTTGGCATGGAGGGCGTGCCCGACGGCTACAAGGCGATGGACGAGCGGACCGCCCTCAAGGTGCTCGTCACCAACTGACGGTCACCACCTGATCGGCAGCGGCAGCGCCGTCAGCGCGCCCGAGACGGCGACGACCACGCCCAGTGCCACGACCTCCGCGCGCGCGGGGGAGCAGGCGCTGAGCGGGTCCGCCGCCCGGCGCAGTCGCAGTCGCGCCCACGCGGCCAGGACGGCGACGGCGGCCACGACGAGCACCTTGGCGAGCAGGGTGCGGCCGTACGCCGTCGACGTCAGCTGGTCCAGGACCGTGCCGGGCGGCATGCGGCGCAGCGCGCTCCAGGTGCCCGTCGCGGTGATCGCCGCGAACAGGACGGCCGCCACGCGCGCGTAGAGGCCGAGCAGCGCGGCACCTGCCTCCGGAGCCGTGACACGCCACTTCCGCAGCATCCGCAGGACGTGCAGCAGACCGCCCGTCCACAGCGCGGCGCACGTGACATGAAGGAGTGTCAGACCCGAGCCGACCAGCGGGCCGTGCTCCGCCGCGGGGTGGGCGCGCAGCGCCTCCGCGACCACCAGCGCGGCCAGCGGCCACACCTGGGTGCCCGGCCGGCGCGAGCGTGCGCACAGCCATGCCACCGCGAACGCGTTGACCTCCAGCAGCGCCAGCTTGCCGTCCCGGGTCCGGTAGAGCCCGCCGACGTCGACGTCGGAGAGGTGGTGCGGCAGCAGATTGCCGGTCGCCACGACGGAGGCGAGCCCCAACGCGGCGACGAACCCGGCGGCAGCGGTGCAGGGCGCCCAGCTGCGGGGCGCGTCCTCCAGCGGCGCCCCGGGCAGGCGGCGGGCCAGCCGGGTCGCGAACAGTTCGCCCGCGGGGACGCACAGCGCCGCGAACAGCACCGTACGCAGCACGGCTATGCCGCCGACGCCGGGCGCCGCGGCCTCGCCCGTACCCTGCAGCGCGGTACGCGGGCCGAGCAGCGGGATCAGGGCCGCGACGGCCACCAGAGCGAGCACGGCGACGGCCCGGCCGGTGGCCCGGCGCCGCGCCGGCTCGCGCTCGTCCGCCACGTCGGCTGGGGGGCTTGTCAACGGCACCTCACGATCTTCAACAGGCCTTACAGATCCGGGCAAGTGGCCGGAAACAACTGGTGGGACGGCATTCCGCCCATAGGTACGTTTCCGGCCGCCCTGAGACTCAGGCCGCCCGAGCCCTGTCCGGGTTCCGTGTCGCGCCGTGCCTTGTCCGGGTCGCGCGGAGCCCTGCGCGGGTGGACCGCAGCGTCGGGGTGGACCGTGCCCTTTCCCGGTCGGACGGGGTCGGGTCCAGGACGGACCGCATCCGGTCCGGGTCTGTCCGGCTCGGGCCGCTCGAGCCCTGTCCGGGTTCCGTCTCGCACCGAGCCCTGTCCAGCTCGCACGGAGCCCTGCGCGGGGTGGACCGCAGCCTGTCCGGGGTGGGCCGCGCCCTTTCCCGGTCGGACCGGGCTGGGTCCAGGACGGACCGCACTCGGCCCGGGTCCGTCCGGCTCAGGCCCACCGAGCCGGGTCCGTCCCCCAACGCCCCGGCGGTCGCGCCCAGTCGGCCGGTCCGCCCGCGAAGGAGACCGGCGGCAGGGCGTACCGCAGCCGTCCGATCCCGCTGTCCCGCTCGGCGAGCCAGGCATGAGGCCGGTCGTACGCCGGCTCCTGCGCCTCCTGCCGCTGGACCGGCCCCGCCGCCTCACCCCGCTCGACCGGCTCCGCCTCACCCCGCCCGGCAGGCCCCGTCTCACCCCCTTCGATCCCGTCCGTGAGCCAGGCCGCCGTGCGCGCCAACGCCAGCCGTACGACGCGGCCGTAACCCTGCTCCGACTGTTCGGTCAGCGCGCGCAGCACGGCCGCCGCCAGCAGATAGCCCGTCCCGTGGTCGAGGGCCTGCGCGGGCAGCGCGCCCGGCTGCTCCGGCGAGCCCTCCGTCGCGGCGATCCCGGTGGCCACCTGCACCAGGCTGTCGAAACCCCGCCGCTCACCCCACGGCCCGTACGCTCCCCACGCCGACAATTGCGTCACGATCAGCCCGGGTTTGCGCTCGGCCAGTGCCTCGGGGGAGAGCCCGAACCGGTCCAGCGCGCCGGGCCGGTACCCGGTGACGACGACGTCCGCCGAAGCGAGCAGCTCCTCGAACGTGCTCCGGTCGGTCGCCAGATCCAGCGTCGTCGACCGCTTCCCGAAGCCGGTGTCCGCGTGCGCGTCGGGGTCTTCGGGAAGCTGCGGCGCGTCCACGCGCAGCACGTCCGCGCCCAGCAGGGCGAGTGTGCGGGTGGCGACCGGGCCCGCGATGACCCGGGTCAGGTCCAGGACGCGCGCCCCGGCGGCCGGCAGCAGGGGATCGCCGTCGAGCGGGGGGAGCGCACGCGCGCGTGCGGTGTCCACACGTTCGTGCTCGATCAACGGTCGCCCGGCCACCGCGATCCCCTGCTCGTGCGTGGCCCACTCCTTGGCCGTGCGCAGCGCGACGGCCAGGCCCCCGGCGCCGTACACCGTCTCCTCGACCTCCGCCGCGGACCGCCCGGCGAGCAGGCCGGCGACGTCCGAAACCGTCGCGTCGTCCGCCAGCCCCAACGCGCCCAGCAGCCTTGCCCGATGATGCGGATAGTTCGCGTGCGTCCGCACCCACCCGTCCGCCGTCCGCCAGAAGCGCGACAGCGGCGCGAAACTGACCGGCGCGCGCCCGTCGATCAGCAGATGCCGCTCACTGACGAACGCCGTGGCGACGGCCCCGTCGTCCACCCGTACCCGGGGCACCTCCGCGAGCCCGGCCCGCCGCGCCCCCAGCTCGGCGGCCGCCAGCGCACACGCCCCCACACACCCCCGCCCCAACTCCCGCACCGGCAGCCGGGCCTCCAGCGCGCCCTCCCGTACAACGGCCGAAACCCGGGGAAGCAGCGCGGGATCTCCGCCCAGCCCCTCCCACACAGCAACCATCGGTGAATGCGTCATACAAGCACTATGCCGGGTGGACTCGATCAACATCAGAGGCGGCCGTCCACCACAGGCGCACCTCCTTGCGTACGTCCGTCGGGCGCAGCTCCCATCCCTGGGCGAGGGCGACTTCGGCGACGTAACCCCCGCCGACGCCCCGGTAGACGTGCAGCGGTATCGCGCACTCGACCGGCGGCTTCGCCTTCTTCGGCTTGCGCGGCGCCGAGGCCGCAGCGGTCCACCGGGCGACCGCCTTGTCGACCCGTGCCCTGTAGTACCCGGTGTCGCCCTCGTGCCGCAGCTCGGGCCACCACACGCACCAGGCGGCCAGGTCACCGAGCCGGTCCAGCGTCCGGTCCATGAACGCGCCGAAGTCGTGCTCGACGCGCTCACTGAACGCGGCGATCACCTCCACCAGGAGACCGATCGCGATGAAGGCGAGCGCCGTCGCCACCCACACCACGCACAGCACCGGGACATACACCACGGTCGCGATGAAACGCAGCACCAACTGCCCCCTGGGCCTGACGGGTTCAGGAGTCCAGTTCGCGGGATCTTCGTACACATGCATGTCCGAGATCCTGCCGTACGTGACGGCCGGGCCGGGCGGATCGTCCGCCCGGCCCGAACCATCTGCACAAGAGCCCTACTTCGTCACGGCGTCCAACGCGTCCGCCGTGCCCCAGCCGTAGAAGCCGTTGTAGTTCTTCGGCCCCTCGCACACCGCGTCGACCTTGCCGTCGCTGTCGATGTCGTAGGGGTCGGTGCACGGTGTGGCGTCGGCCTCGGCGTACAGCAGCGCCTTCACCAGTGCGGCGGGGGCGTGCGGGTGCGTCGACTTGATGAGGGCGGCCACGCCCGCGACATGCGGGGTCGCCATCGACGTACCGGCCATGTAACCCCATGTGCCGCCGGGCAGCGGGCCCAGGATCAGACCGCTCGTGGCGGGCGGGGCTGGCGTCTGGTAGCGCGTCGAGTCGCCGCCGGGTGCGGCGATGTCGATGACGCCCAGGCCGTAGTTGGAGAAGGACGATTTGATGCCCTTCGCGCCGGTTGCCGCGACCGTGACGACGCCCGGCAACTGGGTGGGAATGTCATAGCACTTGGACGGATCGATCACCCGGTCCGACGGGGTCCCGTCGTTCGGCGAGACCGGGTCGGTGATCGAGTCGGCGGCCAGGTCGTAGCTCTCGTTGCCCGCCGCCGCGACGTTGACCGCGCCCTTCTTCTCCGCGTACCGCGAGGCACGGGTGATCGCGTCGACCAGGGCCTTCTGGTCCGGGTCGTCCTTGCAGTTGAAGTACCAGGGGTCGGTGTAATAGCTGTTGTTGGTGACGTCGACGCCGTGCTCGGCCGCCCACACGAAGCCGCAGACCACGGCCTCCGTGTAGAAGTAGCCGGCCGTGGTGGCCACCTTGATGCCGGCGACCTTCACCCCCGGCGCGACACCGGTGATGCCGACGCCGTTCTTGGCACCCGCGATCTCACCGGCCACGTGCGTGCCGTGCGGGCTCTCCGCGGCGGTGGGCCGCCAGGCCCCGTCGGCCGTGTCCGGCTTGCCCGACACGCAGTTGACGGACGCGTCGCGGTCGAAGTTCGGCGCGATGTCGGGGTGCGTGTCGTCGACGCCGGTGTCGATCACGGCGACGGTGACCTTGCTGCTGCCGAGCGTCTTCTCGTGCGCCTTGTCCGCCTTGATGGCGGGCAGGTCCCACTGCAGCGGTTCCAACGGGTCCTGCCCGTCGACCGCTTCGGCGCTCGCGGCCTTCTCCTGCTGGGCGGTGAGCGCCTTCGGCGTGCCCACGTCGGTGGTCGACTGGGCCGGCAGCGGCGCGTTGCGCGTGTTCCCGGCCGATTCCACGCCGTGTACGCCACGCATCGTCTTGGCGAAGTCGGCGTTCGACGAGTGCACGACGATCACACCGATCTGGTCGTACGACGTCACGATGGTGCCGCCCGCCTCGGCGACGGCCTTCTTCACGGAGGCGGAAATGCCGTGCCCGGGGCGGACGTTGACGACATAGCTGAGCGAGGTCGCGTCGGCGGCGGCGACCTGCTGGGCTGCCTCCTGTGCCGACGCGGTGGCGTTCGGCAGGAAGGCGAGGGCCGTCGCCGTGGCCATCCCGAGCGGGATCGCTATGGCGCGACGGGAGCGCTTGTAGGGCGCTGTCATGGAGTCTCCAGTTCGATTCGCGGACGAGCTGTACGAGCCGTGAGTCCTGAGCCGTGCAGAAGCTCAACCGGCGGTTGACGGCGGTTCACTTGAGCCAACGATCGGCAACGGATTACTTGACCGCTCGCAGCGCGTTCACGACCCCGGATCCGTAGAAGCCGTTCACACGCTTGCCACCCACGCAGGTGGCGTCCACGACGCCGTCACCGTCCCCGTCGTACGGGTCGGTCGGGCAACCCGGGTTGTCCGCCTCGGCCTTGAGCAGCGCCTGGAGCTGGGCCGGGGTGGCCCAGGGGTACGTGGACTTCAGCAGCGCCGCGACACCGGCGACGTGCGGCGTCGCCATGGAGGTGCCCTGCAGGAAGCCGTACTGGTTGTTCGGCATCGTGGAGAGGATGCGGCCGTTCTTCGACGGTGTGTCCGGGATCTGGAACTTGTCGCCGCCCGGCGCCGCGACGTCGATCACGCCGTCGCCGTAGCTGGAGAAGTACGACTTGGCGCCCTTGACCCCGGTCGAGCTCACCGTGACCACGCCCGGCAGCTGGGTCGGCACGTCGAAGCACTTGTGCGGGTCGACCGTACGGGTGACCGGGGTCGAGTCGTCGGGGCTGGATGCGTCGACGAGCGCGTCCGAGTCGAGGTCGTCGTTGGAGTTGCCCGCCGCCGCGACGTTCAGTGTGCCCTTCTTCTGGGCGTACAGCTGGGCCCGGTTCACCGCGTCGACGATGGCCCGCTGATCGGGGTCGTCCAGGCAGTTGTAGAGCCAGGGGTCGACGTAGTAGCTGTTGTTGGTGATCTCCACGCCGTGGTCGGCGGCGAAGACGAAGGCGCAGACGACGCTCTCCGGGTAGAAGAGCTGAGTGGAGTCCGGCTCGGCCACCGTGATGCCCGCGACCTTCACACCGGGCGCGACGCCCGCCACGCCGATGCCATTGCGGGCCGCGGCGATCTCGCCCGCGACATGCGTGCCGTGGTAGTGGTCGGCGTCCACGGGACGCCAGGCGCCGTACGTGGTATCCGGCTTGCCGCCCACGCAGTTCGCGGACTGCGAGGCGGAGAAGTTCGGGGCGATGTCCGGGTGGGTGTCGTCGACGCCGACGTCGATCACGGCGACCGTCACGTTCCCGCTGCCCGGGTTGATCTTCGCGGCCTTGTCGGCGCCTATCGCGCGCAGGTCCCACTGGTCGGCCTCGAGGGGCTCCTCGCCCGTGGTGGCGCTCTGCGAGACCTTGGCGGCCTGTGCGGCCGTCAGCACCTGCGCAGCGCCCTCGTCCGTCGTCCCCGCGGGCGTCAGCGGCGCCGTCCGCGTCGCGCCCGCCGACTGCACTCCGCCTACCGCCCGGATCTGCTTCCCGAAGTCCGGGTTGGCGGAATGGACGACGATCACACCGATCTTCTCGTACGCGATGACTACGGTGCCGTCGGCCGTCGCGATCGCCCTCTTCACCGACTCGATGGTGCGGTGGTCCGTCTTGGTGTTGACCACGTAAGCCAGGTTCGGACCGTCCGCGCTCGTCGCGGCGGACGCCGTGCGCGGGGCGGCCGACGCGGCGCCCGGCAGGAAGCCGAGCGAGGCGGTGAGCGACAGGACGACCGGCACGGCCAGGGCGAGGCGGCGTCTGGATCGCAGATGAGCCATGGGATCTCCACATCATCCGGAAAACGGAGCTGCCCGAACACAGGTGGTGCTCGGGCAGGTACATGACGGAGTGGTGCAGGCCGAAGCTATCCCCCGCCCGACCTGGCCAGCAATGACTTCCGTCGATGACTTCCGAAAGAAGTCGGGGGAGTTGAACCGGTCCACGCGTGGCGCCGTGACCTTGAGCAGGGAGCCCGAGGACGATCGAGCCCCCTACCGGATTACGCACAGGAGTCGAATCATCACTTCTGGTCACGTGATCCACATCACTGTGAGGTCAGAACCGCATGTCCGTACCCGAGCCGTCCCCGTCCGCGAGCCCCGACTCGCCCCCGTCCACCGTCGCAACCGCACCCGTAACGCGAGGAGACACCGTGGCCACCGACGCACCGCCACCCTCGAAAGCCGGATCCCCACTCCCCTCCACCGAGGAGTTCGTCGAGGTGCAGGAGGGCGCCGAGTTCGGTGAACTGCGCCGCTCGTACCGCTCCTTCGCCTTCCCGCTGACCGTCGCCTTCATTGCCTGGTACCTGCTGTACGTCCTGCTCTCGAACTACGCGGGCGACTTCATGGGCACCAAGCTCTTCGGGAACATCAACGTCGCCCTGGTGCTCGGTCTCGGCCAGTTCCTCACCACGTTCCTCATCGCCTGGTGGTACTCGCGGCACGCCGCCGCGAAGCTCGACCCCAAGGCCGAGGCCATCAAGTCCCGGATGGAGGGCGACGCATGAGCCCCGCGATCACTCTGGCCGCCGGTGAGGCGAGCGAGCACCGGCCGCTGATCATCACCCTGTTCGCGGTGTTCGTCGCCGCGACCCTCGTCATCACCGTGTGGGCCGGCCGCCAGACCAAGAGCGCCGCCGACTTCTACGCGGGCGGGCGCCAGTTCACCGCCTTCCAGAACGGCCTCGCCGTCTCCGGCGACTACATGTCCGCCGCGTCCTTCCTCGGCATCGCGGGCGCGATCGCCCTCTTCGGGTACGACGGCTTCCTGTACTCCATCGGCTTCCTGGTCGCCTGGCTGGTGGCCCTGCTCCTGGTCGCCGAGCCGCTGCGCAACTCAGGCCGGTACACGATGGGCGACGTCCTCGCGTACCGCATGCGCCAGCGCCCGGTCCGAACGGCCGCGGGCACCTCCACGATCGTCGTGTCGATCTTCTACCTGCTGGCCCAGATGGCGGGCGCGGGCGTCCTGGTCTCGCTGCTCCTCGGCATCACCAGCGACGGCGGCAAGGTCGGCATCGTCGCCCTCGTCGGCGTCCTGATGATCGTGTACGTCACCATCGGCGGCATGAAGGGCACCACCTGGGTCCAGATGGTCAAGGCGGTGCTCCTGATCGTCGGCGCCCTGCTGCTCACCTTCCTGGTCATGCTGAAGTTCAACTTCAACATCTCCGACCTGCTCGGCAAGGCGGCCGACAACAGCGGCAAGGGCACGCCCTTCCTGGAGCCCGGCCTCAAGTACGGCGCCACGTCCACGACCAAGCTGGACTTCATCTCCCTGGGCATGGCACTGGTCCTGGGCACCGCCGGCCTGCCGCACATCCTGATCCGCTTCTACACCGTGCCCACGGCCAAGACCGCGCGGAAGTCGGTGAACTGGGCGATCGGCCTCATCGGCGGCTTCTACCTGATGACCCTCGCGCTCGGCTTCGGCGCCGCCGCGCTGATCAAACCGGAGGAGATCGTCGCCTCCAACAAGGCGGGCAATACGGCGGCACCCCTCCTGGCGCTGCACCTGGGAGGCGTCGACTCCAACTGGGGCGCCATCCTGCTCGCCTCCATCTCGGCCGTCGCCTTCGCCACGATCCTCGCGGTCGTCGCCGGTCTGACACTGGCCTCGTCCTCCTCGTTCGCGCACGACATCTACGCGAACGTCATCAAGAAGGGGCAGGCCACCGAGAAGCAGGAGGTCAGCGCCGCGCGCTACGCGACGATCGCGATCGGCGCCGTCTCCATCGGCCTGGGCGCCCTCGCCCGTGACCTGAACGTCGCCGGCCTGGTCGCGCTCGCCTTCGCGGTCGCCGCGTCCGCCAACCTGCCGACGATCCTCTACAGCCTCTTCTGGAAGCGGTTCACCACGCAGGGCGCGCTCTGGTCGATCTACGGCGGTCTGGTCACCGCGGTCGGTCTGGTGCTGTTCTCGCCGGTGGTCTCGGGCAAGCCCACGTCGATGTTCCCGGACGTCGACTTCCACTGGTTCGCGCTGGAGAACCCGGGCATCATCTCGATCCCGGTCGGCTTCCTGCTGGGCTGGCTGGGCACGATCCTGTCCAAGGAGGAGCCGGACACCGGCAAGTACGCCGAGCTGGAGGTTCGGTCCCTCACGGGCACGGGAGCGCACTGAGTCCGCACCGCCGACGGCCCCGTCGTAGACGCTGGTAGACCACTACTAGTAGGTCCCTACGACGGGGCCGAACCGTACCTCGTGGGATCCGGCCGCTGTCGATGTCAGTTCCGTCACGTAGGCTCGCAGGTGTCTGAAAGTTGTGATCCGAATCGAGGGAGGGGGCCCCCGTGCTCATCGACACCTTTGGCCGAGTGGCCACCGACCTACGCGTCTCCCTGACCGACCGATGCAATCTGCGGTGCACGTACTGCATGCCCGAAGAAGGCCTGCAGTGGCTGGCCAAGCCCGATCTGCTCACGGACGACGAGATCGTCCGTCTCATCGAGATAGCCGTCACCAGCCTCGGCATCACCGAGGTCCGCTTCACCGGCGGCGAGCCCCTGCTGCGCCCCGGTCTCGTGGGCATAGTCGAGCGCGTCGCCGCCCTGGAGCCGCGCCCCCAGATGTCCCTGACGACCAACGGCATCGGCCTCAAGCGCACCGCGACCGCCCTGAAGGCAGCGGGCCTGGACCGGGTGAACGTATCGCTGGACACCCTGCGCCCCGACGTCTTCAAGACCCTCACCCGCCGTGACCGCCACAAGGACGTCATCGCGGGCCTCGAAGCCGCCCGCGACGCCGGCCTGACCCCGGTCAAGGTCAACTCGGTCCTGATGCCGGGGCTGAACGACGACGAGGCCCCGGACCTGCTGGCCTGGGCCGTGGAGCACGACTACGAGCTCCGCTTCATCGAGCAGATGCCCCTGGACGCCCAGCACGGGTGGAAGCGCGAGGGCATGGTCACCGCCGGTGACATCCTCGCCGCACTGCGCACGCGGTTCGAGCTCACCGAGGAGGGCGCCGCCGAGCGCGGCTCCGCCCCCGCCGAGCGCTGGCTCGTCGACGGCGGCCCGCACCGCGTCGGCGTGATCGCCTCGGTCACCCGCCCGTTCTGCTCGGCCTGCGACCGTACGCGGCTGACGGCCGACGGCCAGGTCCGCACCTGTCTGTTCGCCACCGAGGAGACCGACCTGCGGGCCGCGCTGCGTTCGGGCGCTCCCGACGAGGAGATCGCCCGCATATGGCGGGTCGCGATGTGGGGCAAGAAGGCGGGCTCGGGGCTGGACGACCCCTCGTTCCTGCAGCCGGAGCGCCCGATGTCGGCGATCGGCGGCTGAGCCACACCTCACGGGACTTCGGCGACTGAGCGAACCGCTCGGTGGACTCCGGTGACTGAGCGAACCCTCCCCGGTGGACTCCGGCGGGTGAGCTAACCCGCTGGGGAATCCGGCGGCCGGGGCTCCTCCCACTCGTCGAGCTTCACGACGTCCTTCAGGAACCCGCGCACACCAAGGAACTTGGACAGATGCTCGCGGTGCTCCTCACACGCGAGCCACGTCTTGCGACGCTCCGGTGTGTGCAGCTTCGGGTTGTTCCAGGCAAGCACCCACACGGCATCGGCACGGCAGCCCTTGGCCGAGCACTGGGGAGTCGCGGGGGAGGAATCGGGGAGCGGGAAAGTCACGGCTCAACCCTAGACGGCCCCCAAAAGGCGACGCCGAGCAGCCACGGGGGGAGCTGCCCGGCGTCGGTCCGTCGCTCCGACGGGGGATGCGGAGCGCGTACGAAGTATGTCACGGGTAACCCGTCGCCCGGCACCGGAACAACATGATTGATCTGAGCTTTTCTTGAGCTTGGTGCGCGGCCGGGTTCCGCTTTCGGAGGATCCTCCGTGTTCAGGTCGGGGTCACGTCAGGTCGTGCGCCGTGCCCCGCAGGCGCGTCCCCGAGGTCGGCCGCGACATCTTCCGGGACGTCCTCCGGGACGGATTCCGCGAAGCCGTCCTCACGCGGCGGAGCGATCATCGGACGGGTGGGGACGTTGACGAACGTCGAGGGAAGCGACGGAGCGTTCTCCCGGCCCGCGTTGGCGATCACCACGGCGATATAGGGGAGAACCAGCCCGAGCACCAGCGCGACGATGGCGACATGCCGCTCGACGTTCCACAGCGTGGCGGCGAGGATTACGGCGACCGTCCGGACGGACATCGAGATGACATAGCGGCGCTGCCTGCCCCGTACGTCCTCGTCGAGTCCCTGCCTGGCCCCGGTGATCCGGAAGACCTGGACATTGCTCTGCTTGCGCATCGCGTTCCACCACCCGCCTGTGTCGGACGCTCCCCGGTCCGTACCCGGTCCGAACCCGGTGAAGGAAGCAGGCCCGAACACGTCCCACGTTACGCCGCGGCTGCGTCGCATTCGAGACCGGGTCATGTCCTGACCGGTCGGACATGATGCGTCGTACCGCGTATGGCTCCGCACGACATGCGCCGTATGGCGGGCAGCCCGAGACTGGGCGTACTGCTCGCGCAGAGCCGTACTAGGAGGCAGACATGGGCTGGTTGTGGGCGATCATCGTCGGGTTCGTGCTGGGCCTGATCGCCAAGGCGATCATTCCGGGAAAGCAGCACAGCCCGCTCTGGCTGACCACCATCTTCGGCATCCTCGGCGCGATCGTCGGCAACGCGGTCGCCCGTGCGGTCGGCGTGGAGGCCACCGCCGGCATCGACTGGATGCGGCATCTGTTCCAGCTCGTGGCCGCGATCATCATCGTGTTCCTGGGGGACATGCTCTACATGGCGGTCCGGGGCAACAAGGTGAAGGCCTGACGGCACGACCCGACGGCTCGGCGGTGCGACCGGCAGGCGTGGCGGTAGGACGTAGGGGGCGGCCCGTGACGGAGCCGCCCCCTACGTGCATGCTCGGGCTCAGCCGCCCGTGACCTCCACCGCGGCAAGGTTCTTCTTGCCCCGGCGCAGCACCAGCCAGCGCCCCTGCAGCAGGTCCTCCTTGACGGGGGTCGCGTCCTCGGCGGCGACCTTCACGTTGTTCACGTACGCCCCGCCCTCCTTGACCGTGCGGCGCGCGGCGGACTTGCTGGCCACCAGGCCGACCTCCGCGAAGAGGTCCACGACGAGAGCGAGCTCGGCGACCTGGATGTGCGGCACCTCCGAGAGGGCGGCGGCCAGCGTCTTCTCGTCGAGCTCGGCCAGCTCGCCCTGGCCGAAGAGGGCCTTGGACGCGGCGATCACGGCGGCCGTCTGGTCGGCGCCGTGCACCAGCGTCGTCAGCTCCTCGGCCAGTGCGCGCTGCGCGGCGCGGGCCTGGGGTCGCTCCTCGGTCAGCTTCTCCAGCTCTTCGAGTTCCTCGCGGGACTTGAAGGACAGGATCCGCATGTACGTCGAGACGTCCCGGTCGTCCACGTTCAGCCAGAACTGGTAGAACGCGTACGGCGTCGTCATCTCGGGGTCGAGCCAGATGGCGCCGCCTTCGGTCTTGCCGAACTTGGTGCCGTCCGCCTTGGTCATCAGCGGCGTCGCCAGCGCGTGCACATTGGCGTGCGGCTCCACGCGGTGGATCAGATCGAGACCTGCGGTGAGGTTGCCCCACTGGTCGCTGCCGCCCTGCTGCAGCGTGCAGCCGTAGCGTCGGTACAGCTCCAGGAAGTCCATGCCCTGCAGCAGCTGGTAGCTGAACTCCGTGTAGCTGATGCCTTCCTCGGACTGCAGGCGCCGGGCCACGGAGTCCTTCGTCAGCATCTTGTTGACGCGGAAGTGCTTGCCGATGTCCCGCAGGAACTCGATGGCCGACAGGCCGGCCGTCCAGTCGAGGTTGTTCACCATGACCGCGGCGTTCTCGCCCTCGAAGGTCAGGAACGGCTCGATCTGTGAGCGCAGCCGGGTCACCCAGTTCGCGATGGTCTCCGGGTCGTTCAGCGTGCGCTCCGCCGTCGGGCGCGGGTCACCGATCTGGCCCGTCGCGCCGCCGACCAGGGCGAGCGGGCGCAGGCCCGCCTGCTGAAGGCGGCGCATGGTCAGGACCTGCACCAGGTGGCCGACGTGCAGGCTGGCCGCGGTCGGGTCGAAGCCGCAATAGAACGTGACGGGACCGTCCGCGAGCGCCTTGCGCAAAGCATCTTCGTCAGTGGACAGGGCGAACAGACCCCGCCACTTCAGCTCGTCGACGATGTCCGTCACGGTTCTCGTATCTCCTTCAGTGGTCTCGTAATCAGGTACGAGGTTATACGCCCTGACTGACAGAGCTCATATTGAAGTCCGGCACCCGCAGGGCCGGCATCGCAGCCCTAGTGAACCAGTCGCTCCACTCCCGCGGCAGCGTCTTTTCCGTCCGCCCCGCCTCCGTGGCCCGGCCCAGCAGGTCCACCGGCGACTCGTTGAACCGGAAGTTGTTCACCTCGCCGATGACCTGGCCGTTCTCGACGAGGTAGACGCCGTCCCGGGTCAGCCCGGTCAGCAGCAGCGTCGCCGGGTCGACTTCTCGGATGTACCAGAGGCAGGTCAGCAGCAGGCCGCGCTCGGTGGCGGCGACCATCTCCTCCAGGGAGCGGTCCGCGCCCCCGTCCAGGACGAGGTTGCCGATCGACGGTGTCACCGGAAGCCCGGTCAGGCCCGCGCTGTGCCGAGTGGTCGACAGGTGCTTCAGCTCGCCCTCGCCGATCCACTCGGTGCCCATGAGCGGCAGCCCGTTGTCGAACACGGAGGCGTCGTCGCCCGAGGAGTGCGCGAGAACGAACGGGGCGGTTTCCAGGCCCGGCTCGTTCGGGTCGCTGCGCAGCGTCAGCGGCAGCTCGGTGAGCTTCTCGCCGATACGAGTGCCGCCACCGGGCTTGCTGAAGACCGTCCGGCCCTCCGCCGCGTCCCGGGCCGCCGCCGACCACATCTGGTAGATCAGCAGGTCCGCGACGGCGGTCGGCGGCAGCAGCGTCTCGTAGCGTCCCGCGGGCAGGTCGATGCGCCGCTCGGCCCAGCCGAGCCGTACCGCCAGCTCCGCGTCCAGCGCCGCCGGGTCGACGTCCTTGAAGTCCCGCGTGGACCGCCCGGCCCACGCCGAGCGCGTACGGTCCGGCGACTTCGCGTTGAGCTCCAGCGTGCCCTTGGGCTGGTCGTGCCGCAGCCGCAGCCCCGTCGACGTACCGAGATAGCTGGAGACGAGTTCGTGGTTGGCGAAGCCGTAGAGCTCGCGGCCGCCGGCACGCGCGCGTGCGAACGATTCGCCGAGCGCCGGCGCGAAGTCCGCGAAGACGGCGGACGAGGTCTCGGCGGGCGCGTCCGTGAAGTCGGGAGACTCCGGCACACCGGTGACCAGCGGCTGGGCGTCCTCGGCGGGACCGGCGCCGCGCGCGGCGGCCTCGGCGGCCCGTACCAGCGGCTCCAGCTCGTCGGCGGTCACCGCCGAGCGCGAGACGACCCCGGACGCCGTGCCCTCGCGGCCGTCGACAGTGGCGATCACGGTCAGTGTGCGCCCGCGCGTGACCCCGTTCGTGGTCAGGGCGTTGCCGGCCCAGCGCAGGTTGGCGGTCGACTCCTCGTCGGCGATCACCACGCAGCCGTCGGCCCGGGAGAGTTCGAGGGCGCGCTCGACGACCTCGTGCGGCTTGTTGGTGCGAGCACTCATCGACCGGCCTCCTGCGTGGTGTTGAGGATGTTGACACCCTTGAAGAGGGCGGACGGGCAGCCGTGCGAGACCGCCGCGACCTGGCCCGGCTGGGCCTTGCCGCAGTTGAAGGCACCGCCCAGGACATACGTCTGCGGGCCGCCCACCGAGGCCATCGAACCCCAGAAGTCGGTGGTCGTCGCCTGATACGCGACATCGCGCAGCTGACCGGTGATCCGGCCGTTCTCGATCTTGAAGAAGCGCTGCCCGGTGAACTGGAAGTTGTAGCGCTGCATATCGATGGACCAGGACCGGTCGCCGACGACGTAGATGCCGCGGTCGACGCCCCCGATGAGATCCTCCGTCGACATCCCGGCCGGATCCGGCTGCAGGGACACATTGGCCATGCGCTGCACGGGCACATGCCCGGGGGAGTCGGCGTACGCGCACCCGTTGGACCGCTCGAAGCCGGTCAGCTTCGCGATGCGCCGGTCCAGCTGGTACCCGACGAGCGTCCCGTCCTTGACGAGGTCCCAGGACTGCCCTGCCACCCCCTCGTCGTCGTAGCCGATGGTCGCGAGGCCGTGCTCGGCGGTCCGGTCACCGGTGACGTTCATCAGCTCGGAGCCGTACCGCAGCTTGCCCAGCTGGTCGAAGGTGGCGAAGGAGGTCCCGGCGTACGCAGCCTCGTAACCGAGCGCCCGGTCCAGCTCGGTGGCGTGGCCGATGGACTCGTGGATGGTCAGCCACAGGTTGGAAGGGTCGACGACGAGGTCGTACACGCCCGACTCGACGCTCGGCGCCCGCATCTTCTCCGCCAGCAGCTCGGGGATCTGCCCGAGCTCGGACTCCCAGTCCCAGCCGGTGCCCATCAGGTACTCCCAGCCGCGCCCGACCGGCGGCGCGAGGGTCCGCATCGAGTCGAACTCGCCGCTGGACTCGTCGACGGACACGGCGGTGAGCTGCGGGTGCAGCCGCACACGCTGCTGCGTGGTCACGGTCCCGGCCGTGTCGGCGTAGAACTTGTTCTCGTGCACGGTCAGCAGCGAGGCGTCGACGTGATTGACTCCGTCGGCCGCCAGCAGCCGAGCGCTCCAGTCCGCGAGGAGCCCCGCCTTCTCCTCGTCCGGTACGGAGAACGGGTCGATGTCGTACGAGGAGATCCACGACTTCTCGGCGTGCACCGGCTCGTCCGCCAGCTCCACGCGCTCGTCGGACCCGGCCGCCTTGATCACCTGGGCCGACAGCTTCGCCATCGCCACGGCCTGCGACGCCACCTTCGCCGCGGCGTCCATCGTCAGATCCACGCCCGACGCGAACCCCCAGGTCCCGCCGTGCACCACCCGCACCGCATACCCCAGATCGGTGGTGTCCGACGACCCGGCGGGCTTGGCGTCCCGCAGCCGCCAGGCCGCGCTGCGCACCCGCTCGAAGCGGAAGTCCGCGTGCTCGGCGCCCAGCGCCCGCGCCCGCGCGAGCGCGGCGTCGGCCAGGGCGCGCAGCGGTAGCGCCGTGAAGGCTTCGTCGATGGAATGAGGCACCGAGGTCTCCCTGCTGTCGTGGCCTGTCGGGTCCGATCATGTCGCGCGGGCGGGTCCGGCGGCCACGCCTTTCCCGGGCAGGCCGCAACTTTCGGTCGACCGACCACGGCTTTCTGTAGGGATCCGACAGCGAGTCCCCGATCCCACTGTTGGTGCCCGATTCTCCGCACGGCGGACCGGACCGATAGGTTTTCGATGAAGGCGCCTGTCTTGCAGGGGTTCCATTCCGCTATCGAAAGGGTGATCCGTTGAGCCGCTCGGTTCTCGTCACCGGAGGCAACCGGGGCATCGGCCTCGCCATCGCCCGCGCGTTCGCCGATGCCGGCGACAAGGTCGCGATCACATACCGCTCCGGTGAGCCGCCGTCCGGCTTCCTCGCCGTCAAGTGCGACATCACCGACACCGAGCAGGTGGAGCAGGCCTACAAGGAGATCGAGGCCGAGCACGGCCCGGTCGAGGTCCTCGTCGCCAACGCCGGCGTCACCAAGGACCAGCTGCTGATGCGCATGTCCGAGGAGGACTTCACCTCGGTCATCGACACCAACCTCACCGGCGCCTTCCGCGTCGTCAAGCGCGCCAACCGCGGCATGCTGCGCGCCAAGAAGGGCCGCGTCGTCCTCATCTCGTCGGTCGTCGGGCTGCTCGGCTCGGCGGGGCAGGCGAACTACGCCGCCTCCAAGGCCGCCCTGGTCGGTTTCGCCCGCTCGCTCGCACGGGAGCTGGGCTCGCGCAACATCACGTTCAACGTCGTCGCGCCCGGTTTCGTCGACACGGACATGACCCAGGCACTCAACGACGAGCAGCGTGCGAACATCGTGTCGCAGGTGCCGCTGGGCCGGTACGCGCAGCCCGAGGAGATCGCCGCGACGGTGCGGTTCCTCGCCTCGGACGACGCCTCGTACATCACTGGAGCCGTCATCCCCGTTGACGGCGGACTGGGAATGGGTCACTGAACACCATGAGCGGAATTCTCGAGGGCAAGCGCGTCCTGATCACCGGTGTGCTGATGGAGTCCTCCATCGCCTTCCACACCGCCAAGCTGGCCCAGGAGCAGGGCGCCGAGATCATCCTGACCGCGTTCCCGCGGCCCACGCTGACCGAGCGCATCGCCAAGAAGCTTCCCAAGCCCACCAAGGTCATCGAGCTCGATGTCACCAACGACGAGCACCTCGCCCGCCTGGCCGACGTCGTCGGTGAGGAGTTGGGCAGCCTCGACGGCGTCGTCCACTCCATCGGCTTCGCACCGCAGGACGCCCTCGGTGGCAACTTCCTGAACACGCCCTTCGAGTCGGTGGCCACGGCCATGCACGTCTCGGCGTTCTCCCTGAAGTCGCTGACCATGGCCTGCCTGCCGCTGATGCAGAACGGCGGCTCGGTCGTCGGCCTCACCTTCGACGCTCAGTACGCCTGGCCGCAGTACGACTGGATGGGCCCGGCGAAGGCCGCACTGGAGGCCACCAACCGTTACCTCGCCCGCGACCTGGGCAAGCAGAACGTGCGCTCCAACCTCATCTCGGCGGGCCCGATCGGCTCGATGGCCGCGAAGTCCATCCCGGGCTTCAGCGAGCTCGCCGCGGTGTGGGACTCCCGCGCGCCCCTGGAGTGGGACCTCAAGGACCCGGAGCCGGCCGGTCGCGGAGTCGTCGCTCTTTTGAGTGACTGGTTCCCGAAGACCACGGGCGAGATCATTCACGTGGACGGCGGTCTGCACGCCATCGGCGCCTGATTTCCTCCGCGAGGCCGACGCCCCGTTTCCCGCAGCGTGCGGGGACCGGGGCGTCGCCCATTTGGCCCATCCGGTCGGGCGGCCCGGCCCCCATACCGCGCACGCTGGGAGTACGCACCGCCCCGCAGCCGTACGGCCGAGGAGGTCCCCTTGTGCGCCTGTCCCGCCGCTTCGCCCCGGTGTTCGCCGCTGTCGCTCTGGTGATGGCTCTGCCGTACGACGCCACACCTCACGCGCGCGTGGGGGCCGGAAAACCCGTTGGCCCTCAGCTCTTCGGCGCCGAGTGCCGCACCAGCGTCACCGGCTCCCGCGTGGTCGCCTACTGCCACAACCCGTACCCGGAGACCGACCGGGTCAGCCTGCACATCGAGTGCGCCCGCTGGTGGGACCTCGACACCGACAGCACCCTCGTCGACACCGCGCCCGCCGCCACGGTGCGGCTCACCGGCCGGTGCTGGAAGGAGATCCGCTCGGTCTGGATCAGCCACCAGAGGTGAGATCCGGGCCCTGCACGCCGAGCCGTCCCGGCCGGCACAGGAACGGATAGCCCGCGGCCTCCGTCGCGGCTGCCTGCGCGTCGCCCGCCCGGATCGCGTCGACGAGCCGGGCGTGGTCCATGTACGTCTCCGGGGTCAGCTCCTTGCCGACGTCCTCGCGCAGCCAGTCACGCAGCACCTCCCCCAGGTCCGCGTACATCGCCGTCATGACGTCGTTGTGGGACGCGCCCACCACCGCCAGGTGGAACGTCGCGTCGGCGGTCACGAAGGCCTCCGCGTCGCCCGACTCCCATGCTTCCTCCCGGCGCACGAGGAGAGCGTCCAGCTGCTTCAGATCGCGCTCGGTGCGCCGCTCGGCGGCCAGCTTCGCGGCGCTCGACTCCAAGGTGGAGCGCAGTTCGGCGATGTGCCGCGGGTCGGCGTCCGCGAAGCGGCGGTGCATCACGCCCGCCAGCTCGCTGGTCGCCACGACGTAAGTGCCGGACCCCTGGCGGATGTCGAGCAGTCCGTTGTGGGCGAGGGCACGGACGGCCTCTCGGACCGTGTTGCGGGCGACGCCGAGTTGCTCCACCAGCTCGGGCTCGGTGGGGATGCGGGAGCCCACCGGCCACTCGCCCGAGGTGATCTGGTTCCGCAGTTCGGCGATGACCTGCTCGGACAGCGCCGAACGGCGGGGGTGGCTCAGCGGCATGGCGGTCCTTCGTACGGGCGGCACGGGGTGGTCGGTCACGCGGGCCGGAGGCTCCGGAGATTAACGCAAGGGGATTGGACAGCCAATCATCCCATGATTCTATGATGGTCGACATGACTGGCGAGGAGACCCGGACGATGACGTCCACACCGATACGCAGCTCCGCCGAGAGCGTGGAGCCCCCGTCGTCGTCCACGCGCGCGTGGACGACGCGACTCGTGGTCGTCGGCATCGTCCTCACCGCGCTCAACCTGCGCCCGGCCATCACCAGCCTCGGCGCCCTCCTCGAAGAAGTGCGCGAAGGACTCGGCATGAGCGGCAGCGTCGCCGGACTGCTCACCTCCGTACCGCCGCTCTGCTTCGCCGTCTTCGGTGTCATGGCGCCGCGGCTCGCCCGCCGCTTCGGGCCCGGCGCGGTCGTCTGCGCGGGCATGGTCGCCATCACGGCGGGCCTGGCGATCCGGCCGTACGCCGGGAACACGGCCGGCTTCCTGGCCGCCAGTGCCCTCGCCCTCATGGGCATCGCCGTCAGCAACGTCCTGATGCCGGTGATCGTCAAGCGCTGGTTCCCGGACCGGGTCGGCTCCATGACCGGCCTGTACTCGATGGCGCTCGCACTCGGCACCTCGGCCGCCGCCGCGGTGACCGTGCCCATGACCGACGCCCTGGGCGGCAGCTGGAAGTCCGGGCTCGCGGTGTGGGCGGGGCTCGCGGCGGCGGCCGTGGCGCCGTGGATGGTGCTGGTACGCGTGCGGGGTGCCGATTCCGAGGACGGTGCCGCCGGTCGGCGTACCGATGCCGGGACCGGCGCCGGCGGCCGGAGTCCCGGTACCGGGACCGGCACACCCGCTCGACAGGAGCCCGACGGGCTGCGCATCACCCGCAGCCGTACCGCCTGGGCGCTCGCCGTCTTCTTCGGTCTCCAGGCCACCGCCGCGTACATCACGATGGGCTGGATGGCGCAGATCTTCCGCGACGCCGGAGTCGCGGCCGGGACCGCCGGACTGCTTCTCGCGGTCACCATGGTGATGGGCGTGCCGCTGGCCTTCGTCATCCCGCGTCTCGCCACGCGGCTGCCCCATCAGGGGCCGATCGTGGTCGTGCTCGGCGCCTGCGGACTCGCCGGATACGCGGGCCTGTACTTCGCCCCGGCGAGCGGCGCCTGGGCCTGGGCCCTGCTGCTAGGCGTCTCCAACTGCGCCTTCCCGTTGGCTCTCACCATGGTCGGCATGCGGGCCAGGACCGGCGCGGGCGTCGCCAAGCTCTCGGCGTTCGCCCAGAGCACCGGCTATCTCCTCTCGATCCCGGGCCCCCTGCTGGTGGGCGTGCTCTACCAGCACAGCGGCGGCTGGGGCCTGCCGCTCGCGCTCATGGCCGGGCTGATGATCCCGCAGATCGGGGTGGGCATTCTGGCGGGCCGCAATCGCACGGTGGAGGACGAGGCCGCGCACCGACCCCACCCCTGAGGGGGCGGACGAAGGGTGCGAGACTGGCCGTATGCCAGTGCTCGAACCGAACCCCCAGAACGGCCAGAAGAAGATGCTGCTCGTCTTCGGCACGTTCCTCGCCATCACCGTGATCATCGGCATCATCGCGACGATCGCCTCACCCTGACCCGCCCGCCCGCCGCCGGTGGTAGGGCTAACCCCCCATCCCCTAGGGGGTGAGTGTCAGGGGTAAGTGGGTGGATCACCGGATGGGTTGAGGGCTGCGCATTCCGTAACTTCGAGATGTGGCCGCGAGGACGCGGACCACCGAGCACTCGAAGCCACGGAGGCGTCATGTCGGCCCGTACGTACACCCGGCCCCGTCCGGCGACCTCGGGCCGCGTCGACATCCGGCTGCCCTGGTGGGCCCTCGCCCTGCCGACGCTCGCCTTCGTCACCCTGCTGCTCCTGATACTCAACCCGGTGGACGCGCACGCCGCGGGCGGCGACCCGGCGATCACCCAGGTCTTCGAGCACGTCCAGCACACGATGCTGCACCAGGCGCCCTGAGCTCCCCCGACGGGCCATGCAGGACTGCCCGGTCACCCCTGCCGGGGGAGCGCGCCAACTCCCTGCGCCACATGGCCTGTTTCATGCGAAGCTGGGACGCATGAGCGTCGCAGAACCCCGCAGGATTGTTCTCTTCCGGCATGCGAAAGCCGACTGGCCACAGGTGTCCGATCACGAGCGGCCGCTCGCCGACCGGGGCCGCATGGACGCCGCCGTCGCCGGACGCAAGCTGGCCGACACCGGCATCCCCGTCGATCTGGCCCTCTGCTCCACCGCGACCCGGACCCGCGAGACCTGGAAGCTCGCCGTCCACGAGCTCCCGCACCGGCCGAAAACGGTCTATGAGGAGCGGCTCTACGAAGCCTCGCCCGGCGAGCTGATCGCCGTTTTCAACGAAACCTCCGACGACGCGCAGAATGTTGTGCTGATCGGCCACAACCCGGGCGTGCACGGCCTCGCGGAGATCCTGGCCGGCCAGGCCGAGGGCGACACCCGCACCCGGATGAACAGCCGAGGATTCCCCACCGCCGCCTTCGCGGTGCTCTCCTTCGACGGCTCCTGGAAGTCCCTGGAGCCCGGAGTGGCCACGCTGATCGACTACTGGGCGCCGGACGAGTAACCCGCGTCTATGAGATGGGGCCCGGCACCAAGGCGGTGCCGGGCCCCATCTGTGCATCTGTGCTCAGTGGTCGTCCAGGTGCATGTCCGCCGCCTCGACCTCTTCGCGGGTGACACCCAGCAGATACAGCACCGTGTCCAGGAAGGGGAAGTTCACCGCGGTGTGCGCGGCCTGGCGCACGACCGGCTTGGCGTTGAACGCGACGCCGAGACCCGCCGCGTTGAGCATGTCGAGGTCATTGGCGCCGTCGCCGATCGCCACGGTCTGGGCGAGCGGTACGCCCGCCTCGGCGGCGAAGCGGCGCAGCAGCCGCGCCTTGCCCGCGCGGTCCACGATCTCGCCGGTGACCCTGCCGGTCAGCTTCCCGTCGACGATCTCCAGCGTGTTGGCCTGCGCGAAGTCGAGCCCGAGCCGCTCCTTGAGGTCATCGGTGACCTGAGTGAACCCGCCCGAGACGACACCGACTTGGAAGCCGAGCCGCTTCAGCGTACGGATCAACGTGCGCGCACCCGGCGTGAGCCGCACCTCCTCGCGCACCTTGTGCACCACCGAGGCGTCCAGCCCCTTCAGGAGGGCCACGCGCGCGTGCAGCGACTGCTCGAAGTCCAGCTCCCCGCGCATCGCGGCCGCCGTCACCTCGGCGACCTCGGCCTCGCAGCCGGCGTGCGCGGCGAAGAGCTCGATCACCTCGTCCTGGATGAGCGTCGAGTCCACATCCATCACCACAAGACGCTGGGCCCGCCGGTGCAGCCCCGCCGCGACCACCGCGATGTCGACACCGAGTGCCGAGGCCTCGGTCATCAGCGCGGTGCGCAGCGCCTCGGTCTCCGTACCGGACACGGCGAACTCGACCGCCGTCACCGGGTACTTGGCGAGCCGGAAGATACGGTCGATATTGCCGCCGGTCTTCGTGATCCGCGCGGCGATCGACGCCGTCGACTCCGCGGTGAGCGGGTGTCCGAGCACGGTGACGAGCGAACGTCCGAGTCCGCGCGGCCGGTTGTCGCCCAGGCCGGAGATGATCTCCGCCTGCATCTTCATCGACTCCGCCCAGCTGTGGACGGTGGCCCGCAGATCACCCTCGAGTCCGGCGGGCGGCTCGGTCACGAGCGCGCACAGCACGATCCGGCCACGGGTGACGACCTGCTCGATGTCGACCACGTCGACGGAGTAGGCGGCGAGGGTGTCGAAGAGTCCGGCCGTGATGCCGGGCCGGTCCTTGCCGAAGATCTTGACGAGGAGAGTGGGGACGTCAGAGGTCTGCGAAGCGCTCATGGTGCCTCCCACCGTATCCGGCACCCAGTGCCCTGCGCCCGCGCGGTCCGCCCTGCGGACAGTGAACTCTGGGTGACGCCCGCCGACGCGGCCACCGTACGTCGGCGGAAGGCCCGCCCGGTGGCCCGAAGCCCGGGTCTTCTCGCCCTCTCCGCCCCTACCCGTCCCGTCCCTGGGGGCTCCGCCCCCAGCCCCCCGGGTCGGCCTGAGCGGCCTCGTCCTCGGACGCCGGACGAGCGGATGGGTACCTGCCGGGCCGAAAGATCGTGCCGCAAGCCCCACGCACCCGCAGCCGCGGACGCGCGGCCCCGACCCACCACCGGGGGAGGCCTGTCACCGGCCCCTCGAGTCACCGGCCCCCTCGAGTCACCAGCCCCCTCGAGTCACCGGCTCCCACGAGGCCTCCGTGGCGGCGGCGTCCCTCCGTCAGGCGGTGGCGGCGGTGGCGGCGGCCCCTCCTGCGGCCGCGCCTGTTGCCGCCGCTTCGGCTGGGGTCCGATCGGCCCCACCACCGTCGGCGCGCCGTACACGTCATCGCGCGGCGGCGAAGCCCCCGGCGGCCGGCTGCCTCCCGGCGGCCGCACGCCTCCCGGCGGCCGCCCGACGTCCGGCTCCCGCAGCTCGTCGGGCAGTCGCAGATACGGATTGGTGTCGGGATTCGGCGGACGGTACGAGGTCTGGGGGCTGTACGGTCCGGGCTCCCCGGCGAGCACGGGGTACTCGGCCGCGGGCACCGAGCGCCCGGCGTCACCCAGTGCCGGCGGCGCCGCCCGTCGCCCCGCGGCCCCGCTCGCGTACGCCAGCAGCGCTCCCGCCGCCCCCGCCCCCGCACCCCACGCGGCGCCGAGCAGCAGCGCCATGCTCAGGTGCCCGTGCAACTCGATCCCGGCGCCGAACGCATCGAAGCCCAGCACCGACAGCGAGGCGTCCGCGGACACCTCCGTCAGCCACGCGAGCAGCGGCAGTGCCAGCGCCGTCACGACCCCCAGACGAAGAGCGCAGCGCCCCGCGAAGCCGAGGGCACCCCCGCCCCGTACATCTGTGGCACCCGCAGCTCCCGCGACGGCGGCACCCGGCCCCCGTACAAATGGCGTACGCGCGGCGGCCAGGACGCCCGCGAACAGCATCATGATCGCGGTCGCCACCCCCAACAGCCACACGCGGCCGTCGAGTTCGGCGAGTCGGCCCAGCGTGACGGGCTGGTCGGAATTGACACTCAGTAGCTTGTCCAGGGGGTCGGGGAGCAGCTTGGCGAGCTCGCCCGTGGCCTTGCCGTCCCAGGGGACGAAGAGGCCGATGGGGATGCCGAGCCACACGCCGTTGGGCGCGCCGAGCAGGGCCGCGCCCGCGATCCGCTTGGGATGGGCGTCGCCGATCGCGGCGTACGCGGCCGCCGCGAGCCCGGCCAGGACTGCCACCAGCAACACGCTGACGAGCGCGGAGGCGGCGGGGCGTACCACCCGGTGCACGGCCTCCCAGCCGCGTGGCAGCGGCGTACGCCGGGAGGCCAGCAGGGCGATCACCAGGATGCCGGCCGCCCAGGCCGCACCCCCGAGCAGCGTGGGCACGGTGTCGACCGTGAATCCCACGGCGGCCTTCGCGTTCACCAGATCGCCGATCTTGCCGGGCAGCAGCCCGCCGAGGTCTCCGAGCCCGCCGGGGAGCTTGTCCGTGATGCCGCCGAGTCCGCCGCCACCGGTGACCTTGTCGAGCCCGAGCTTGCTCCCGTCGATCGTGATGATGTCGTGACCGGCCCAGGCGAGCCCGCCCAGCGTCGCCACGAAGAGCAGCACCACCGCGCCCGCGCGCGCGAGGAGTTCGGAGGGCGCGACCACAACTCCCGCCCCACGCAAGGACCGTAAGAAGAACCAGGACATCAGGAGTGCGCCGACCAACCCCACACCCAGTGGCGTGATCTGCATGGCCGTGTGCGCCTCCGCTCCTTTCAGGCCGAAGGCCGACACATCGCCGGACGGCTTGACCGCACCATTGGCCCCAAGCGCCACCACCGCGGCGGTCATCGGCCCGAGCGAGCCCGCCGCGTCGGCCCCGAGCAGATGCAGTCCGAGCGCGGCCGTGCCCGCCATTCCGATCAACGCCCAGCTCACAGAGGCGATCGCGGACAGCAGCACGTCCCCCCAGGGCACACTCCTGACAGCCCCGCCGTGGTCCGCGGTCTCGATACTCATCGTCAGACCCCCCGATCCGCGCCGCGGCGATCCACCGCGGATGTCCCCCCTCGCGTGGGATTACCACTCTCCGGGCCGGTTTCAACCCCGTCAACGGAAACGGGCAACCCGCCCGAACGCATCCTTCACAAGGCCCGACTTTCGGTCAGGGGGCTCCTACTGAAATAGTTCCCCACGATGTTCGACATCCCTAGACTCCCTGTGATGGGGGTAACTCGGGGGACAACTCAGTGGGGCATGGAGTGCCGGAACTCGTACTGGAATTGAATGGACGGACCTGGACGCTCGATGCGTCCAGGCCATACACCCTCGGACGTGATCCGCAGGGAGACATCGTGCTCGACGACGCCAGGGTCTCCTGGCGTCACGCCACGATCAGCTGGGGCGGCCGCAGTTGGGTCATCGAGGACCACGGCAGCACCAACGGCACGTTCGTGCAGGGGCAGCGGATCCACCAGATGGAGATCGGCCCCGGCTCGGCCGTGCACCTCGGCAACGCGACCGACGGACCGCGCCTGAACGTGTCCGGCGCCGCGGCGTCGGTCGCCCAGCCTCAGCAGCAGCCGTACGCGGCGCAGGGCGCGAGCCCTGGCTGGGCCCAGCAGGCACCGCAGCAGCAGGCCCCGGAGCAGGGCTGGCAGCAGCCGCAACAGGCGGCGAACATCCCGCCGCAGCAGGGACCCGGTGGTGGCGCGGGGGCGCCGCCGGTCTACGGCGACCGCAGCCCCACCACGTTCCACCAGTTCTCGCTCGGCCGTGTGATGCGCATCGGTCGTGCGCTGGAGAACGAGCTGGTCGTCTCGGACCTCCAGGTCTCGCGCCACCACGCCGAGTTCCACGCGACGCCCGACGGCCGCTTCGAGATCCGCGACCTCGGCTCGCACAACGGCACGTACGTCAACGGTATGCCGATCGCCAAGGGCGGCTCGGCGCTGCTCGGCCCGAACGACATCGTCGGCGTCGGTCACTCGACGTTCCGTCTGGTCGGCGACCGCCTCGAGGAGTTCGTCGACACCGGTGAGGTCTCCTTCTCGGCCCGCCACCTGACCGTCACGGTCGACGGCGGCAAGCAGATCCTCAAGGACGTCTCCTTCGGCGTGCCCGAGAAGTCGCTCATCGCGGTCATCGGCCCGTCGGGCTCCGGCAAGTCGACGCTCCTGAAGGCGCTCACGGGCTACCGCCCCGCCAACCAGGGTGACGTCCTCTACGACAACCGGAACCTGTACAAGCAGTTCGCCGAGCTGCGCCAGCGCATCGGTCTGGTCCCGCAGGACGACATCCTGCACAAGGAACTGACCGTCAAGAAGGCCCTCAAGTACGCGGCCAAGCTGCGCTTCCCCGCGGACACCACGGGCGAGGAGCGCGAGGCCCGCATAGACGAGGTGCTGCGCGAGCTGAAGCTGGACATCCACAAGGAGAAGAAGGTCACCTCCCTCTCCGGTGGCCAGCGCAAGCGCGTCTCCGTGGCCCTGGAACTGCTCACCAAGCCCTCGCTGATCTTCCTGGACGAGCCGACCTCCGGCCTCGACCCGGGCATGGACCGCGACGTCATGCAGCTGCTGCGCGGCCTCGCCGACGACGGCCGTACGGTCCTCGTCGTCACGCACTCCGTGGCCGAGCTGGCGATCTGCGACAAGCTCCTGGTGATGGCGCCCGGCGGCTCCGTCGCCTACTTCGGCCCGCCGGAGGAGGCGCTGAACTTCTTCGGCTACGAGACCTGGGCCGACGTCTTCTCCGCCTTCGAGAACTACCGCGACTACGACTGGGCGGGCCGCTGGAAGGGCTCGCAGCACTACCAGATGTACGCCGCGGACATCGACGCGGTCGCCCCGCAGTCGGCGAACATGCCGCCGCCGCAGGCGATCAAGCCGCCCAAGCCGCAGAGCTGGGGTTCCCAGCTGACGACACTGATCCGCCGCTACGTCTCGGTGATCGCCTCCGACAAGGGCTTCCTCGCGCTGACGGTGATCCTGCCGGCGGTCCTCGGGTCGGTGAGCCTGCTCATCGACTCGGACAAGACGCTGCTGGTCAATCCGATCATCACGAAGGCCGGCGTGCACGTCGCGAACGGCACGGCGACGACGGTGCTGCTGATCCTCGCGGTCGGCGCGTGCTTCGCGGGCGCCGCCAACTCGGTCCGTGAGCTGATCAAGGAACGGGTCATCTACGAACGGGAGCGCGCGACGGGTCTGTCGCGTTCCGCGTATCTGATGTCCAAGGTCATCGTGCTCGGTGTGGTGACCGTGCTGCAGGGCGCGCTGGTCGGCGCGATCGGCTTCGGCAGCCGGACGGTCCCGGACGAGGGCCTGATCCTGAAGAGCCTGCCCAAGGTCGAGCTCACCATCCCGATCATGGCCCTCGGCTTCGCGTCGATGATGTTCGGCCTGGTCATCTCCTCGCTGGTGAAGACCGCCGAGAAGACCATGCCGCTGCTGGTCATGTTCGCGATCGTCCAGGTCGTCTTCACGGGCTGCCTGTTCATCCTGAACGGCACCCCTGGCGTCAATCAGTTCTCGTACCTGATGCCGGCCCGCTGGGCGGTCGCCGCCTCCGGCACCACGCTGGACTTCAACAACATCTTCCCGAACCAGGACGACCCCAGCAGCACGGACCCGCTGTGGGACCACACGGCCGGGGCCTGGACCCTGGACATGATCGCCCTGATCGTCCTCGGCGTGCTCTGCGGCTTCTTCGTGGCCCGCTTCCTGCGCCGCCACGAGCCCGAGGTCATGCGGAAGTAATCGCTCAGGCATGGCGGAAGGGCGGCACCCCCTCGGGGGTGCCGCCCTTCGGCGTACGTGTCGGAGCTCCGCGCCTCGGCGTCAGTACGCGCTGTTGACGTTGTCCATCGAGCCGTACTTGTCGGCCGCGTAGTTGGCGGCGGCCGTGATGTTTGCGACCGGGTCGTAGATGTTCCACGAGGTGCCGGCCACGTGGTACGCGTTGAACGTCGGCGGGATGACCTGGAGCAGGCCCTTGGACGGGATGCCGTTGATGGCGTTGATGTCCCAGTCGTTGATGGCGTTCGGGTTGCCCGAGGACTCGCGCATGATGTTGCGGTGCAGGCCGTTGTACGAACCCGGGATGCCGTGCTTCGCCATGATGTCGAGGGACTCGCGGATCCAGCCGTCGAGGTTGTTGGCGTAGGTCTTCACGGCGACGGTCTGGATCGTGGGGCGCTGCGCGGAGCGGCTCGCGGCCTGCACCTTGGCGCGGGCTTCCTCGGCCTTCTTCTTCGCAGCGGCCTCGGCAGCGGTCTTCTTCGCGGCAGCCTCAGCAGCGGCCTTCTTCGCGGCGGCAGCGTCGGCCGCCTTCTTCGTTGCGGCGGCAGCGGCGTCGTCAGCGGCCTTCTTCTTCGCCGCGACGGCCTGGGCCTTCAGATCGGCGCCGGCCAGCTGGTCCGTGATGCGGGCCTTCACGTCCTTGATCGGCTGCTCGCTGTAGGCGACCTGGGCCGTGGAGAGGGCCTCGGTCGTGGTGGTCTGGGAGTTGCCCGGGACCAGAGAGAACGCGAGAGCGGCCGCACCGAGGGTCGCGACACCGGCGATCGAAAGCTTGTGGGCCTTGGTCAGCTTGGGACTATGGCCAGGAGTGGTGATGTTCTTGGTCATGACTGATGGACCTCTTCGAATAGCGCGGAGATCGCTCTCGGTCCGGTGGGGACAGAGTGTTTCCGGAACAAGCGCCGTGGGGTGGAACCCGCAGCGCTGAGCGACGGAGGCAATTCTTAGCGGCCGCAAAATGCTGTGGCAAAGGTGTGACGTACGAAGCCGGGTAGTGGACGCGGAAAGGGCAAAACGGGGCAGACTGTCACGTCTGCCCCGCTCATACGGGATCCCTTTATCTCCTATGTCCGTTCGTACGTGATGTGCGCCCTATGTGCGGGCTCACATCGGTCGTGAACCAATCTCACCAACAGTTGCTTGAGCAATGCTCAGAGTGAGGGGTCTCGCTCGGGAGGATGAGGTGCACGTCCCCGAACTCGTGCCACAGGTAGAGCCCGCGCAGTGCCTCGTCGTAGCTGCGGTCGATCGCCGCCCCGCCCGCGATCGCCTCCAGCATCAGCAGATGCGAGGCCTCCGGCTCGTGCAGCCCGGTCAGCAGCCCGTCGACGACCCGCACCCCGCGCTCCGGGGTCACCACGAGATCGGTCCAGCCCTTCGCCGCCCGGACCACCCCGTCGGGCCCCGTCGCGGACTCGACGGCACGCACGGCCGTCGTACCGACGGCGATGATGCGGCCTCCACCGGCCTTCGCCGCGTTGATCAGCCGCGCCGACGCCTCGGGCACCTCGTACCGCTCCGGATACGGCGGCTCATGGGCCTCCGCCGACGCCACCCCCGTGTGCAGCGTGATCGGCGCGAACTGCACACCCCGGCTCACCAGCTCCGCCACCATCCGCGCGGTGAAGGGGCGCGCCGCGCTCGGCATCTCCGCGCTGCCCGCACCGTCGGCGGACGGCAGCGCGAACACCGTCTGGTACACGGACAGCGGCTGATCCCTCTGTGTATAGGAGTAGCGAATGGGCCGCCCGTGCCGCCGCAGCAGCCCCAGGACGTCCGTGTCCGACACCCGCGCCCACCACAGCCGTGGGCTCCACGAGGCCAGCGGCTCCTCCAGTACGAGTCGTACGGCCCCGGGGAGGCGGAACTCTGTTCCCGCGGGCCCGCCCGCACGCGCGCGCGTGGTTCCCCTTCCGTCGGGATCCCGCAGCTCGACGGCCCACCGCCCGTCATCGCCGCGCGTGGAGAAATGCACCACCACGCGCGCGTGCCCGATCCTTCCGTCGACGGCGGCCGCCAGCGTGGTGGAGGTGTTGACGACGAGCAGATCCCCGGCCCTCAGTTGCCGGGGCAGCTCCACGAACTCGTGATGCGACACCTCGGTGCCACGCGAAACCAGCAGCCGTACGGAGTCCCGGTCGAGCCCGGGCCCCCGCTGCTCGGCCGGCACCCGCGCCGACAGCTCCTCCGGCACCCTCCCCCACGCTCGATTGCGCTCGGGCGTGGGGACCCCCATCGCGGTCGTCATCGCTCCTCCAGCAGAGCCGGGGCGCCGTAACGACCACTGACCGGGCGCTCGTCCAGCAGCCGCAGAAAGGCCGGAACCACACTGCCGGGCGTCGGCCGTGGATCGTCGTCGTCCGGTACGGCCGCCGTGTACAGGTCCGTGGCCATGTCCCCGGGGTCGACCGCCCAGACCCGAAGGCCGGGCTCCTCCTCGCCGAGCACGGCCGAGAGGTGGTCGAGGGCCGCCTTCGACGCTCCGTAGCCGCCCCACGTCGGGTACGCCTCGGCGGCGGCGTCCGAGCTGATGTCGATGACGGTGCCCGCCCGAGCGGCCCGCAGCAGCGGCAGCGCCTCCTGGATCAGGCCCAGCACGGCGACGACGTTGACCTCGAGGGCCTGCCGCAGGCCGTCCAGGGTCAGCTCCTCCAGACGCACCAGCGGCTCGGCCCCCAGCGCGCTCGCGTTGTTCACCAGAAGGTCGACACCACCGAGCTTCCGGGCCGCCGCGACCAGCTCGGCGCGGTGCCCGGCGTCCGTGACGTCCCCGGGGAGCGCCTCCACGCGCGTCCCGTACCCGGACAGTGCCACCGCCGTCTCCTCCAGCACCCCGGCCGTTCTGGCATCGAGCACCAGATCCCAGCCGCGCTCCGCCAGGGCCGCACCGAGCGCCCGCCCCAGCCCCTTCGAAGCCCCCGTGATGATCGCTACCGGCATGACGTCCGTCCCCTCGTCCCGTGACCGCCGCTCCCGGCGGGTGTCTTCAACCTAGGAACCCGGCCGCCCCACCGCCTCGTCCGCGGGCCGCAATGATCCAGGGCCCTTCGTCCTAGTCCTGCAGGCCCAGGCGACCGCCATCACAGGTCCGATACGCGTTGTCACACCCCGCCGGTACTTTGGGGTCATGAGCCAAGGACCTCGGTCGGGCCTGTACGCGGTGAGTTCCGCGCTACTGGCCATGAGCAGGCATCTCGAAGTGCGCGACGTCCTCAAGACGATCGTCGCCTCCGCCCGAGAGCTGCTCGACGCGCAGTACGCGGCCCTCGGCGTGCCCGACGACCACGGCGGCTTCGCCCAGTTCGTCGTCGACGGCGTCAGCGACGCCCAGTGGAAGGCCATCGGCCCCCTCCCGCGCCAGCACGGCATCCTCGCCGCGATGCTGCACGAGGCCCGCCCCGAGCGCCTGGCCGATGTGCGCAAGGACCCCCGTTTCGAAGGCTGGCCCTCGGCTCACCCCGACATGTCCGACTTCCTGGGCCTGCCGATCCGCGACGGCGACGAGGTCATCGGCGCGCTCTTCCTCGCGAACAAGAACTGCCCCAAAGTGGACGGCAGGTGCGGCTTCACCGAGGACGACGAGGAACTGCTCACGATCCTCGCCCAGCACGCCGCGATCGCCCTGACGAATGCCCGCCTGTACGAGCGCAGCCGCGAGCTGACCATCGCCGAGGAGCGCTCCCGGCTCGCCCATGAACTCCACGACGCGGTCAGCCAGAAGCTGTTCTCCCTGCGTCTCACCGCGCAGGCCGCCGCTGCCCTCGTCGACCGCGACCCGTCGCGCGCCAAGGGCGAGCTCCAGCAGGTGGCGGCGCTCGCCGCGGAGGCCGCCGACGAACTGCGCGCGGCCGTAGTCGAGTTGCGCCCCGCCGCCCTCGACGAGGACGGCCTGGTCGCCACCTTGCGCACCCACATCCAGGTCCTCGACCGCGCCCACTCCGCGCGCGTCACCTTCGCCGGCCGCGGGGTACGGGCGCTGCCCGCCGCCCAGGAGGAGGCCATGCTGCGCGTCGCCCAGGAGGCCCTGCACAACGCGCTGCGGCACTCCGGCGCCGCCCAGGTCGACGTGACCCTGGAAAAGCGTGGACCGGGCGCCGTGCTGCGCGTCACCGACGACGGCAGCGGCTTCGAACCCACCGCGATACGCAGCGCGGGCCGCCACCTCGGGCTCGTGTCGATGCGTGACCGGGCGAGCGGAGTCGGCGGCACACTCACCGTGGAATCGGCGCCCGACAAGGGCACCACGATAGAGATGGAGGTCCCTGGTGGCTGACGCAATCAAGGTGCTGCTCGTCGACGACCATCAAGTGGTCCGCCGGGGCCTGCGCACCTTCCTCGAAGTTCAGGATGACATCGAGGTCGTGGGAGAGGCGTCCGACGGCGCCGAAGGAGTCGCCCGGGCCGAGGAGTTGAAGCCCGACGTCGTCCTCATGGACGTCAAGATGCCGGGCATGGACGGCATCGACGCGCTGCGCAAGCTCCGCGAACTCGCCAACCCCGCACGCGTGCTGATCGTCACCAGCTTCACCGAGCAGCGCACGGTCGTCCCGGCCCTGCGCGCGGGCGCCGCCGGGTATGTGTACAAGGACGTGGACCCCGACGCCCTGGCCGGCGCCATCCGCTCCGTGCACGCCGGGCACATCCTGCTGCAGCCCGAGGTCGCGGGCGCGCTGCTGTCCCAGGAGGAGGCCAACTCGGGTCAAGGGAGGGGCGGTTCGCTCACCGAGCGGGAGCGCGAGGTGCTCGGCCTGATCGCGGACGGCCGCTCCAACCGCGAGATCGCCCGCTCACTCGTCCTCTCCGAGAAGACCGTCAAGACGCATGTTTCGAACATCCTGATGAAACTCGACCTCGCCGACCGGACCCAAGCCGCGCTCTGGGCCGTACGGCATGGAGTGGCGGGCTGATCACCAGCGGATACGCGACGGATCCGCGCTCTGGCGCACTCCTCGGAGCATGTCGGCGCGCGGCAATTCGGAGGGTTCCACTCCGGGATGAGATTCATACCGTCGGGTGTATGTCCCCCGGATGGCGCACCCTCTGTGGATCTCGCCCGTTCTCCAATGCGTGCTGCGGCGACTTGCCGCAGTGATCGCAAGGAGGGGTTTCGAAGTGAAGAACCTGAAGAAGGCCACTGCTGTCGCGATGGTGGCGGGTGGCCTGGTCGCCGCCGGTGCCGGTATGGCCTCCGCCACCAACGGCGCCTGGGCGGGCGGCAGCGCCGAGGGCTCCCCGGGCGTTGTCTCGGGCAACCTCATCCAGGCCCCGGTGCACGTCCCCGTGAACGCGGTCGGCAACAGCGTGAACGTCATCGGCGTTCTCAACCCGGCCTTCGGCAACCTCGGCGTCAACCGCTGAGTTCTGTACCGGAACCATCATGACCACCGGCCTTCCAGGGGTCCCCTGGGAGGCCGGTCAGGTTGTCGTCTCATCGCCCGACTGAACCGAACGGGCCTTTCGGGACGGCATCCCGTGCCGTCAGTTGTGTCCTCAGCGTTGCTCAGCGTACGACCCGCGGCCGGGTCGGACCCGTACACGCAGGAGGAACGCTTCCCATGAACATCGCCAAGAAGGCCGCCCTGGCCGTCACCGTCGCCGGTATCGCCGCGGGCGCTTCCGCCGGTGCCGCGGCTGCCCACTCGGGTGCCGAGGGCGCGGCCGTGTCGTCCCCGGGCGTCGCCTCGGGCAACGTCGTCCAGGTCCCGGTCCATGTCCCCGTCAACGTCGTGGGCAACACTGCCAACGTCATCGGCCTTCTGAACCCGGCCTTCGGCAACGGGGCTGCCAACAACTGACCCGCACCAACTGCAAGGGGGCCCCGCGAAGGAAACACTTCGCGGGGCCTTTCCTCGTCGTCCGGCCGGCGGCCACCGCAGCGGTCGTGGCTGTGGGCCTGTGCGCTACGGGGGCGTCGGCCCCACCCGCAGCGGCGCGGGGTGATGCGGGCGCCGGGTGCGGCCGCAGCGGTCGTGGCTGTGGGCATGCGTGCAGCTAGAGCCTGTCGTTTGGATCAGGCCCTAGGTGTTCTGTCCATGGAGGTTGGTGACGCAGGTCTCGGCTGAGGGATCTTGAAATGGGTGAGGGCCTTCTGGCCTGGTGTGGATTGCGACATCTGCA